>JAIEOO010000127.1 GCA_019750475.1 Acetobacteraceae bacterium | reverse complement strand
ACGGGCAGCGTCGGCGCGTAGTGCGACAGCAGCAGGCCCGGGCTGCGCAGCGTCGGTGCTGGCGCCGCGCCGGCGGCGAGCGGCAGGCCGACGGGCCCGATCTCGGCCTCGATGGCCTCGCGCGGGACGCCGCCCGGGCGCAGCAGCACGGCCCCGCCGCCCGAGAGGTCCAGCACCGTGCTCTCCACGCCGACCTCGCAAGCGCCGCCCTCCAGCACGGCGGCGATCCGGCCCGACAACTCCTCCAGCACATGGGCGCTGGTCGTCGGGCTGACGCGGCCGGAGCGGTTGGCCGAGGGCGCGGCGATGGGCGTCGCGGCCGCGCGCAGCAGCGCGAGCGCCTGCGGGTGCGCCGGCACCCGCACCGCCAGCGTGTCGAGCCCCGCCCCCGCCAGCAGCTCCACCCGGCTGTCGGCCCGTCGCGGCAGGACGAGGGTCAGCGGCCCGGGCCAGAAGCGCTCGGCGAGGCGCCGCGCCCGCTCATCGGCCCGGACCTCCGCGAAGGCGGCCTCGATATCGGGGAAGTGGCAGATCAGCGGGTTGAAATGCGGCCGCCCCTTGGCCTCGAAGATGCCGGCCACCGCGCGCCCGTTCCGCGCGTCGGCGCCGAGGCCGTAGACCGTCTCGGTGGCGAAGGCGACGAGCTCGCCGGCGCGCAGCAGCGCCGCGGCCTCCGCCGGGTCGTGCAGCAGCCGCGTCATGCGGGAGGCTGGCCCCAGGCGATGTAGCCGCGGTTCTGGAAGCCGGGCTTGCCGTAGCGCAGCGCGCCGCCCGCGGCGTCGAGCATCACGCCCCCCGCCGCTTCCAGCACCGCCTGACCGGCCGCCGTGTCCCATTCCATCGTGCGGCCGCCGAGGCGCGGCACGACGTCGGCGCCGCCCTCCGCCAGCACGCCGTATTTCAGCGCCGAGCCCATGGGCACCACGCGGGCCACCCGATGCGCGGCGACGAACTCGGCGTGGCGCGTCTCGCTGTGATGCGACCGGCTGGCGAGCACCGTCAGCCCCTCCGCGGGCGGCACGCGGCTCCGGATGGCGCGGCGCGGGCCGTCGCCATCCTCGGCCCAGGCCCCCTCGCCCACGATGCCGGCATAGAGCCGCCCCGGCCCCGCCAGCACGCCGAGCGTCGCGCGCCCCCCCTCCACCAGCGCGATGCAGGCGCACCATTCGTCGAGGCCGGCGGCGAATTCCTTGGTGCCGTCGAGCGGGTCCACCAGCCAGAAGCGCGAGCCCGCCTCGGGCAACGCGCCGGCCTCGGCCGCTTCCTCGGCGATCACCGGCAGGCCGGTCACGCGCAGCCCCTCGGTGATGATGCCTTCGGCCAGGCGATCGGCGGCGGTGACGGGGCTCGCATCGCCCTTGCGCTCGACCACGAAGCCCGCGCGCCGGACGGCCAGGATCGCCTCCCGCGCCTCACGGCCCAGGCGGACGGCGAGGTCGAGCAGCGCGGAAGGGTCCATGGCGTCGGTCTAACCCCGCCCCGCCCCGCTGTCCAAGCGGCCCGCCCGGTTACCGGCCGGCGGAATCATGCTCTATCCTGCGGTGAACCACAGCCACGGACGCCCCATGCTCGAGATCGCCTTCGCGAAGCCCGCCCTGCCCAAGACCGGCGCCGTCGTGCTGCCGATGGCCGAGGGCGCGTCGCTGACGGGTCTCGCCGGGCAGCTCGACGTGGCGCTGGGCGGGACGCTCGGCAAGCTGCTGGAGGCGGCGGGCTTCAAGGGCCAGAAGGGCAAGACCGCGACCCTCTTCGTCGCCCCGGAGGGCGGCGCGCCGCTCCGCCTCGTCGCCGTGGGCCTCGGCGCGCTCGACGGGCTGAACGCCACGGTGGCAGAGGCCGCCGGCGGCCAGGCCGTGCCGCTGCTCGCGCAGGAGCGCGAGGCGACGGTGCTGGCCGACACGCTGCCCGCGCACCTCGCCGCGAGCCTCGCCATGGGGGCGCTCCTGCGCGGCTGGCGCTTCGACCGCTACCGCACCACCGAGAAGCCCGAGGACAAGCCGAAGCTCACCCGCCTCGCCCTCGCCACCGGCGAGGCCACGGCCGCCAAGGCCGCCTTCGCGCCGATGAAGGCCGTGGCCGAGGGCGTGTTCCTGACCCGCGAACTGGTGGCGGAGCCGCCCAACGTCCTCACGCCGGCCGAGATGGCCGAGCGCTGCCGCGCCCTCGAGAAGCTGGGCGTCGAGGTCGAGGTGCTGGGCCCCAAGGAGATGCGGCGGCTGAATTTCGGCGCCCTGCTCGGCGTGGCCCAGGGCTCCGTGAACGAGCCGCGGATGGTCGTGATGCGCTGGAACGGCGCGGCCAGGCCCCGCAAGGGCGAGGCGCCGAAGCCCATCTGCTTCATCGGCAAGGGCGTGACCTTCGACACCGGCGGCATCTCCATCAAGCCCGCGGGCGGGATGGAGGACATGAAGTGGGACATGGCGGGTGCCGGCACCGTCGTCGGCCTCATGGCGGCGCTCGCCGGCCGCAAGGCGAAGGTGGACGCGGTCGGCCTGGTCGGCCTGGTCGAGAACATGCCCTCCGGCACGGCGCAGCGGCCGGGCGACGTGGTGCGCACCGCCTCGGGCCAGACGGTCGAGGTGATCAACACCGACGCCGAGGGGCGCCTCGTGCTCGCCGATGTCATCCACTACGCCATCGGCCGGTTCGACCCGGCGATCATGGTGGACCTCGCGACGCTGACGGGCGCGATCATCATCGCCCTCGGGCACGAGCATGCCGGGCTGTTCTCCAACGACGACGCGCTCGCGGCCAGCATCGTCGCGGCCGGGCAGGCGGTGGGCGAGGCCTGCTGGCGGATGCCGCTCGGCGACGCCTATGACAAGCAGCTCAAGTCCGACATCGCCGACATGAAGAACGTCGGCGGCCGCCCCGGCGGCTCGATCACGGCGGCGCAATTCATCCAGCGCTTCGTCCAGGGCAAGCGCTGGGCGCATCTCGACATCGCCGGCACGGCCTGGAGCACGAAGGACACCGCGACCATCCCGAAGGGCGCCACGGCCTTCGGCGTCCGCCTGCTCGACCGCATGGTGGCCGACCACCACGAGGGGGCGTAGCCCGGGACCGACCGCGTGCTGCCGCGTCTTCGCCGCGAGGCGCCGCGCCGCGCGCTGCGCATCCGGCCGGTGCCCGTGGGTGAGCCGCCGCCGGAGGAGGCGCTGGCGGCCGCGCGCGCCGGGGGCTTCGCCGGCCGCCGCGACGAGGTGCTCGACCTGATCGCGGCGGGCCGGCGCCTGCGTCTCATCGGGGCCGGAGAGGCCGCGACCGCGCCGGAATGGGAAGCGGTCGGCGCCGCCTGCATGGCCGCCGGCGAGGAGCGCCGCGTCGCGCTCGATGCGCGGGGCCTGCCGGGCCACGCCGCGCTTCACCTGGCGGCCGGCGCGGCGCTGCGGGCCTGGCGCTTCGACGCGCTGCGCAGCGCGCCGGAACCCGGCCCGCGCTCGGTCACGCTGCTGGTGGATGACCCGCGCACCCTCGCGGAGCCCTGGGCGCGCCTCCGCGCCGCGCTGCGCGGCGCCCGCCTCGCCCGGCGCCTCGTCGCCGAGCCCGGCAACCGCCTGACGCTGGAACTCTTCGCGCGCCGGCTGCGGCGGCTGGAACGCCACGGCCTGCGGGTCGAGGTGCTGGGCCGCCG
>JAIEOO010000328.1 GCA_019750475.1 Acetobacteraceae bacterium | reverse complement strand
GGCCAGGGCGACGCCGACGGCGCCGTCCGCGCCCTCGCCACCGGGTGGCGCGGGGTGGGGCGGCGCGGCGGCGGCGGGCACCGAGAGCTGGATGACGCCGAGCATCGCCGCGCTGATCAGGGCTGGGCGCAGGATCATCGCGGCCGGTTCAACGTGACAGGGGGGCGGGGAGTTGCGCATGGCGAAGCCCAGGATGGAGACGCGGCACGTGCCTGCCCCCGAGACACCGGCCGAGACGCGCGTCCGCTCCGCCGTGCCGGGCATCGCCTGGCCGGCCATCCCGGCGGCGAACGGCGCCGCGATGCTCGCGCTCCTGTTCCAGATGGAGCAGAGCCAGTGGTGGCCGCCGGCCCGGCTGCGCGCGCGCCAGCGCGACCAGTTGGCGGCGCTGCTCGCCCACGCGGCCGCGCGCGTCCCCTTCTACCGGGGGCGGGTGCCGCCCGACCTGCCCGAGGGGGCGGATTGGGAGGAGGCCTGGCGCCGCATCCCGGTCCTCAGCCGCGACGAGATCCAGGCGGCCGACGCCACCGAAGCCCTGCTGGCCGAGGAACTCCCGCCCGGGCACGGCGAGTGGCGGGAGATCCACACCTCCGGCTCGACAGGCCGGCCCGTGCGCTCCGTCCGCAGCCAGCTCTGGGAGCTGATCTGGCACGGCTTCACGCTCCGCGATCATCTCTGGCACCGGCGCGATCTCGGCGGACGGCTCGCCGCCATCCGCGAGAGCGGCGCGGGCAAGGCGACCTGGCCGGACGGAAGCGCCGCGCCCTCCTGGGGCCTCGCGAGCGACGCCGTCTTCGCCACGGGGCCGCTCGTCTCGCTCAACGTGCTGACGCCGGTCGCGCAGCAGGCGGAGTGGCTGCTGCGGCAGGACCCGGACTACCTCCTCACCCACCCTTCGATCGCGCGGCGCCTCGCGGCCGAGTGCCTCGCCCGCGGGGTGCGCCCGGCACGCCTGCGCCAGGTGATCACCATCGCCGAGACGCTGGCCCCGGATGTCCGCGGCGCCTGCGCCGAGGCCTGGGGCGCGAAGGTCGCCGACATCTACAGCGCCCGCGAGGCCGGCTACCTCGCGCTGCAATGCCCCGACCATCCGCACCACCACGTCCAGGCGGAAGGGGTGTTCCTCGAAGTGCTGCGGGACGATGGCACGCCCTGCGCCCCGGGCGAGGTGGGGCGCGTCGTCGTGACGCCGCTGCACAACCTCGCCATGCCCCTGATCCGCTACGACATCGGCGACGCCGCCGAGGTCGGGCCGCCCTGTCCCTGCGGGCGCGGGCTGCCCGTGCTGCGGCGGATCCTCGGGCGGGTGCAGGACATGCTGATCCTGCCGGGCGGTGAGCGGCGCTGGCCGCTGCTCTCCTCGTCCGACCTCGCGGCGCTGCTGGCCGCCGCGCCGGGTCTGCGCGCGCACCAGCTCGTGCAGACCGCGCTCGACCGGCTCGAGCTGCGGGTCGAGGTGGCGCACCCCCTCGCGCCGCGGGAGGCCGCGGCGCTGGCCGACTGGGCACGCGCCAGGTTCGGCGAGCGCTTCGCCGTCACGGTGCGGGAGGTCGCCGGGCTGCCGCGCAGCGACGCCGGCAAGTTCCGGGACTTCGTCTGCGAGGCCGCGCCGTGAGGCGCCTCACTCCACCGTCGCGCCGGAGGCGCGGATGATCGGCGTCCACGCCTCCAGCTCGTCGCGCACGTAGCGCTGCGCGTCGTCGAGGAAGTGCCGCCCCGGCGCCGTCGCCGTCTCGGCGTAGCGCCGCGCCACCTCGGGCGCCGCCAGCGCCTCGCGCGTCGCCTGCGCCAGGCGCTCCAGGATCGGGCGCGGCGTGCGGGCCGGCGCCGCGATGCCGGACCACCCATCCACGACCAGATCCCCGAAGCCGAGCTCGCGGAAGGTCGGGATGTCGGGGAAGGCCGGCACCCGCTCCGGCCAGGACTGCGCGAGCGGCCGCAACGTCCCGGCGCGGATGTTGGCTGAGGCCGCCGTCAGGCTGTCCACCATCATCGGCAGGACGCCGGCCTGGACGTCGGTGACGATCTGCGCCGAACCGCGATACGGGACATGCGTCATCGTCAGCCCGGCCGCCTGAAGGAAGCGCACCATGAACAGGTGCGGCATGGAGCCGATGCCCGAGGAGCCGTAGCTCAAGCCGTCCGGGCGCCGCCGCGCCTCCCGCACCAGATCCTCCACGCTCCGGATCGGCAGGTCGGGCCGCACGAGGATGAGATAGGGCGTGCTCATCACCATGGCGACGTGGGCGAAGTCGCGCTCCGCGTGCCAGCCGAGCGTCTCGCCCCGCAGCACCTGGCCCACCACCATCGAGCTGATCACCGAGAGCAGCAGCGTGTACCCATCCGGCGCGGCCCGCGCGACCTGCCCGGTGCCGAGCGTCGCCCCCGCGCCCGGCCGGTTCTCCACGACGATGCTCTGCCCGAGGGAGCGCGCCATCTCCGCCGTCAGCAGCCGCGCGATGAAGTCGGTCGTCCCGCCCGGGGCGAAGGGCACGACGAACCGGATGGGCTGCGCCTGGGGCCAGGGCGCCTGAGCCACCGCCGGCGCGGCCAGCCAGGCGGCCGGCGCGGCCATCAGGGTGCGACGGGGCAAGGACATGGCGGGCTCCCGGAGACGACGCGCGAAGCGTGCGGGACGATGCGGGCGGTGCCAAGGGCCGGGCGGTGGGGCGGGGGGGGGGGGGGGCCCACCCACCCCCCCCCCCCGCCGCCGGGGAGCCACGGGCATCCCCGATCCCCCACAAACGATCCGTGGGTCCCGGGGGCCGTGCCCCCTGGCGGGGGAGGCTTGGAGGGGGCCGCGCCCCCTCCAACGGCCCGCCCGTCAGTCCACCCCCACGAAGGGCAGGTCCGTGTCGCCGGTGCTCGCCCCGGCCCGGGTCAGCAGCGCGTGGACCTGGCCGCGGTGGTGCGTCTGGTGGTTGAACATGTGCGCGATGAGGAGCCAGCGGGGCTTCGTCATCTCGCGCCCCGTCGCGCCGCTGAACCAGGTGAGGTCCCCTTCGAGCGCCCTCGGGTCGAGCGCCGCGGCCCATTCCATGATGCGGGCATCGGTTTCCGTCCGCGCGGCCCTGAGCGTCGCCCAGTCGTCGAACAGCGCGGTGCTCGCGCGGATGCCGCCCGTCGGCGCCTCCCACCCGTCGAAGCGGCTCATCCAGATCCGGTCGCCCCAGAGCAGGTGGGACAGCGTCTCGTGGATCGAGCGGAAGAAGGCGCCGCCATCGGCGCGGCGCTGCGCGTCGGTCAGCGTGTCGGCGGCGGCGTAGAAGCGCCGGTTCATCTCGGCGTTGTAGGCCGCCATCACGCGGACATGGGCGGGGGTGATCATCGGCGGAGGGTGTCCTCGGCGGCGCGGAGGGCGGTGGCGGGGCCGGAGAGGATGCGGGGGTTTCCCGCCTCCGAGCCGGTCATGGAGACCTGGGCCAGGGCCACGCGGTCGGCCCCGGCCGCGAGCGCGGCCTCGGCGGCTGCGCGGATCATCGCGCGGTAGCGGGCGATGTCGCCCGCGCGGAAGGCGGCCCAGGCGCCCGGCACCAGTTGCAGGTCCGTCGTCGCCCCGTGGCGCTCGGCGGCCGCCGCGAAGAGCGCGCCGGTCGGGCCGAGCGTCGTCTCGACGGCG
>JAIEOO010000263.1 GCA_019750475.1 Acetobacteraceae bacterium | reverse complement strand
ACGAGGGCGGCGCCACCGGGCCGCGGCGCCGGAGAGGCGGGTGCCTTCGGGCGCGGCGGGGGGGCTGGCGCCGGCTCGGGCGTGCTGGTCCGGTTGGCGAGGGCATCGGCGGCGATGCCCGCCAGCGCCCCCACCACGCGGCCGATCTGCCGCTGCTCCGTCTGCGTCAGGCCGAAGGGGCCGGTGCCGCGCCTTGCCGTGCCGGTGCGGCGCCGGGGCGGTTGGGTCGCACCGCCCAGCACGGCGCCGATGAGCCTGCCGAAATCCATCGCTGGTCCTCCAGCCGCGATTGTAGCGGCGGGAGCGCGGCGTGGCTGCCCCTCGAGGCGCTGTCGGGCGTCACGGGAGGGAGCCTCGTCCTGTTTCGCTTCACGGTCCGGCACGGCCCATGGCCTCGGCCACGGTCGGCGCCAGGGCCCGGAACTCGGCGGCGCGGGGACTGCGCCCGCGCCAGGCCAGGGCGATCACGCGGCCCGGTTCGGGCTGCCGGGGATCCTCCGCCGCGACGGGCCGGATGATGAGATTCGTCCCGGCCAGCACGCCCCCGGCCACCGCCAGCCGCGGCAGCAGCGTGATGCCGAGGCCGCCCGCCACCATCTGCACCAGCGTGTGGAGCGACGTCGCGGCGAAACCCTCGCTCGCGCTCGCGGGGCGTGGCAGGCCGCATCCCTCGACGGCCTGGGCGCGAAGGCAATGCCCGTCCTCCAGCAGCAGCACGGGCTCGGCCGCGAGGGCGCCCGCCGGGACCGCGTCCCGCTCCGCCAGCCGGTGCCCCGGGGGCAGGGCGGCCAGGAAGGGGTCCTGGGCCACCGGCTCCATCTCGAGTCCGGCGCAGTCGCAGGGCAGGGCGAGGAGCAACAGGTCGAGCCGCCCCGCCTCCAGCTGCTCGATCAGCCGGGCCGTCTGGTCCTCGCGCAGCCACAGCCTGAGGCGCGGGAAGGCGCGACGCAGCGCCGGCATCAGCCGCGGCAGCAGGAACGGGCCGATCGTCGGGATCACGCCGAGGCGCAGCGGGCCGGCCAGGGGGTCCCGCGCCACGGCGACGGTCTCGACCACGGCGTCGAGGGCGGCGAGGGCGGTCCGCGCGCGCTCGACCACTTCGAGGCCGAGGGTGGTGAAGACCGGGCGCTTCGTCGTCCCGCGCTCGATCAGCGTGGCGTCCAGCTGCCGCTCCAGCGCGAGCAGCCCCGCCGAGAGCGTGGATTGGGTGACGGCGCAGGCCGCCGCGGCCCGCCCGAAATGCCCGTGCTCGGCCAGCGCGATGAGGTAACGGAGCTGCTGTGGGCTGGGGAGCGGGCTCATGGGCGCCCAGGCTTCGGGGGCTGGCGCCCCGGGGTCAAGGCGCGCCAGCATGGCGGCATGGCATCGCGCGAGAGCATCGGCGCCCCGAACCCCGTCGCGCGGGACTACGACGCCCTGGCGCCGGAATACGCCCGTCGCCTGGCGGGGGAACTCGACGGGAAGCCCTTCGACCGGGCCTGGCTCTCCGCCTTCGCGCGACGGATGCGGGGCGCCGGCCTCGTGGGCGATGTCGGCTGCGGCCCGGGCCACGTCTCGGCCTTCCTCGCAGCCGAGGGGGCCGAGGTGCTGGGCCTCGACCTCTCGGCGGGGATGGTGGCGGAGGCGCGGCGGGCCTACCCCGCCCTGTGCTTCGCGCAGGCGGATCTGCTCCGCCTCGGCGAGACGCCCGGCCGCTTCGCCGGGCTGCTGGCGATGTACGCGCTGATCCATTTCGACGACGCGGTCCTGGCCGCCGCCCTCGGCGCCTGCCACGCGGCGCTGCGCCCGGGCGGGGACATGCTGGCCGCGGTGCATCTGGGCGAGGGAACGCTGCACCCGCCCGAGATGTGGGGCATCCCGGTCACGCTCGGCTTCCGGCTCTTCGCCGAGGGGGAGCTGGAGGCGCGGCTGACGGCGGCGGGCTTCGCCGTCCGGGAGAGCGTCGTCCGCGCCCCCTATCCCGGCGTCGAGTACCCCTCGCGGCGGCTCTATCTGCGCGCCCGGCGCCGGGATGGTTGACGTCCGGCCCGGCCCCCGATGCGGACCGGACCGGCGAGCCGGGCGAAGCCCCGCGGAGGCGAAGCGGGGGTTGATCGAAGGCGTCGATCGTTACGGCGAAAAACATTCATTGGCCTAGTGCGGTGCAGCATGCCATGTGCAGTGCAGCACGGCGGCCGCTCCGGCAGGCCCCGTGTCCGTCACCTTTTGATCACACGAAGGAATGCAACTGCATGCTGACCGTCGGCGACAAGTTCCCCGCCTTCAAGCTCACCGCCGTCAAGGGCGGCCCGGAAGGCCTCGGCGGCCCCGGGAAGTCCTTCGAGGAGATCACCTCCGAGTCCAACCCCGGCAAGTGGAAGGTGGTCTTCTTCTGGCCGAAGGACTTCACCTTCATCTGCCCGACCGAGATCGCGGCCTTCGGCAAGCTGAACGGTGAGTTCGCCGACCGCGACGCGGTGGTCTACGGCGTCTCGACCGACAGCGAGTTCGTCCACCTCAACTGGCGCGTGTACAACAGCGACATCAAGGACCTGCCCTTCCCGATGCTCGCCGACGTGAAGCGCGAGCTGTCGCTGGCGCTCGGCGTCCTCGACAAGCAGGCCGGCGTGCCGCTGCGCGTCACCTTCGTCGTGGATCCGGACAACACGATCCAGCACGTCTCGGTGAACGGCCTCAATGTCGGCCGCAACCCGCAGGAGACGCTGCGCATCCTCGACGCGCTGCAGACGGACGAGCTGTGCCCCTGCAACTGGACGAAGGGCGAAGAGGCCCTGAAGCCGCAGGAGCTCTTCGACAAGGCGGCCTGAAGGCCGCCATTCGCGCCGCGAAGCAGCCGCCGCACCAACCCTGCTTCGCGGCACGAACGGGGGGCAATCAGCCCCCCGTAAACCCCCCGCTTTCCGGCGCCCTGCGGCGCCGGAAAGGGTCTCGTTCCCTACGATCGGAGTGCCCCATGTCGCTGGAAGCCCTGCGCAACCTGCTGCCCGAATACGCCAAGGACCAGAAGCTCAACCTCGGCACCCTCTCGACCGAGCCGTCGCTTTCCGAGCAGCAGCGCGCCGGCACCTTCGTCGTCTCCGCGCTCGCCGGCCGGAACCCGACGGTCATCAAGCACATCCTGGCCGAGTTCGGGCCGAAGCTCTCGGCCGAGGCGCTCACGGCCGCCAAGGCCGCCGCCTCGATCATGGGCATGAACAACATCTACTACCGCTTCACCCATCTGGTGCACGGGGACTACGCCACCATGCCGGCGAAGCTGCGCATGAACATCATGGCGAAGCCGGGCGTGGAGAAGGTGGATTTCGAGCTCTGGTCCCTCGCCGTCTCGGCCATCAATGGCTGCGGCATGTGCATGGAGAGCCATGAGAAGGTGCTCCTCCAGCACGGCGTGACCAAGGAGCAGGTGCAGGCCGCGGTGCGGATCGCCGCCGTCGTCCACGCGGTCGCCGCCACCCTCGACGGCGAGGAAGCCCTCGCCGCCTGACGCGCCCCCAGGGCAGGGCGGGAGGCCGCGCCGCGATCCGCCGTCGGCGGGTTGCGGCGCGTCCCGCGTCCATCCCGCCGGGCGGCCTCGACGGGCGCGGACGGGCCCCGGGGCCCGTCCGCG
>JAIEOO010000175.1 GCA_019750475.1 Acetobacteraceae bacterium | reverse complement strand
TGCCCGCCGCGCGCGCGCCGCTCCAGACCATCTCCGGCGGCAGCGCCGGTCCCGCGCCGGTCAGCGGTCCGGCCACCATCCCCGCCGTCGCCGCGCCCGCCATGGGCGGCAACTCGACGACGGTGGTGCCGCCGCCCGCCTTCTGGAACGCGCCGGCGCGCTGAGGCGCGCCATCGCGCGCGCCGCGCTGGTCTGGACGCGCCGCCCGGCCCCCGGCAGGCTCGACCGAGGGAGGAAGCCACATGCTCGATATCCAGTCGCCCGCCGCGCTCACCGAATGGGTGGGCAAGAAGCTCGGCACCAGCGAGTGGTTCCTGGTGGATCAGAAGACCATCGATCTCTTCGCCGAGGCGACGGGCGACCATCAGTGGATCCATGTGGACGAGGCCCGCGCGGCGAAGGAGATGCCCGGCGGCAAGACGATCGCCCATGGCTACCTGACGCTGTCGCTCATCCCGCGCCTGGCGCAGGCGACGTGGCGCGTCGTCAACCGCTCGCGCTCGATCAACTACGGCTCGAACAAGGTGCGCTTCACCGCGCCGGTGCCGGCGGGCAGCCGCGTGCGGCTGCACATCACGGTCAAGTCGGTGGAGCCCATCCAGGGCGGCGTGCGGCTGACCCTCGAGAACGAGATGGAGATCGAGGGCGGCAGCCGCCCGGTCCTGGTCGCGGAAACCCTGACGCAGATCTACGACTGACCCCGGCGAAGGATGCCCGCGGCGCGGGCCCGCGGGCGGGGGCCGGTCAGGATGAACCGGCCCTCAGCAGCGCGGCCGGGTGCGGCGCTTCGAGCAGCCGTCCCCCGCCCAGCAGCTTCTCCCGGGCCGTGCCGGGGCGGTAGGCGCGCTTGTAGGCGCCGCGCTCCTGTAGGGCGGGCACGAGCCGGTCCACCACGTCCTCCAGGCATTCGGGAATGACGGTGCGCGAGAGGTTGAAGCCGTCGCAGCCCGTCGCCTCGGCGTAGGCGACCATCCGGTCGGCGAGCGACGAGGCCGTGCCGGTCCAGGGCCGCTGGCGGCTGCCGAGGATGAACTGGTCCACCAGGCCCCGGCGGGTCAGCGTGCCGCCCGCGACGCTGCGCATCAGCGCCACGTTGGACTGGATGGCGTTGCCGGAACCGCCGATCGGCTCGTCCTCGCCATAGGCGTTGAAGTCGATGCCGAGGGACGCCGCCGCGTGGGCCAGCGCCCCCTCGACGCTCGCGTGGCGCCGATAATCCGCGAGCTTCCCGGCGGCATCGGCGTCGCTCGAACCGATGACGAGCGTGGCGCCCACGAAGACCCGGATGGGGCGCGGCGTCGCCGCGCGCAGCGCCGCGATCTGCGGGGCCAGCACCTCGGGCGGGCCGCCGTTGAGGAAGACGCATTCGGCGTGCGTCGCGGCGAAGCGCCGCCCGCGGTCGGACGCGCCGGCCTGCCACAGCACGGGGGTGCGCTGCGGCGAGGGCTCGCAGAGATGGATGGCGTCGAGGCGGAACTGCCGCCCCTCGTGCCGCACGCGACGCACGCGCGCCGGGTCGGCATAGACGCCGGCCGCGCGGTCGGCCCGCACCGCGCCCTCCTCCCAGCTCTGTTCCCAGAGGCGATAGACGACCTCCATGTATTCGTCGGCGAGGTCGTAGCGGTCGTCGTGCCGCATCTGCCGGTCGAGGCCCATGCCGCGCGCGGCGCTGTCGAGATAGCCGGTGACGATGTTCCAGCCGATCCGGCCGCCCGTCAGGTGATCGAGCGTGGAGAAGCGCCGCGCCAGCAGGTAGGGCGCCTCGTAGGAGAGGTTGGCGGTGATCCCGAAGGAGAGGTGCTGCGTCACCGCGGCCATGGCCGGCACGACCAGCGCGGGGTCGAGCAGCGGAACCTGCGCCGCGGCGCGGATGGCGCCGTCGGGCCGGCCGTCGAGCACGTCGTAGACGCCGAGGACGTCGGCCAGGAACAGCCCGTCGAACAGGCCGCGCTCCAGCAGGCGGGCGAGGCCGGTCCAGTGCTCGATCCGGTTGTAGCTGGTGGCGGTGTCCCGCGGGTGGGTCCACATCCCTTGCTGGATGTGGCCCACGCAGGCCATGTCGAAGGCGTTGAGGAGAATCTCGCGTGGCATGGCGCGAGACTGCGCGGGAAGCGTCAGGCGCGCAAACGCTCCCCCTCCGGCGCCGGGTGGTAGGCGCCGCGCTCCGTCGGATGGGCCCGGAGCCGGTCGCTCAGGCCGATCGCCGTCTCCGCCGCGCCGACGATCAGCGTCCCGTCGGAGACGAGCTGGGCGGCGAGGGACGCCAGCACGCGGCTTTTGGTGGGCGCGTCGAAGTAGATCAGCACGTTGCGGCAGAAGATCACGTCGAAGCGGCCCAGATGCCGCAGGTCGTCGAGCAGGTTGAGCCGCGTGAAGCGGCAGAGGGCGGCGATCTCCGGCCGGATCCGCCAGCGCCCGTCCTCCTGGGTGAAGCGCTTCATGAGCGTCCGGATCGGCAGGCCGCGCTGCACCTCGAACTGGGAGAAGACTCCCGCCGAGGCGCGCTCGACCACGGCCGCCGTGATGTCGGTGCCGAGGATCTCGAAGCGGCGGGCGGCGAAGCCGGGGTCGGCCTCGCCCAGCTCGGCGATGGTGATCGCGATGGAGTAGGCCTCCTGCCCGGTGGAGCAGGCGGACGACCAGATGCGGATCGGCAGGCCCGGCGCGCGGGCGCGGTGCAGCGCCGGCAGGAGCGCGCGCAGATGCTCGAAGGGGCGTCCGTCGCGGAAGAAGCTGCTCTCGTTCGTGGTGAGCAGCTCGGTCATCTCCTGGGCGAGCTGCGCCGTGCCGGCGCCGCGCAGCCGGGCGGCCAGCGCGTCGAGGTCGGGCAACCCCTCCCGCTTCAGCAGCGAGGCGAGGCGCGTCTCGAGCATGTAGCCCTGATCGCGCATCAGCACGCCCCCGGACCGGGCCTTCACGAGGCCGGCGAGGAAATCGAAGGTCGCCGGGGTCATGCGGGCTGCACCCCGCAGAGCCGGGCCATCGCGTCGCCCAGGGCATCGGGTGGCGCCTGGCTCGCCGCGAGGCCCGCGCGGGCGACCGCGCCCGGCATGCCCCAGACGACGGAGGAGGCCTCGTCCTGCGCCCAGACGGTCCCGCCGCCGGCCGCGACGGCGCGGCAGCCGAGGAGCCCGTCCTGGCCCATCCCGGTGAGGATGACGGCGAGGACGCCGCGCCCGCAGGCCGTCGCGGCGCTCCGCAGCAGCGGGTCCACCGCCGGGCGGCAGAAATTCTCGGGCGGGTCGGCGCGCACCTCGGCCACCAGCCGCTCGCCGTCGCGCAGCACCGTCAGGTGCCGGTCGCCCGGCGCCACGACGAGGCGGCCGGCTTCCAGCACCTGCCCGTCCCGCGCCTCGGCGCAGTGAGGCCCGCCCAGCGCGTCCAGGTGGTGCGCGAGCATGCCGGTGAAGCCCGCGGGCATGTGCTGCGCGACGAGGACGGGAACGCGCAGCCGGCGGGGCAGGCGCCGCACCAGCGCGGCCAGGGCCTGGGGCCCGCCGGTCGAGCTGCCGATGCAGACGAGGCGCGGGGCGGTCGCCGGCAGGGCGACCGGCGCGGCCGGAGGCCGCT
>JAIEOO010000101.1 GCA_019750475.1 Acetobacteraceae bacterium | reverse complement strand
GGCGCCGTGCGCCTCGCCGCGGAGGCCGGCGGCTCCGGGCTCGGGCAGCGCCTGTCCGCGGGCGGCGAGCCGGCCGGAGCGGCGGCGCGCGTGCTCGCGAACCGGCCCTTTCTCCTGACGATGGGGACGGTCGTGCCCTGCGTGCTCCAGACGGCGATGGATTCCACGCTGCCGGGGCTGGTCGCCTGCGTGATCCCGGAGGACGTCCAGGGGCCGACCGGGCTCGTGCTCCTCGACCGCGGCACGCGCGTCGTCGGCCAGTTCCAGGGGGACGTGCGGCAGGGCGTCGAGCGCATGTTCGTCCTGTGGACGCGCGCGGAGACGCCGGCGGGCGTCGTGGTGCCGCTCGCGAGCCCGGCGACGGACCCCCTGGGCCGCGCCGGCGTCGCGGGCGAGGTGGACCGCCGCTTCTGGCAGCGCTTCGGCGGCGCGCTGGTCCTGTCCGTCGTGCAGGGGGCCCTGCAGGCCGGCACCGCGGCCGTGTCGCGCGAGGGGAGCGTGTCGGTGAACACGGGCGGCACGGGGGCGGTGCTCGCGGAGGCGCTGCGCGGCTCGGCGGCCCTGCCGCCCGTCGTCCGCAAGAGCCAGGGCGAGCTCGTGAGCATCTTCGTCGCGCGCGACCTCGACTTCTCCGGCGTGTACCGCCTCGTTCCGAGCGGGGCGGCGCGGTGAGCCCCGCAGGACGCCCGGGCGAGCGGACGCTGCGCATCCTCCTCGCGCCGCTCGCGGGGCCGTTGGCGGACCCCCGCGTGACGGAGGTCGTCGTGAACCGGCCCGGCGAGGCGGGCGTCGAGCGGCGGGGCCTTGGCTGGGAGTGGCTCGACCTCCCCGAGCTCGACTTCGCCCGCCTGGACGCGGTGGCGACGCTGGCCGCGGCCCTGTCGCAGCAGGACGTGGGGCCGGAGCGCCCGCTCTGCGCGGCGACGCTGCCCGACGGGGAGCGCGTGCAGATCTGCCGGCCGCCGGCCGTCCCCGCAGGCACGGTGAGCCTCACGATCCGCCGTCCCCCGTCGGGCTCGCCCGCGCTCGGCGACCTCGCCCGCGGCGGGCTGTTCGGGGACACGCGAGGCGGCGGGGCCGCCGCGGCGCCGAGGCCGGCCGAGGAGCAGCTGCTCGCGCTGCACCGCGCGGGCGACTGGGAGCGGTTCTTCCCGCTCGCGGTGCGGGCGCGGCGCACGGTGGTGGTCGCGGGCGACACCGGCTCGGGCAAGACGAGCTTCGCGCGCGCGCTCGCCGGGCTGATCCCCGCGGACGAGCGGATCGTCTCCATCGAGGACACGTCGGAGCTCGGCGCGCTTGGGCAGCGCAACCGCGTGTCCCTGTTCTACTCGAAGGGCGCGCAGGGCCTGGCGCGCGGCGTCGGCGCGGAGGAGCTGATGGAGGCGGCCTTGCGCATGCGCCCCGACCGCGTCCTCCTAGGCGAGCTGCGGGACGGGGCGGCGTTCACCTTCGTCCGCTCCGTCGCCGCCGGGCACCCGGGCTCCGTCACCACCTGCCACGCCGGCAGCGCCGCCGGCGCCTTCGACGCGCTCCGCCTCATGGTGAAGGGCCACGGGGCCGGGCGGCACCTGCTCGACGCCGACGTGCTTGCCCTGCTCGGGCGGATGGTGGACGTGGTGGTGCACTGCGTGCGCGAGGGCGGTCGCTTCGGCGTCGGCGAGGTGTGGTTCCGGCCGGCGGCGGAGGCGGCCGGCGCCGCCCGCGCGCTGCCCCCGCTCGCGGCGGAGTGAGGGCGGCCGTGGCGCGCGCCCTTCCGTTGGCCGATTGGCCCCTCCCCGCGAAGGCGCTGCTGGGGCTCGCCGCGCTCGCGGCGCTCCTGCTCGTGTGGTCGGTCCTGGCCTCCCTGGCCTTCCTTGCGGCCGCCGGCCTCCTCGGCCCCGACACGCTGCCCTTCGGGCAGTTCTGGCTCTACCTCCTCCACTACGGCTGGGGGCACCCGTCGGCGGGGCCGCCGCTGCGGGTCGGCGCCGCGGTCGCGACAGCGGTTCCCCTCGTGCTCGGGGCGGCCGTCGCGCTGCGCGGCGGGCGGATCGGCGGCGGCCGGCCGCTCCACGGCGACACGCGCTGGGCGTCGCGCCGCGAGATGGAGGAGGCCGGGCTCTACGCGCCGTTCCGGGGCCTCCTCGTGGGCAAGGACGGGCGGGGCCGGCACCTGCGCTTCGGCGGGCCCGAGCACGTCGCCTGCTACGCGCCGACGCGCTCGGGCAAGGGCGTCGGGCTGGTGATCCCCAACTGCCTCCTGTGGGACGGCTCGCTCGTCTGCCTCGACGTCAAGAAGGAGAACTGGGCGGCGTCCGCCGGCATCCGCGCGGAGGCCGGGCAGCGCGTGTTCCTGTTCGACCCGCTGGCGCCCGACGGGCGCACGGCGCGCTGGAACCCGTTCACCTACGTCCGGCGCGGCACGGCGGACGCCTTCGAGGACGTGCAGCGCATCGCCCAGATGGTGTTCCCCCACGCGGGCGGCGACCAGCAGTTCTGGACGGACGCGGCGCGCTCGGCCTTCGTGGGCGCGGCGAGCTTCCTGGCCGAGACGCCGGAGCTCCCGCTCACCTTCGGCGAGGTCCTGCGGCTCCTGTCCAGCGCCGACGGCGCGGCGGCCATGGGGGCGCGGATCGAGGCGCGGCGGAACCGGGGCGAGCCGTACACGGAGGCGACCGTGAAGGCGCTGGAGGACTACCTCAAGGGCTCGCCCGACCTCGTCAACTCGATCCGCAAGACGGTCACCGCGCGCCTCTCGCTCTGGTTCAACCCGCGCGTCGACGCGGCGACCGCCGAAAGCGACTTCGACCTGCGCGAGCTCCGCTCGGCGCTCCACGCGGTCTACGTGGGCGTCACGCCGGACAACGTCGCGCGCCTGCGGCCCCTTCTCGCGCTCTTCTTCCAGCAGCTCGTGGACGTGTCGGTCCGCGTGGCGCCGCGCAACGACGGGCGCGAGGAGGGGCGGCACGCGGTGCTGCTGCTGCTCGACGAGTTCCCGATCCTCGGCCCCATGCCGGTGCTGGCGGACGCCTTCGCGTGGATCGCGGGGTACGGCGTGCGGATCATGCTGGTGATGCAAGGCAAGGCGCAGCTGCGCGACCGCGAGCTGTACGGGCCCGACAAGGCGGAGGCGATCCTGGAGAACTGCGGGCTGGAGGTCGTGTTCGGCACGAAGGACCTCAAGCTGTCAGAGGAGCTGTCGGCGCGGCTCGGCTACGCGACCGTGGCGAGCAGCAGCCGGTCGGGGCCGCGCTTCTGGGGCGCGCTGCGCCGCAACCGCCTCCAGGTGACGGAGTCGGACGGGCGGCGGGCGCTTCTCCTCCCGCAGGAGATCGTGCGCCTTCCGCCGGACGAGGCGATCCTCCTCCGGCCCGGCGCGCTGCCCGTGCTCGCGAAGCGCATCCGGCACCACGAGGATCCGCTGTTCCGCCCGCTCCTGCGCGAGCCGCCGGCCGTCGCGCCCATCGACATCCCCGTCCGGATGGACCGCGGTCGCGGCTTCGAGGCCGGCGCGGGGGCGCCGGTGGCGGCCGACACGTCGCACCCAGCGCCCGCGGCGGCGGCCGGCGACGACGCCGAAGCGG
>JAIEOO010000380.1 GCA_019750475.1 Acetobacteraceae bacterium | reverse complement strand
GGGCGGCGGCGGAGGCGGCGCGCACCTCGGCCACGGCGGCGTCCGCCTGGGCCTGGGCGTCGCGGGCGGCGTCGAGGTCGGCGGCGATGCGCGCCGCGCGGTTCTCGATCACCTCGGCCACGCGGGGCAGGGTGTAGTTCTTGAGGATGAAGTAGAGCACGCCGAAGATGATCAGCAGCCAGACGACCTGGGCGATCAGCAGCGGGTTGCCGAAAGCAAGCTGGGGCATCGCGGTTCCTCGGTTGCCTGGATGGACACCGTCAAGGCGGCCAAGCCTGGAATGGACGAGAGCCCGGCCCGGAGATCAGGCCGGGCTCGCCCCACCCAGGAGTGTTCGGCGCGCCGCGGGGGCGCGCCGGTCAACTCAGGCGAAGAGGATCAGGAACGCGATCAGCAGCGCGAAGAGCGCGACGGCTTCCGTGAGGGCGAAGCCCAGGATGCCGATCGGGAAGACGGCGTCGCGGGCGGCCGGGTTGCGGGCCACGCTGTTGATCAGGGAGGAGAAGATGTTCCCGATGCCGAGGCCCACGCCGAACAGCGCGATGACGGCGATGCCGGCGCCGAGCGCCTTCGCAGCAGCAACTTCCATTGACCTAGTTCCTTCCGGGTTGGAGGTGGGGACCGACCGTCACGCGCTCAGTGCAGGTGCACCGCGTCGTGGAGGTAGATGCAGGTGAGGATGGCGAACACATAGGCCTGGAGGAAGGCGACCAGCACCTCGAAGCCGACGAGCGCGATGTTGAGCGCGAGCGGCATGATCGAGAGGAAGGGGCCCACCGCGCCGAGGCCCGCCAGCATCACGACGAAGGTGGCGAACACCTTCAGCATGACGTGGCCCGCCACCATGTTCGCGAAGAGACGGATGGAGAGGCTGACCGGCCGGGAGAGGTAGGACACGATCTCGACCGGGACGATGATGGGCGCGAGCCAGAGCGGCGCGCCCTCGGGGAAGAAGTAGCCGAAGAACTTCTTGCCGTGGATGGACAGCGCGACGACCGTGATCAGCACGAAGACGATCGCGGCCAGACCGAACGTCACGGCGATGTGGCTGGTGAAGGTGAAGGCGTAGGGGAACAGCCCGAGCATGTTGCCCACGAGGACGAACATGAACAGCGTGAAGACGAAGGGGAAGAAGCGCCGCCCCTCGTCGCCCACCTGGTCCGTCACCATGCCGTGGATGAACTCGTAGGCGGCTTCCGCCATGTTCTGCAGGCGCCCGGGGACCACCGCGCGGGCGCGCATGCCATAGGTCATGAGCGCGAGGATGATGCCCGCGGCGATGACCATGAAGAGGTTGGAATTGGTGAAGCCCACGGCGCCGCCGATGGGCCCGAGGACCGTGGCGAGCTCGAACTGCCCCAGCGCGTCGATCGCCTTGCCTTCAGCCGCCACGGCAGTTCTCTCCAGACCTTCAGCTCTTGTCCGCGCCGCGTCTGGGGGTGAACAGCCGATACACGTTCAGCACCCCGGCGGCGGCCCCCACCACGAAGAACAGGAGGAAGAGCCACGGCCAGGTGCCGAGCCACCGGTCGAGCAGGAAGCCAAGCCCCACGCCCACGACGAGGGCCGAGACGACCTCGACCCCGGCCCGGAAGCCGATCCCCCAATTCCCGCCCGGAAGCTGACCTTGTCCGTATTGCGGCTTGTCCAGGCCCTGCTTGGCCCTGGCCTCCCGCAGGCGGCGGTCGAAACTGTTCCGGTCGGTCATCGCGGCTCCTCCCCGAGCACTGTCGCGCCGGAAGGCGCCGGTCCCCTACGGCGGTGCAGCAGGGGTGTCAAGGTGACGGCGGGTCAATGCGCGACGGCCCGCGCATCGCCGGCGAGCCGTGTCAGACGTCGGAGCCTGAGGGTCCTTCGTTGATGGCATCGCGTCGGCGCCGCAGCGTCCCGGCATAGGCCGCGCTCACCTCTTCCGGGGCGTTGGCGATGGCGCGGAGATAGGCGCGGGCCGTGGCGTCCGGGTTGCGCTTCCCCGTCTCCCAGTTGCGCAGCGTCTCGACCTCCAGGCCGTAGCGGAGCGCGAACTCCTCCCGCGTCTGGCCGAGGCCCTCGCGCAGGCTGCGGACCTCGACCGGTTCGGCGGTGATCGCGGTGGCGCGCACGCCGGCGGCGGCGAGTTCCTGCGTCAGCGTTTCCAGATCCTCGACGATCGGCAGAGCGATCACGGCTGCGCCGCCGGTCGCCATCACCTCCTCGACCGTTCGCTTGGCATGAAGGAGGGAGACGCCCCGGCGCTTGAGGGACCGGATCGCGTCGATGGTCCGCGGGTAGCTCCGCTTGTCGTGCGTGAAGAACTCAATCCGCAGAATGACGGGAGAACCTGAGGACACCGGACCTTCGCCCGGGATGCGCTCCAGTCGTCCGAGGCGCTCCCTCAATTCGGAGTTCATCATAGCCCAACTCCTCCAGCAGGATGCGGACGAGCGGCCGCAGATTGACCACCCCAACGAGGTCCGCGGCCAGCCCCTGCACGTGCAGCCCGCGGACCACGAGAACGCGATCCTCGATCTCCAGCAGAGCCATGGCTTCCAAAGGCCCCGCTGGGGTTCGGAAGACCGCGGTGGCGACGCGGCCATCCGACCCGACATCGTCCAGGGCCAACGAGACATCGGCGGCGGTCCACCGACCGCGATGATGGGCCATTGGCCCACCACTTCCAACCTCGCGCGTCACCCACCCTCGGCCATCTTCACCGCCTCGCCGAGATCCACGCTGATCAGGCGCGATACCCCGCGCTCCTGCATCGTCACGCCGAAGAGGCGGTGCATGCGGGCCATGGTCAGCGCGTGGTGGGTGATGATGAGGAAGCGGGTGCCGCCTTCCGCCATGGCGTCGAGCAGGTCGCACAGGCGTTCGACATTGGCGTCGTCGAGCGGCGCATCCACCTCGTCCAGCACGCAGACCGGCGCCGGGTGGCAACGGAACACGGCGAAGATGAGCGAGAGCGCGGTCAGCGCCTGCTCCCCGCCCGACAGCAGCGACAGCGCCGAGAGCTTCTTGCCCGGCGGCTCGGCATAGATTTCGAGGCCGGCTTCGAGCGGATCGTCGCTGCCGACCATGGCGAGGTGGGCGCGCCCGCCGCCGAACAGCCGGGAGAAGAG
The DNA here is from genome assembly GCA_019750475.1 of Acetobacteraceae bacterium. Classification (GTDB taxonomy): domain Bacteria; phylum Pseudomonadota; class Alphaproteobacteria; order Acetobacterales; family Acetobacteraceae; genus Roseococcus. The sequence goes on along the minus strand of JAIEOO010000380.1, from coordinate 445 downwards.
GGCGCGGAACTCGGCGTCCACCCGGTCGAAGATGGTGCGCAGGCGCTCCCGCCCTTCGCGGTTCAGATGCCCGATGGAGCCGCGCAGCTTGGCGATGGCGGCCTCGATCTCGGCGCGGTCGGTCGCGATGGTGGAGAGCCGCGTCTCGATCTCCTCGAGCTCGACCTCGGCGCGCAGGTTCACCGGGCCCATCGTGTCGCGCTCGCGCGCCAGGCGCTCCGCGCGGCGGCGGGCCCGGTCCTCGGCCGCGTCGGAGACATCCTCGGCCGCGACGGGCAGTTCCGCCCCTTCGCCGAATTTCTCCGAAATGCGCGCGACCAGCGCTTCCGCCGCCTGGCGTGCCGACTGCCGTGCGGCCTCCGCCAGAAGTCTGGCCTCGCGCGCGGCGGATTGCGCGGCCTCCGCGGCGCGGCGGGCCTCCTCGGCCTCGCGCGCGGCGGCCTCG
>JAIEOO010000179.1 GCA_019750475.1 Acetobacteraceae bacterium | reverse complement strand
GCCGGCGCGGGCTCGGGCGCGGCCGCCGCGTCGAGGGCGGCGAGCAGCGCGCTGTCGTCGCCCGCCGGTTCGGCGCCCGACTCGGCGAGCGCCGCGAGGATGCGGCGGATCGTGTCGATGGCGGCGAGCACGGCGGTGACGCCGGCCCCGGTCACCGGCGCTCCGCCGTCGCGGTAGCAGCCGAGCAGGTTCTCGGCCGCGTGGGCCACGGCGCTGAGGCGTTCGAGGCCCAGGAAGCCCGCCGCTCCCTTGACGCTGTGCACGGTGCGGAAGACGCGTGCGAGCGTCTCCGGGTCACCGTCCTGCCGCTCGAGAGCGACGAGCGCCGTGTCCAGCTCGCCTACGGCCTCGCCGGCTTCGGCCAGGAATTCCGACAACAGCTCGTCCATTGCGCATCCTGCGAATAAGGGGTCGGGGCACCGTTCCTCGCGCGAGGGTGGTGCGGACTTGTTAACCGTTGCGCTCGGCACGCCATCGCGGCGGATGCGCGGCGCGGGCAACAACCCTGCAACAAGGCGCAAGCAGCCTCCGCTCACAGCCGGATGACCCGGCAAGCGGATGGTGCAGGGGAAGAGCCCCGCCGCGACCGTCCTTCCCTCGGCGGCCATTGCCCCAAGCGGGCGGCCGCCACGCGGGCGGAAGATCCGTCCGGCGCGTCACAAGAGGAAGACGACCATGGCGATGAACTCGATCAACACCAACATCGGCGCGTTGGTGGCCCTGCAGTCCCTGAACCGCACCAACGAGGAGCTGGGCGGCGTGCAGAAGCGCGTCTCCACCGGCTTCCGCGTCGCGGATGCCAAGGACGACGGCGCCGCCTTCGCGGTCGCGCAGCGTGTGCGCGGCGACATGGCGGGCCTCGGCGCCGCCAACGAGCAGCTCGGCGGCACGAAGGGCCTGCTCGAGACGACGATGGGTGCCCTGAACGAGGTCTCCACCGTCCTGGGTTCGATCCGCGAGACGCTGACCCGCCTGTCTTCCGACACGATCAGCACCTCCGACCGGACGACCTACACCCAGGACTTCGAACGCCTGGTGAACCGCATGAACCGGGCCCTCGGCGACGCCAGCTACAACGGCCGTTCGCTGCTCGGCTCCCAGGATGCGAACCAGAGCGCGGCGAGCACGGCGACCAATACCGACGTCGTGCGCAACGAGAGCGGCGGCACGCTGTCCATCACGGGTATCGACGCCTCGACCCTCAGCTTCGACACGCGCGTCGCGACGCGCGGCCGCACGATCGCGGGCACCTTCACCGAGCCGACGGCGTTCGCCGTGGTCGGCGGCAGCCTGAGCGCCGCCGCCGCGCGCGCCATGCTCGGCAACGGTGACGCGTCGGGCGCCGCCGGTACGCCGCTCGACCAGCTCGTCGCGGCGAAGGCCGACAACGCGAACTTCGGCGGCAACGCCGCCGACGCGGACATGAAGACCTTCGCCACCGTCGAGACGGCGGTGAACAACGCGCTGGCGAAGTTCGGCGCCGACAGCCGCAACCTCGACGCGGCGATGAAGACCAACCGCGCCAAGCTCGACTCGCTCGAGACCGGGCTTGGCGCGCTGGTGGACGCCGACCTCGCGAAGGAAAGCGCCCGCCTGCAGAGCCTGCAGATCCGCCAGCAGCTGGGCACCCAGTCGCTCAGCACGGCGAACCAGGCTCCGCAGGCGCTGCTCAGCCTGTTCCGCTGACGTGAACGCCGGCGGGCGGGGCGGACCGCTCCGCCCGCCGGCACCTCCCACCCCCTCGAAGAACGGCTGGCAACAAGATGCTGCTCGCTCTCCCCGACTCTCCGCCCAGCACAGCGCCCCGCGCCGCGACGGCCTATGCCGCGTCGCAGGCCGGCCGCTCGCAGCGCGCCCAGGAGGCCGAGGTCTACGCCACCCTGGCCGGCCGGCTGCGTGCCGCCTTGCGGTCCGGCGAACGGGTCGCCACGACCCGCGCCGCGGCCGATGCCCGGCGGCTCTTCGCCGTGGTGGAGGAACTCACTCTCCACCCGTCCTGCACCCTCCCGGTCGAGCTGCGCGCGAGCATCGTGGGCGTCGCCCGATGCGCGCTGCGTGAGGCCGACCAAGCCGAGCCCGACCTCGACTTCCTCGCCTCGGTCGCCGAGGACTTCGCCGCTGGCCTGACCGACCGACCCGGAGCCGATCCATGAGCCACAGCGTCCCCACCACCTCCGGACGCGGCCAGCGCCTCGTCCTCAAGCTGCGTGCCGGCGAGAAGATGCTGGTCAATGGCGCGGCGCTGCAGTTCCAGACCAGCGCGTCCGTCGTGCTGTCCAACCGCGCGCGGTTCCTGTTCGGCCGCCAGATCCTCGCGCCGGACGAGGCGCGCACGCCGGCCCGCCGCCTCTACTTCGCGATGCAGGCCGCCTATGTCTGCGACGAGGCGGAGCGCGCGAGCTACATCCGCTTCGCCCGCGACCTGGCGCACGAATACTCGGAGGCGACGACGTCGCCGCGAATCCGCGCCGTGCTGGACGAGGCGATGGAGGAGCTGGAGCGCGACCGGTGCTGGGAGGCGATGCGGATCGTGCGCGACCTGTTCGTGCATGACGACCTGATGCTGGCGGATGCGCCCGCGCAGGGTCATCCGGCCTGAGCCATGATCGCCAACGCCGCCCTTCTCAGTCTGTTCGGCGGCGTGGACGCCTCGTCCTCCCTTGGGCCCAGCGGGCGCATCGCGCTCTACAAGACGTCCGTTGACAACGCCGCGCGGGACACCGCGCGGCTCGAAGCCGATCCCAAGGTGAAGCGCGATCTCGCGCGGCTCGACCGCGCGCTCGCCAGGGCCCGCACACCCGCCGACCTGTTCCGCGACCCCGAGGCGGTGCGGGTGATCCTCCAGGGGCTGGGCCTCGCGGATCAGGCGGGCAATCCCGGGCTGGCGCGCCAGGCGCTGCTGTCCGACCCGTCGAAGGCCGACTCGGTCGCGAATCTCATGCCGGACACGCGCTGGAAGGCCGCGGCCAAGCAGCTCGCCTTCGCGAAGACGGGACTCGACACCATCAACAGCGCGGCGATGCGCGAGACGATCGCGAGCGGCCTCGTCGAGTACGCGCGCGTCACGGCCATCCAGCAGCGCAGCATCGCCGTCTCGGACGCGCTCGTGGTGCGGAACCTGCCCGCAGGGAAGGCGCCCGGCGTCTACGACGTGCTGGGCAACGGCGTGCTGCGCCGCTTCGTCCAGACCATCGCCGGCTTGCCGCCGGAGATCGCGGTGCAGGGCGTGGAGGCGCAGGCGCGGCAGGTCCAGCGCGCCGTGCGGCTGGAGGACCTCGCGGATCCCGCGAAGCGCGAGAAGATGATCCAGCGCTACCTCATGGCCGCCCAGGACAACGCGGCCGAATCCAACGACCTCGTGAGCCTCGCCCTCCGCCTCTGACGCGCCGCGTCCCCGGGGCGCAAGTCGGGCGCGGCCGGCGCCGGCGGGGGTCTGCTTCGGCGCGCGGCCGCCACACCGGCCCCCCTTGCACACACCCTCCCACACCGGGCCCCGTCGCGGCGCGCCGCGATGAGTGGTGGCGGGCCCGTCGCGG
>JAIEOO010000284.1 GCA_019750475.1 Acetobacteraceae bacterium | reverse complement strand
GCGAAGCCGGGCACCAGCGGCTCCGCCTGGTGGCGCAGCGTCTCCGGCTGGGCGGGTGACGGCGCGCCGCGCCCGGTCCAGCCGGGCGCGGCGCGGAAGGGGGAGGGGCGGAAGCCCGGCATGGCCGCGCCCGCCCCGGTGCCGAGGGCGCGGCGGAGCGCGGAGATGACCGCGCCGCGCACCGACGCGCCGTCGCGGAAGCGCAGCTCGGTCTTCATCGGGTGGACGTTCACGTCCACCTCCGTGGGCGGCAGCGTCAGGAAGAGGGCGGCGGCGGGGTGGCGGCCCGGCGCCGTCACCTCGGCATAGGCGGCGCGCAGCGCGGCGCGCAGCAGCGGGTCCTTCACCGGGCGATCATTGACGACGAGGTGCTGCGCCGCCGCCGTCGCCTTGGTGAAGGCGGGGGAGGCGGCGAGGCCCGCGACCGCGAGACCTTCGCGCTCGCCCTCGACCGCCAGCGCCGCGGCGGCGAAATCCGCCCCGAGCAGATCGCGGATGCGCGTCGCGCGGTCGGCGGCCGGCAGGTCGAGCACGGGGCGCCCGTCGCTCACCGCCTCGAAGGCGACGCCGGGCCAGGCCAGCGCCAGGCGGCGCAGCGCGTCGAGCGCGGCATCGGCCTCGACGCGCGGGGTGCGGAGGAATTTGCGGCGGGCGGGGGTGGCGAAGAACAAGTCCCGCACCTCGACGCGGGTGCCGGGCGCGCCCGAGGCGGGGCGCAGCTCTCCCTTGCGGCCGCCCTCGACCGTGATGGCGTGGGCCTCGCCCGCCGGCGTGCGGGAGGTGACGGCGAGGCGCGCGACGGCGCCGATCGAGGGCAGGGCCTCGCCGCGGAAGCCGAGCGTGCCGATGGCGAAGAGCGTCGCCTCCTCCGGCAGCTTGGAGGTCGCGTGGCGCTCGACGCACAGCGCCAGATCGTCCGGCGACATGCCATGCCCGTCATCCTCGACCAGGATGCGGGCGAGGCCGCCTTCCTCGAGCGTGACGCGGATCCGCCCGGCGCCGGCGTCGAGCGCGTTCTCCACCAGCTCCTTCACCACGGCGGCCGGGCGCTCGACCACCTCGCCGGCGGCGATCCGGTTGGCGGTGGCTTCGGGGAGGAGGCGGATGGGCATGGGGGATTCGCAATGTAGGCGCTCGGGAGCGCCCGGGCGAGCGGCGCGGCCCCCGCCATGCGGCGGGCGCAGGCCGGGGACGAAGACCCGGCGCGTCCCACCGACGCCCCCGCGCGAGCGGCCGAGTCCGCGCGACACGGCGCTCAACCGCTCCCCTGTCGGACTCACATCCGGCCGCCTGAGGGCGGGGCGACGTGTCGCCATGCGCGACAGCCGATGCGCCCGCGCCGTCTTCGCCCTCGCCGGGACCGTCGCCGTCCGGCTCGATCAGGGGGCCTGGCCCTGCGGCGGCCTCGCCCGGCCCGTCGTCAGGGGCGGACGCCGCTGCCGGCGTCGTCGAGCGCGAGGCCGCCCTGACCTGGTCCGGTCAAGGCGACCCCGCGTCGGCCGTGGCGGTCAGGCCGCCACGGGGTTCAGGCGCACCATCAGGTCTCGCACCTGCCGTTCCTGCGCGGCGTCCTCGACGAAGGCGATGCGCGTGCGGGTGCCGTCGCTCTCGATGACGCGGCCGCGCAGCGTCAGCCCCATGACGTGGAGCGTCACCGCCGAGCCGCGAGCGACCCTGGCGCCCAGCTCGATGGCCGCGCCGCTGGGGGCGAGGTCGATCAGGCGCGTCGCCTCCCGGCCCTGCATGGACTCCAGGATCACCGGCGCGGTGAGAGCGGCGCGGGCATCGCGGCGCCGTTCCACGGCGTCGGCCGCCTCGCGGACGGCGCGCACCAGGACGCCGCGGACCTTGTGCAACGATTCCTCGGCCTGGCTCGCGGCGTCGCGCATGGCGATGGCCCGGCGGGCGGCATCCTCGACGCCGCGGCCGAGCGTGCCGATCCGGTCCGCCGCGCCCCGGGTCGACTCGGCGGTGCCGGCGACGGATCGCGCGATCTCGGCCGTGGTCGCGCTCTGCTCCTCCAGGGCGGCGGCGACCGCGGTCGCGATCTCGCGCAGCTGGGCCACCGTCTGCGCGATGCGGTGAATCGCCTCGACGGCGCCGGCCGTCTCCGCCTGGACGGCGCCGATCTGGCCGCCGATCTCCTCCGTCGCCTTGGCGGTTTGCGAGGCGAGGGCCTTCACCTCGCTGGCGACGACCGCGAAGCCCTTGCCCGCTTCCCCGGCCCGGGCGGCCTCGATCGTGGCATTCAGCGCCAGCAGGTTGGTCCGCCCCGCGATGTCGCTGATGAGCTGCGCGACGGTGCCGATCCGCGTGACCGCGTCCGACAGGCCCCGGATGGTCGCCGTGCCGGCTTCGGTCCCCTGCACCGCGTCCTGGGTCAGCTCCGCCGCCTCGGCCATGCGGCGGGTGATTTCGCGGATCGAGGCCGCCATTTCCTCGGTCGCCGCCGCGACCGTCTCGGTGGCGGAGAGCGCGTCGCCCGCCGCCTGGCCGGCCGCCGCGCCCTCGGCGCTCATCGCCCCGGTGCCCGTGGTCACGTGGCCGGCCTCGGCGAGCAGCTGCGACATCCGGCCGCTGATCTGCTCGAAGCCGGTGCGCGTCTCGGCCTCGATCCGGTCCGCCATGGTGCGCAGGGCCTCGTCCTGGCGCTCCCGCGCGGCGGCGCTGGCGGCTTCGGCCCGCGCCGCCGCGTCTTCGCCCGCGACCAGCCTGTCCTGGAGCAGCGCGACGGCGCGCAACAGCTCGCCCATCTCGTCCCGGCGATGGGTGTCGGGCACGGCGAGGCCTCGCTCCCCCCGCGAGAGCCGGACGACGGCCGCGACCATGCCGGCCAGCGGACGCGTCACGCGGTGCCGGACCAGCACCATCACCGCGACGACCAGCGTGAGGCCGAGCGCGAGCTGGACCAGCTGCCACAGCAGCGTCGCCGCGGCGCTGCGCTCCGCCGCCTCGGCGACCGTCTGCGCCGCCGCCTCGGTCGTGGCGAGGATGTTCAGGACGGCGTCGAAGACCCGATGGGTCGCCTCGGTCCAGCGCAGGGCCGTCAGCTCGGGCACGCGGCCGGCGCTCCAGGCCGCCTCGGCCTCGCGCAGCAGCCCCGCGAAGCCCTGCGGCGCGTCGAAGGCCGTCCGGGCCGCGCGGATCGCGTCGCGCAGCGGGCCGGGCATGACGGTGCTGCGCGCGAGCGTGTCGAACTGGGCCCAGATCACGTCCACGCGCGCCATCTGCTCGCGGATGCGCTGGCGCGCCGCGGCCTCCGGCACCTGCCCGGCGACGAGCGCCTGGGAGACCGCCATGCGGGCGAGGCCGGCCGCGTCCCGCATCCGCCAGCCGAGCGCCAGGAGCTCGGCGTGGCGGACCATCGCGGCGTCACGGCTGGCGACGAGCGGCAGGGCGAGGAGCCAGGCCTCGCCCGCCTCGCTGACGAGGCGCCGCGTCTCGCCGGTCACGCGCTCCACCGCCGCGGCGTCCCGCGCGGCGCGGGGCAGGCCGGCCAGCCGGTCCGTCTCGGCGCGCAGCGGCGGCAGGCG
>JAIEOO010000338.1 GCA_019750475.1 Acetobacteraceae bacterium | reverse complement strand
CCCGCTTCCGCAAGGGCCTGCCCGCGGCGGAACCGCCCGCGCCGCGGCCGGAGCCCGAGCCGATCCGCGCGCTGGGCGCGGCGACCCTCGCCTGGCTCTCCTACGGCGCCGAGCGCGTGAGCTTCCTCGGCGAGGCGGTGATCGGCACGGCGCGCCTGCTGCGCAACCCGGCGGCGCTCCGCTGGAAGGAGCTGCTGCGCCATCTCGACGAGGCGGGGACCCGCGCCTTCCCGCTCTGCATCCTGCTCGGCACGCTGATCGGCGTGATCCTCGCCTTCCAGGGCTCCGTGTCGATGCGGCAGTTCGGGGCGGAGGTGTTCATCCCCCAGCTCGTCGGCATCTCGCTCGCGCGCGAGCTGGGGCCGCTGATCGCGGGCGTGATCCTCGCCGGCCGGACGGGTTCCGCCTACGCGGCCGAACTCGGCACCATGCAGGTGAACGAGGAGGTGGACGCGCTGAAGACCATGGGCCTCGATCCCGTGGCCTGGCTGGTCCTGCCGCGCATCGTCGCCGCGACGCTGGTGATGCCGGTGCTGTCGCTCGTCATGCTCCTCACCGGCCTCATCGGCATGGGCTTCGTGATGGCGAGCCTCGGCTACGGCGCCGAGACGGTCGCCTCCCAGCTGCTGCAATGGATGACGCTCGGCGATGTCTGGGGCGGCCTCGCCAAGTCCTTCTTCTTCGGCGCGGTGATCGGGCTGATCGGCTGCCGCGCGGGGCTGACCGCCGGCCGGGGTCCGCGCGCCGTGGGCGACGCCGCGACATCGGCGGTGGTGGGCGGCATCGTCGCCCTCGTCGTGCTCGACGGCGTCTTCGCCGTCATCTTCTTCCGGATGGGCTGGTGAGCGCAGGGTCCGTCATCCGCGCGCGCGACCTCGCCATGCGCTTCGGCGCGCGTACCGTGTTCGAGGGCGTCTCGTTCGAGGTGCGCCGCGGCGAGGTGTTCGTCATCCTGGGCGGGTCGGGCTGCGGCAAATCGACGCTGCTGAAGCTGCTCATCGGGCTGATGCCGCCCTCCGCCGGGACGGCCGAGGTGCTGGGGCAGGACTGGGCCACGCTGGAGGGCGAGGCCCGGCGCGCCCAGCTGCGGCGCATCGGCGTGATGTGGCAGTCGGGCGCGCTGCTCGGCTCGCTGACGCTCGCCGAGAACGTGATGCTGCCGATCGAGGCGCACACCCGCCTGCCGGCCGAGGCGCGCCGGCTCATCGCGCGCAGCAAGCTCGGCCTCGTGGGCCTCGCCGACGCGGCCGAACGGCTGCCGGCGGAGATCTCGGGCGGCATGCTGAAGCGCGCCTCCATCGCGCGCGCCATGGCGCTCGATCCCGAGATCCTGTTCCTGGACGAGCCCTCGGCGGGCCTCGACCCCATCACCTCCGCCGGGCTCGACAAGCTGATCACGTCGCTCGCGCGGGAGGGCGGCACCACCTGCGTCGTCGTGACGCACGAGCTGCAATCCATCCTGGCCATCGGGGACCGCTGCATCATGCTGGACAAGGAGGCGAAGGGGATGATCGCCGAAGGCGAGCCGAAGCGCCTGCGCGAGGAAGCGACGCATCCCACGGTCCGCGCCTTCTTCCGGCGCGAGGCGATGGAGGCCTGAGCCATGGCGGGGCGTCGCACCCAGTTCTCGGTCGGCGTGCTGGTGCTGGCCGGCATCGGCCTGCTGGCCGCCTTCCTGATCTTCTTCGCCGGCGACCGGCTGCGCGGCAACCAGGCCGTGTTCGAGACCTACATCCGCGAGAGCGTGCAGGGCCTCGAAGCGGGGGCGACGGTGCGCTACCGCGGCGTCGCGGTGGGACGCGTGACCGAGCTCGGCCTCGTGCAGAACACCTATCGCCGGCCGCAGGGCGAGGCCTTCGCCGGCGCCTTCCAGCTCGTCCTCGTGCGCTTCTCGCTCGAGACCTCGGTCGCGGTGCCGGGCATGTCGCTCCAGGATTCCGTGCGGGAGGGCCTGCGCGCACGCCTCGCGAGCCAGGGGATCACGGGCGTCTCCTACATCGAGCTCGACTTCGTGGACCCCGACCGCAGCGTGACGCCCACCGTGCCCTGGACGCCCGCCTATCCCTGGATCCCGGCCGTCCCCTCGACCGTCGCGCAGGTCCAGACCGCGGCGGAGCAATTGCTGCGCCGCCTGCAGGACGTGGACTTCCAGGGCCTCGTCGCCAACGTGGCGGGCCTGATCGGCGACCTCCGCTCCCAGACCGGCAGCCAGGGCGACCTCGCCGGCCTGCTGCACGAGGCGCGGGAGCTGCTGGCCGTGGTGCGGACCCAGGCGGAAGGGACGGATGTCGCCGGCGCCGTGCGGGAGCTGCGCGACGCCGCCGGCGCGCTGCGCGGCCTCGTGGACAGCCGGGAGCTGCGCCAGGCCGTCGCCGCCTCCGCCCAGGCGGCGGGCGAGTTCCGGCAGGCCGCCCAGCGCCTGCCCGCCACCATCCAGCAGCTCGAGGCCGGGCTGCGCACGGCGCGCAGCGCGACGACCGACGTGCAGGCGGACCTCGTCCCCATCCTGCGCGACCTGCGCTCCACCGTCGCCAACCTGCGCGACACCACCGAGGCGCTGCGCCGCTCGCCCTCCCAGCTGCTGCTGGGCGCGCCGCCGCCCGCGACCCGCTCGGAGGGAGCCCGATGATGCGCCGCCGATCCCTGCTGCTGGCCGCGGCGCTGCCCGGCTGCTCGGTCCTGCCGAACCGCCCTTACGTCGAGACGCGGCTCTTCCCGCTCGATCCGCAGCGGCCGCCGGGGCCGCCGCCCGCGGTCGCCGGCCGGCCGCTGCTGCTGCGCAGCCTGCGGACGGCGCCCGGTCTCGAGACCCGCAGCCTGCGCCGGGTGCGGGCCGACGGCACGCTCGACCTCGCCTTCTACGCCGAATGGGTGGCCCTGCCCGCCGACCTGACCGAGGCGGCGCTGCGCGCCTGGCTCGCGGCCTCGGGCATGTTCACGGCCGTCACCGCGCCGGGCTCGCGGCTGCCGGCGCCGCTCGTGCTGGAGGCGGAGCTGACCACGCTCGAGGCGCGGCCGTCGCAGCGCCAGGCACGGGCCGGGCTCGGCGCCCTGCTGCTGGCCGAGCGCGAGGCGGGCGGTGAGCTGCGCCCCGCCGGGCAATGGGTGGCGGAAGGCTCGGCCCCCATCACGGGCGCGCCCGACTCGGCGGACGCGCAGGCGGCCGCGATGGTGGCCGCCCTCGGCGCGGCCTTCGAGCGGATCGAGGCGGGCCTGGTCCGCCACATCCCGGCCGAACCGGCGCGCAACCGCCGCTGATGCGGTCCGCGCGGCCGGGAAATTAACCCAGCGCTCATCCCTCGCCCGCTAAATCTCAAAAACAGAGACATCGTCCTGTTTTGGGAGATTTCGATGCGCTTCGCGGGATCGGGTGCCGAGGCATGAGCGCCACGCTGCGTGACCGCCTGTGGGACGAGGTCTGGAGCGAATACGACGCGCGGCGGCCCCGCCCGCGACCCGTCGCTCGCCCGACGGTCCGCCAACCGCGCGCCCCGGCGCACCACCCCCGCGCCCCGGCGCGC
>JAIEOO010000424.1 GCA_019750475.1 Acetobacteraceae bacterium | reverse complement strand
GCCGCTCTGGCTGTTGCCGCTGCTCGCGCTCGCCGCCGGCGCCATTCTCTGGCAGCTCCGCCGCGCCGCGCCGCTGCCCGCCGCGCGCGGACCGGCCTGGGATTGCGGCTACATCGCGCCGCCGCCGCACCTGCCCTTCGGCGACCCGCTGACCCAGCCGACCGGCGCGGGCCTCGGCCAGCCGCTGCGGCGGATGCTGGGCGAGACGCTGCTCGCCGCGCGGGAGGAGGTCACCCCCGCGCCGCCCGGCAGCGCCGATCCCGCCCGCCATGACGTCCGCTGGCGGGACCTCTCCGTCGCCGCGATCCTCGCGCCGCTCGGCGCCGCGCGCCACGCCGCGACGCTGCGCGTGGAGCGGCTGCGCAACCTGACGGCGCGGCAATGCCTCGCGCTGTCCTTCGGGGCGCTGGTGCTGCTGCTGGCCCTCGTCGCCTGGCTGGAGCGCGCGTGATGGCGACCATCGGGGGGTTCGTCGCGCAGCTCCTGCACGTCGCGCTCATGCTCGCGGCCGCGCCCGTGCTGGTGGGCGTGGTGCGCTGGCTGAAGGCGCGGCTGATGGGGCGGCGCGGGCCGCATCCCCTCCAGCCCTGGCGGGACATCGCGAAGCTGCTGCGGAAGCGGCCGGTGCTGGCCGACACGGCGACCGGCGTGACCGAATGGGCGCCGGTCGTGGCGCTGGCGGCGACGCTGCTGGCTGCCGCCCTGATCCCCTCCTTCGCGCAGGGGATGACCTTCGCCGCGCAGTCGGACCTGCTGGTGATCGCGGGGCTGCTGGCGCTGGCGCGGATGGCGCTCGCGCTCAACGGCCTCGATGCCGGCACCGCCTTCGGCGGCCTCGGCGCGCAGCGGGAGATGTCCTTCGCCGCCTTCGCCGAGCCGACGCTGCTCGTCTCGGTGCTGGTCTTCGCGGTGCTGGCGGGGACGACCAATCTCGACGCCGTGGCCGCCCTGTTCCGGGAAGGATCGCTCGGGCTGCGGGTCTCGCTCTTCCTGGCCTTCCTGGCGCTGCTCGCCGTGGCGCTGGCCGAGAATGCCCGGCTGCCGGTGGACAACCCGGCGACGCATCTGGAACTGACGATGGTGCACGAGGCGATGATCCTCGAGGCGTCCGGCCGGCACCTCGCCCTGTGGGAGATGCAGGCGGCGCTGAAGCTGCTGCTCTGGCTCGGGCTCATCGCCGCGATCTTCGTGCCCTTCGGTTCGGCGCCCGCCGGCGCCGGACCCGTGGCGTGGGTCATCGGCGCCGGCGCCTGGACGCTGAAGATCGGGGTGCTGGCGCTGGGGCTGGCCGTGTTCGAGAGCGCGATCGCCAAGATGCGGGTCTTCCGCGTGCCGGAGTTCCTGGGCGCGGCCCTGCTGCTGGCGCTGCTGGCGGCGGCGCTGCTCTTCGTCTCCACGGGGCTGGCGTGATGGCGTTCGGCCAGCTTCCCTACGATGTCGCGCATCTGCTCGGCGGGGCGATGCTGCTCGTCTCCTTCGTGCTGCTCTACCAGCGGCGCCTCGGCGCCGTGGTGAACGCGCTGGCGACGCAGGGCGCGCTGCTCGCGCTGGCGGCGGCGTGGCAGGGGGGCGTGCAGGGCGCGCCGCAGCTCTACGCGACCGCGCTGATCGCGCTGGCCGCCAAGGCGGTGCTCATCCCCCTCGCGCTGCATGCGGCGATCCGGCGCCTCTCCCTCCAGGCGGAGGTGGAGACGGCGCTCGGCGTCGGACCGTCCCTGATCGCGGGCATCGCGCTCGTGGCGCTCGCCATCCTCGTGGCGCTGCCGGTCACGACGGGCGCGGGGGCGCTGGCGCGGGAGGATCTGGCGATCGCCCTCTCCATCGTGCTGCTCGGCCTGCTGATGATGATCACGCGGCGCAACGCGCTCAGCCAGATCGTGGGCCTCATGAGCCTCGAGAACGGCATCATCCTGGCGGCCGTGGGCGTGGCGGGCATGCCGCTCGTCGTCGAGCTCTCGACCGCGGGCCTCGTGCTGATCGTCGCCGTCGTCGCCGGGTTCTTCGCCGTGCGCATCCAGGGCAGCGCCGGCACGCTCGACACCGAGGCGCTTGAGGCCCATCGCGGCGAGGGGGAGGCGCGGTGATCGCCCTCGTCCTCATCCCGGCCGCGGCTTCGCTCCTCCTCGCGCTCTGGCCGCGCCAGGCGGAGCGGCTGAACGTGGCGGCGGCCGCGCTGACGCTCGCCGTCGCGGCCTGGCTGGCGACCCAGCCCTACCCGGCCTCGGGCTGGCTGCGGGTGGATGCGCTGAACCTGCCGCTGATCCTGGTGGCGGCGGTGGTGGGCCTCGGCACCGCCATCTTCTCGGCCCAGGACGTGGTGCACGAACGCTTCGGGCCGCGCGCGCACCGCGCCTACCACGCCGCCTTCCAGCTCTTCTGCGCGGCCAACTTCCTGGCGCTGCTGTCCGACAATCTCGGCGTGATGTGGGTGGCGATCGAGGCCGCGACGCTTGCCACCGTGCTGATGGTGGCGCTGCACCGCACCCCCTCGGCGACCGAGGCGGCGTGGAAGTTCTTCCTGCTCTGCGGCGTCGGCATCGCGCTGGCGCTGCTCGGCATCGTCGTCCTCGCGCTGGCGGCGCAGCCGCACCTGCCGCAGGCCGGGGGCGGCGGGCACGCGACGCTCTCCTTCGCGCTGCTGCGCGAGGCGGCGCCGCGCGCCGATGCGGGGCTGCTCAACCTGGCCTTCGTGCTGCTGCTGGTGGGCTTCGGCACCAAGGCCGGGCTGGTCCCGCTGCATTCCTGGCTGCCGGACGCCCATGCCGAGGGGCCGACGCCCATCGCCGCCGTGCTCTCCGGGCTGCTGCTCAACGCCGCGATGCACGGCATCCTGCGCGGGCAGGCCATCGTGGGCGCCAACGCGTCGGTCATCCCGCCGGGGCACCTGCTGCTGGCGCTCGGCCTCGCCTCGCTGCTCGTCGCGGCGCTGGCGCTGTGGCGGCGGCGGGACGCGAAGCGGCTCTTCGGCTGGTCCTCGATCGAGCATATGGGCCTCGCCGCCATCGCCTTCGGCATCGGCGCCCATGCGGCGGGGCTGCTCCACCTCGTCGGCCATTCGCTGCTGAAGTCGGCGGTGTTCAGCGCCATCGGCCGGGCGGCGCGGCTGAAGGGCAGCCAGGCGCTCGCGGACATCGGCGGGCTCTGCGTCTCCCACCCGGCGCTCGGCTGGGGGTTGGCGCTGGCGGTGGCGGGCATCGCCGGGATGCCGCCCTTCGTCCTCTTCCTCTCGGAGGTCCAGACGGCGCTGGAAGCGGGGCGGGCCGCGCCCTGGGTGCTGGTGCCGCTGCTCACCGGGCTGCTGGTCGCGGCGACGGCGCTCATCCTCGCCTTGCAGAACCTCTGCTTCGGCGCGCCGACGCCGCCCGCGCCGGGGATGGAGGGGGCCTCCGCGGGCGCCGGCACGCTGGTGCCGCTCTGGGGCCATCTGGCCCTGTGCCTCGTCGTGGCGCTCGCGCTGCCGGCGCCGCTCGCCGGCGTGTTCGCCGAGGCGGCGCGGATGTTCGCCCGATG
>JAIEOO010000144.1 GCA_019750475.1 Acetobacteraceae bacterium | reverse complement strand
CCGCCCGCGGCGCGCGACGCGGCGCTGCTCGCGGCGGATGCGGCGCTGGAGCGGTAGCGCCTACCCGTCGGCCTTCAGCACCTCGCCGGCGAGGTAGAGGCTGCCGCAGACGAGGACGCGCGCGGCCGGCGTCTCGCGCGGCAGGCTGGCCAGCGCCTCCGCCACGGTCCCGCCGATGCGGGCCACGCCGCCGCTCGCCTCCACGATGGCTTCGGGGGTCATGGCGAGGTGCTGCCCCGCCTCCCGCACGGCGAGCAGCGTGTCGGCGAAGGGGATCAGCGGGCGGAGGAAGTCCCGCGCGCCCTTCCCCTGCTTCATGCCGACGAGCAGGTGCAGCGGCCGGTCGCGCCAGTGCGGCAGATGCGCCGCCAGCACCTCCCCGGCGCCGGGGTTGTGCCCGCCATCGAGCCACAGCTCCCATCCCGGCGGGAGCCTCGCCGCTAGGCGGCCCTTCAGGCGCTGCAGCCGCGCGGGCCATTCGGCGCGGGCGGCCCCTTCGGCGATGGCGGCATCGGTGAGCCAGGCGGGGTTCCAGGCGCGCAAGGCGGCGATGGCGATGCCGGCATTGTCGCGCTGATGCGGCCCGGGCAGGCCGAGCGACGGGAGGGCGATGCGCCCCCGCGCATCCGCGAAGCCCGTGTCGTCCATCCGCCAGGCCTCGTCGCGCGCGAGCAGCGCGACGTCCAGCTCCGCGGCGCGGGCCCGGAACACGTCCAGGGCCTCGGCGCGTTGGCGGCCGGTGGCGCAGGGCACGCCGGGCTTCATGATGCCCGCCTTCTCGAAGGCGATCTTGGCGAGGGTGTCGCCGAGGAACTCCATGTGGTCCATGGAGATGGAGGTGATCGCCGTCGCGGCCGGGCGGGCGATGACGTTGGTCGCGTCGAAACGCCCGCCGAGCCCGACCTCCAGCACGAGCACGTCGGCGGGCACGCGGCTGAACAGCAGGATGGCGGCCGCCGTGATCACCTCGAAGAGGGAGATGGGGGCGCCGGCATTGGCGGCCTCCGTCTCCTCCAGCGCCGCGGTCAGCGCGTCGTCGGTGACGAGCTCGCCGGCGAGGCGGATGCGCTCATGGAAGCGCACGAGGTGGGGCGAGGTGTAGACATGCGCGCGCCGCCCCGCGGCCTCGGTGATGGCGCGCAGGAAGGCGCAGGTGCTGCCCTTGCCGTTGGTGCCCGCGACATGGAGCACGGGCGGCAGGCGGCGCTCGGGGTGGCCGAGCTTCGCCAGCAGCGCCTCCATCCGGCCGAGGCTGAGGTCGATGAGCCTGGGGTGCAGCGCCTGGAGGCGCTGGACGATGGGCTCGGCGCGGCCGCCGACGCCCTGATCCTCGTTCATGGGGTCTCGTTCATCCTCGGCCGGACGCGTCAGGCGTTCTCCGGGGCCGGCAGGGCGAGGGCGGCGTTGGGCGCCTTCTCGGGCTCGCGCAGCAGGGAGATGAGGCGCGCGAGCGTCGCCCGCATGTCGTGGCGCTTCACCACCATGTCCAGGATGCCGTGCTCCAGCAGGTATTCGGCGCGCTGGAAGCCTTCGGGCAGCTTCTCCCGCACCGTCTGCTCGATGACGCGGGCGCCGGCGAAGCCGATGAGGGCGCCGGGCTCGGCGATCTGGACGTCGCCCAGCATGGCGAAGCTGGCGGTCACGCCGCCCGTCGTCGGGTCGCACAGCACGACGATGAAGGGCAGGCCGGCTTCCTTCACCATGCGCGTCGCGATCACGGTGCGCGGCATCTGCATGAGGCTGACGGCGCCCTCCTGCATGCGCGCGCCGCCCGAGGCGGTGAAGACGATCAGGGGCGCGTCCTGCAGCACGGCGAGGCGCGCGGCGGCCACCACCGCCTCCCCCACGCCGGCGCCCATGGAGCCGCCCATGAAGGCGAATTCGAAGGCGGCGCAGACGGCGCGGCGGCCTTCGATGGTGCCGTGGCCGACGACGACGGCGTCATCCATCGCCATCTTGGTCTGCGCGTCCTTCAGCCGCTCGGAATAGCGGCGCTGGTCGCGGAACTTCAGCGGGTCGGCGGGCGCCTTGGGCAGTTCGATGCGGGACCAGCTGGCGTCGAAGGTGGCGTCGAGCCGCGCCTTCGCCGAGAGCCGCATGTGGTGGCCGCAATGGGTGCAGACGCGGAGGTTCTTCTCGAGATCGGCGTGGAAGACGATCTGCTCGCAGGCGGGGCATTTCTGCCAGAGATTGTCCGGAACCTCGCGGCTCGTGCCGAAGAGGGTCTTGATCTTGGGCAGCGCCCACTCGGAGATCCAGTTCATCTTTCTGCCCTCAGACGCCGGGCGCCGCCTCCGGCGGCTTGGCTTCGCGCCTCAGACAGGGCGCGTTCGCTGGCGTGTTGGTCGTCGCGCGCGGGCCGATGTGCGGCCCGGTCGTCGGAGGCGTGGTAGCCGGATTCCGAGGTGGGGCCAACGGGAAGGGTGTGGCCGCGCCCGGCGCCTCAGCCAGCCGGGCACGACCGCGCGACCAGGAGGGCCTGCAGCCGCGCGTTGCGGCGGTTGAGCGCTTCGATCTCCGCCCCCTGCGCCTGGCCCGTGTCGAGGAAGAGCAGGCCGGCCGGCGCCGCCAGCACCATCCCGACATTGTCCAGGCCCCTCCGGTTCGTCTCGCGACCGAGTTCGGCGAGGCGCGATTGGTTCACGCCGAGTTCGCCGAGGAGATGGGCGCAGGACAGCTGATGGTCCCAGGCGCTCGCCTCCGGGACCGGCCGCGCCTCCCGTCCGCCGCAGGCGACCAGGCTGCCGAGCAGGACCATTGGAAGAAACGCTGCCTTGTGCATAAGGTGAGCCTATCCAGTTTGCGAGGGGAGCGGCAACCGATGCGGCAGGCAGTCTTGGCGGGTCTTCTGGCGGTCGCGCTCGTCGGCTGCGCGGCGGGCGCCAATCCCGGCGCGATGGTGCCGCCCGTCAGCGGCGAAACGATCGTCAGCACTGGCTCCCGCCTCCGTCAGGCGGTCGCGGTGGGGACCATTTCGGGGGGGCGCGAGACGAACCCGCTCTGGACCTCGCAGGTCTCCGACCCCGCTTTCGCCGAAGCCCTGCGCCAGAGCCTCGCCACCCACGCCCTGCTCAGCGTGAACAACCAGGCCTTCCGACTCGACGCCCGGCTCCTCGAGTTGAACCAGCCCTTCATCGGCCTCGACATGGAGGTGACGGCGCGGGTCGCCTATCGGCTGACGCGGGTGAGCGACGGCGCCGTGGTGTTCGAGACCGAAATCCGCAGCCCGTTCACCGCCACCTTCGGGTCGTCGCTCTACGCCGTGGAGCGCCTGCGCCTCGGCAATGAGGGCGCCATCCGCGAGAACATCCGGCAGTTCCTGGCGCAGCTCGTCGGTGCGGAGCAGCGGAACCCGCTGGCGTTCGGCGGCCCGGCGGCCTGACCGCTTCGGCCGGGCGGCTGCGGGCCCGGCGCGCGAGGCGCGCGCCGCCTAGAGCCATTTCACGCCGACCGGAATCGCGATTGGTGCTTCCGGCGCGGGTATGATATGTGATTCATCGGGCTC
>JAIEOO010000295.1 GCA_019750475.1 Acetobacteraceae bacterium | reverse complement strand
CGGCAGCGCGGGCAAGCCGAGCGAGACGACCGCGTGCCGCGCCGAGCCATCGGCGTGGCGCGCCGTGACGTCGAGCTGCGCCGGGACCGCCCGGCCATCCCCGAGCCGCGCCGCGAGGCCGGCCCCCTCGGGGAGATCCCCGCGCCGGAAGGGATGCCCGAACACCGCGACGCCGGCCGCGGCCGGCCCCTCCGCGATCAGCCCCACGAGATCGCCCGCGCGGGTGGGACAGGGCGGGTGGAGCGGCAGCACCGGCTCGGCGACCGCTCCGGTCCCCGGCAGCAGGCCGATCAGTGGCAGCGCGCGGCGGGGCCAGCTCATCGCCCGGCCAGCACCTCGCGGAACAGGCGAAGCTGCCCCTGCGTCGTCTCCTCCCACCCGAAGGCCTCCGCGTGGGCGCGCGTGGCCGCGCGGTCCCAGCCGGGCGCGAGCAGGCGACGCAGCCCGGCGGCGATGGCCTCGGGCGTCGCCTCGGCGACGACCTCACCGGCGGCGGGCGCGCCGATCGCCTCGGTCATGCCCCAGGCCGGCGTGGCGAGGGCCGGCGTGCCGCACGCCATGGATTCGAGCAGCACATTCGCCCAGCCCTCGCGCGAGGAGGCGAGCACCATGGCGTCGGCCGCGCCGTACCAGCGCGGCAGCTCGTCATGCGGGCGCGCGCCGGCCAGCGACACGCGGTCCGCGACGCCCAGCCGGCGCGCCAGCGCCTCCAGCGCCGCGCGCTCCGGCCCTTCGCCGAGGATCACGAGGCGCACGCCGGGCAGCGCGGCGACCGCCTCGATGGTCAGATGATGCCGCTTCCGCTCGATCAGCAGGCCGACGGACAGGATGACGGGCCCGGCGAAGCCGAGTTCCGCGCGCAGCGCCGCGCGGTCCCCCGGCGGGCGGAACAGCGCGGTGTCCACGCCGTTGCGCAGCACGGTCACCGTGCCAGGCGCCGCGCCGAGCGCGACGAGGCCGTCGCGCAGCCCGGCCGACACGGCGATGAGGGCGTCGGCCTCCCGCAAGGCGGCGCGGATCAGCCGCCCGGCCACGGGCAGGTGCGGCAACTGGCTGGTGTCCGAACCGCGCGCGGTCAGCACCACGGGCTTGCCGAACTCGCGCGCGAGCCACGCCGCGGCCACGCCGTCCGGGTAGAGGTAGTGCCCGTCCAGCAGGTCGAAGTCGAAGCCCTCCCGCATCATCCGCCGCAGCTCCGCCCGCGCCGCGGCGTAGAGCGCGAAGGGATTGCTCGCGAGGCCGAGGCCGGGCACCGCCAGGAAGCGCGGATGGCGCAACTCGATCCCGTGCCGCTCCTCCCGCCGTGGCGGCAGCGGTGGCGTCCGCCCCGGGAACCAGGGCACGGGCGCGAGGACGCGGCTCTCAGCCTCGCCGGACGCCAGGAGATGCCGCAGCCGGTTCTCCACGAACACGCCGTGGTTCGGGCGCGCCGCGTTCGGGTACAGCGTGCTGAAGGTGAGAAGCCGCAAGACGCGCGGCCGCGCGGCTTCGCCACTCGGCATGGGCCGCGCGCGCCGGAGGTGGTCCGCCGTCGGCCGGATCCTCGCGGTCGAAGGGCCACCAGTAGGGGCGGCGCTGTTCCGGCCCGAGGCAGACCCAGAGGCAGAGCCAGAAGACGCCGACGAGCATGGCGAGGAAGTAGAGGCCGGACATGGCGGAAGCTCTCCTCTCATGCGGCGACCGCTTCGCGCCGCTGCGTGGCCCAGGCCGGAAGCCGCGCCGGCGCCCGCACCTGTTCCCGCGCGAGGCGGTGGGCGGCCGCCAGCACCACCATCAGCGTCCAGTGGAAGTCCCAGTAGGCGAGCGAGAGGAAGGTCCCGCCCGCGAGGTAGGCGACGATCGAGACCTGCGCCATGCGCCCGAGGTCGCCGGCCCAGGCCAGCGCCGGATCGCCGCGCGCGAGCGCGATCATGCGCTGGGCGTAGACGAACCCGGCCGCCGTCAGGCTCAGCCAGACGACGAAGGTCGGGAAGCCGTGCTCTCCCAGCACCTCGAACCAGATGGAGTGGACCGCGCGCGCGGGACCTTCCGGCATCACGCGGTCGACGGCCTCGCGCGTGTAGGGCCCGCGGAAGCCGGCGCCGAGCAGCGGCCGGTCCACCGCCAGCAGCCACGACACCTCCCAGAGCTTGAGGCGCGTGGTGGCGGAGGCGTCGGCCTCGTAGGTCCGGATGCTCTCCATCCGGTCCACCCAGTTCTGCGGCATGAAGGCGATGGCGCCGGCCAGGGCGGCGGCCATCACGGCGCCGCCCGCCAGCTTGTAGCGGCTGCGCCACCACAGCACGCAGGAGGCCGCGGCGAGGGCGACGAGGGCGCCGCGCGAATGCGTGCCCAGCACGCCGAACAGCGTCAGCACCATGGCGGCGACGAAGCCCCAGCGGATGATCCGGTGGCGCGACTGCATGCGCAGCCAGTTCATCAGCGGGATCGCAGTGATCATCGCCGTCCCGATGTGGTTGTTGTCGGCGATCATCGTCATGGGCGGCCCGAAGACGCGCCAACCGCCGCCGGTCGCGATGGTGAACAGGCCGGCGCGGACCCCGTAGTAGCCGATCGCGATGACCATGAGCCACACCAGCGCGTGCAGCCGGTCGCGGTCGGACAGCAGCGCCGCGGTCAGCAGCAGCACGACGATCATCTTCATCGCGCGGTCGTACTTCTCCCAGGCATCCTCCGGCGTGCCGAGGCCCATCGCCGTCGTCAGGGTGAAGAGGACGGCGAGGAGCACCAGCAGCAGCGACACGGCATCGAGCGGGATCCGCCGCGGCTCGCGCGCCAGGACGCAGCCGGCCACGGTGCAGAGCACGACCATCTGCGCCCAGGGCAGGTTCGTCACCGCGCCCCACAGCTCGCGGTGCGGGTTCATGAAGGAGATCCACGACCACAGCAGGATGCCGACGAACGGCTTCCAGACGGCGAGCGGCAGCATGGCCGCCATGGCCAGGAAGAAGGCGGCGTTGCGCATCGCTCAGCCGCCGCGCAGCCGGGCCAGGAGCCGCTCGGCCTCCTGCCGCTCCGGGAAGGCGGCGCCCGCGGCCAACAGCGGCTCCAGCACGCCGCGCGCCTCGGCGCGGTGCCCCGCTTCACCGAGGGCCCAGGCGAGGCGGAACGCCATGCCCGGCTCGGGCCGCGTGGCGGCGGCCTGGCGCAGCAGCGCCACGCCCCGGTCTCTCTCCCCCTGCCGCGCCAGGATCCAGCCGAGCGTGTCCGCCGCCTCGGCGGTGGGCGCGAGGAACAGCGCCCGTTCGGCCAGCGGCCGGGCCTCCGCCAGGGCGGCCGGCGTCCCGGCCTTCTGGACGAGCCAGGCGAGGTTGTTGAGCGCCGCCGCGTTGCCCGGCTGCTGCTGGACCACGTCGAGCAAGCGTCGCCGCGCCACCTCGTCCCGCCCGGCCTGGAGGTCGATCTGCGCGAGGGTGGACAGCACCGCGGGGTCGCGGGGCTGCCGCGCCAGCCAGGCCTCGAGCGCGCTGGCCGCGCCGGTCGGCCGGCCGGCGGCCAGCCACG
>JAIEOO010000078.1 GCA_019750475.1 Acetobacteraceae bacterium | reverse complement strand
CGCGCGGCGGAGGCTGCGCCGCACCCGGTCCACCGCCCGCCTCTCCGCGATCGCGGCGAGCCAGGGGCGCAGCGGCCGGGCGGGGTCGTAGGTGTGGCGCAGCGCGTGCAGCGTCAGCAGCGTGTCCTGCACCGCGTCCTCCACCTCGGCCGGGTCGGCGATGCGGCGGCGCGCGATGGCACGCAGGAAGGGCGCGACCTCGCGCAGCAGCCGCTCATAGGCGGCCGCGTCGCCGCCCTGGGCCGCGGCCATCAGCCCCGACCAGAGGGCGTCGCGCGGCTCGGACGTCTCCGGCATGGTCACCCGCGGGACGGGCAGGACGAGAGTGGCCATGTCATCCCGCCATCAGCCGGGGCCAGTTGGCCTCGGCCCGCCGGATGTTCCCCGCGATGTCGCGCCGCCAGCGGCGCCGGACCGCGAGGCTGAAATTCAGGTACAGCCGGCCGTCCACGATGTCCCAGGCGGCGGGGTCCACATCCACGAGGTAGCCCTCCGCCACCCCGAAGGCGCAGAAGCCGCCGAAGCGCGGCAGGAAGGCGTCCGGCGCGGCGGTGAAGCGGGCGCGGTGGACCTCCGATGCGAAGTGCCATTCCGCGCCCCCATGGACCCGTCCGAAGGCCGCGCTGCCGCCGCGGGGCCCGCCATCCGTCCGGTAGGACACCACGTCCACGCCGTGCACGGCAACGCCGCCCGCATGGTTCACGCGCGCCGCGGCGGGCCGCGTGAGGCCCGCGAGCGCGAGGCCGAACAGCAGGCGACGGGTCTGGGTCACGCCGGAACTCCCCGATCAGGCATCGCGGGAGAGGGCCCGCGGCCCAGGGCGCCGCGGCGACCCGTGCGCCCCTTTCGTTCCCTGCGCGCGGGAGGTTACGCCGCGGCGGCAATCCCGGGCCTGGCCGTAACCGCGCGGCGCGTGACGGCGAAGAGGGGGAGCGGCGGCGCTGCCGCAGCAGGAAGGCAGACACATGGAACCAGCCGGCCGGTCCGGACAGCATCCCCGACGCGCGGGCGCCGTGCCCTGCCCCGCGACGGAGCGCCGCGCGTGGACCTGACGCAGATCCGCTACTTCCTCGCGGTCGCGCGGGAGCTGAACTTCACCCGCGCGGCCGAGGCCTGCAACGTCACCCAGCCGGCGCTGACGCGGGCGGTGCAGCGCCTCGAGGACGAGCTGGGCGGGCCGCTCCTGCTGCGCGAGCGCGCGCTGACCCAGCTGACCGAGCTCGGCCGGGCCATGCTGCCGCTGCTGCAGCAGACGGCGGACGCGGCGGACGCGGTGCGCGTCGGCGCGGCGGGCTTCGCGCGGAAGGACGGGCCGAAGCCGCTGCGCGTCGGCATCGAGCGCTGCCTGCCGGTGCGGGCCCTGCTGCCCCTGCTGCGGGAGGTCGTCGCCCATGTCGGCGAGGTAGAACTCTCCCTGATCGAGGATGCGCCGGAGCCGCTGGCGGAGGCGCTGCTGCACGGGCAGCTCGACACGGCGCTGCTGCCCGCCGTCCATGACCTGCCGGAGCGCCTGTCGCGCTGGCCACTCTGGACCCAGCGGATCAGCGTGCTCCTGCCCGAGGGGCATGAGCTGGCGCTGCGCGACGCCCTGTCGCCGGCCGATCTGGCCGGTCAGGCCATGCTGGCACCGGCGGCAGCCGGGGCCGCGGCCGCGCTCGAGCGGCTCTGGGCCGGGGAGGCGCATCGGCGCGCCGCGCATTCCGCCGGCGCCTCGGCGGCGGCGCTGGAGGCGCTGGTGGCGCTCGGGCTCGGCCTGTCGCTGACGCCGGAGAGCGAGCCGCGGCTTCCCGGCACGGTGGTGCGGCCGCTTCAGGCGCCCGAGGCGGAGCAGGCCATCATCCTCGCGACGCCGGCCGGGCGCCCGATGAATCCGGCGGTGAGCGCCTTCGTGAAGCTGGCCCGGGCCCGGCGCTGGGATCCCGCCACGGCCTGACGCGGTCCGATGGCGGGAGGGCCGCATGGGGCTCCCGCATCGGTCCGGGCCGGGCGAAGCCGGCCCGGGGACGGCGGGCCGTCAGCTCTCCGGGTTCACGACCTGGCAGGCGCCGCGGCCGCGCAGCCGGTCGCAGGCCTGCTGCGCCTGGGGCTGGCTCATGCCCGTGACGCGGGCCCGGAACAGGGTGGAGCGCCCGACCTGGACGGGGGTGACGGCGACGCGGCCGCCGACCTGCCCCTGGGCCGATTGGGCGGCGGAGCGCGCCAGGTTCTCGCTGGCGAAGGCCCCGACCTGGACGCCCCAGCCATTGGTGGAGGCGACGACGGGCCGGAAGCCCGGCGGCAGCGTGCTGGCCTGCGCGGTCGAGATGAAGCCGAGGCTGCGCGGCGGCACCGGCTGGGCCGCCACGGGCTGCCGCGCGGCGAGCTGCGCCGTGGCCGAGGGCGGCAGGGCGGAAGCCACGGCCTGCGCCCGCGCGGCGCTCTCGGCGAGGCGAGCCGCGCCTTCGGGCGTGGAGCCGTCGGGGATGGGGTCCATGCGGCCGGCGATGATGCGCTGCTCGCCGCTGGGCGACGCGAAGGAGCCCGGGCTGCCGGCCACGCTGCCGAAGCTGCCCGGCTGGCCGGACACGCTGCCGAAGGCGGCCGGGGCGCCGGACACGCTGCCGAAGGACGACGGCGCCCCGGCGAGGACCGAGGCCGAAGGGGCGCCTTCCGACGCCGCGAGCGCCGCCTGTTCCAGCTGGGCCTGGCGGGCATTGGCCTCGGCGAGGCGGATGGCGCCCTGCGGCGTCGAGCCGTCGGCGATCGGCTCCATGGCGACGACCCCGCCGCTCGCGCGCGGCAGCGGCGCGCGGGTCTCGGCGACCTGGAAGCGTTGCGGCGCCACGCGGGGCTCGGCGTCCGGCAGGCGGGCGAACTGGGCGTTCTGCTCGCGGATGGAACGCGCCTCGGCGATGGCCTGGCGCGTGGCGGCGTCCATCCGGCGCGGCCCCTGCGGCACGTTCAGCGGCAGCTCCGCCGCGGCGTAGACCTCGGGCGGGGCGCGGCGGACGGGGCTGTGGCGGATCACGCCGGGGCCGACGCGGGCGACGTAGTTGCGCGTCTCGGCCGGCAGGCCACGGCTGTTGTAGAGATAGTCCTCGAGGCGGCGCGGCCCGGCGTTGTAGGCCGCGAGGAAGGCCGGCGACCCG
The DNA here is from genome assembly GCA_019750475.1 of Acetobacteraceae bacterium. Classification (GTDB taxonomy): domain Bacteria; phylum Pseudomonadota; class Alphaproteobacteria; order Acetobacterales; family Acetobacteraceae; genus Roseococcus. Next base: position 372 of record JAIEOO010000078.1, on the reverse strand, counting down.
TACAGGTCGTACATCTCGCGGATGTAGGCCGTGCCGGCCATCAGGTTGTCGTAGGGGTGATAGGGATCGTCGCCGAGGTCGTGGCGGCGGCGGAGCTCGGCGTAGGTGCCGGGCATCACCTGCATCAGCCCCATGGCGCCGACGGGGCTGGTGGCGCCGGCGCGGCCGCCGGATTCCTGGCGCATCACCTCGCGGATCCAGCGCTCGGGCACGTCGAAGCGGCGCGCGGCCTCGCGGATCCAGGGGCCCCAGGGGTCATGCGGCGGCCCGGGCGGCGTCCAGGACGCGCGCGAGGGGCCGGACGGCGTGTGGACGGTGGGCTGCGGCGTGCCGCCGCAGGCCGCCAGCAGCGCGAGCAGCGCGAAGCCGCCG
>JAIEOO010000420.1 GCA_019750475.1 Acetobacteraceae bacterium | reverse complement strand
GCGGCGTTGGGCGCCGAGATGTCGGTCAGCGCGGCCGGGCTCGCGGGCGTGCAGGGCGGCCTCGCCGTGCTGGCGGCCGCCCTGCGGGCGGCGCCGCGCGCCCGGCGGGCCTGATCAGCCGTTCCGCACCTCGACGAGGGTGAACAGCGAGAGCGGCGGGCAGTGCTCCATGCGGTCCACCCGCGCTTTGGCGTCGCTCGGCCCTTCGCCCAGCAGGTCCGACAGCTTGAAATCCGGATGCCAGCCGAGGATGCGGGCGAGCGGCGCCATGGTCCGCTCGATCCACCAGCGGAACCCGTCCTCCGCCGCGAAGTGATTGACGAAGAGCATGTGGCCGCCGGGGCGGACGACGCGCGACATCTCGGCATAGAGCTTGCGCGCATCCGGCACCACGGAGGCGGTGAACATGGCCACGGCGACGTCGAAGGACGCGTCGGCGAAGGCCATGTTCTCGGCGTCCATCTCGAGCAGGCCCTGGACATGGCCGAGCGTCTCGGCCGCCACGCGCTCCTGCGCCTTGAGGAGCATTTCCCGCGACAGGTCCACGCCGACCACTTCGAGGTCCCGCCGGTAATGCGGCAGGGCCAGGCCGGTGCCGACCCCCACCTCCAGCACGCGCGGACCGCCGAGGCGGTTCACCGCCGCGACGGCACGCTTGCGGCCGATGGCGGATACGCCGCCGAAAACGAGGTCGTAGACCCCGGCCCAGCGGCGGTAGGCATCCCGCACGGAGGCGGCGTCGAGGGCGGCACGCGGGTGGATGCGTTCGCCGTCTTGCAGGCCGATGGTCGGAATGTTGCAGAACCCTTGCAGTCTCGGGAAGGCGGGAGGGTTAATGCCCTCCGCCGCGATGCGCAAGCGAAGATGCGGGCATCGGACGCTGGGGCAGCACGGCCAGGATGCCGCCGCAGGCGATGATCGCGGCACCGGCCAAGGTCCAGCCATCGGGCGCGTCGCCGAAGACCCACCAGCCGGCCAGCGTCGCCCAGACGAGCTGGGTGTAGGAGAGCGGCGCGAGCAGGCTGGCCGGCGCCCGGGCGTAGGCCAGCACCAGCAGCCCGTGGCTCAGCGCGCCCAGGCTGCCGATGGCGGCGAGCAGCGCCCATTCGGTGCCGGAGGGCCAGTGCCAGGCGAGCGGCTGCATCAGCGAGGTGACCAGGCTGGCGGCGAGGCCGGTGTGGAGGATGGTGGTCCGCGGGTCGTCGATGGCCGCGAGCTTGCGCGTCAGGATGTTGTAGCCGGCGAAGAGCGCGGCGGAGCCGAGCGGCAGGAGATAGGCCCAGTCGAGCGGCGCGCCGGTCAGGAAGGGCGGGCGGACGGCGACCATGACGCCCACGAAGCCGAGCAGCACGCCGCCCCAGCGCCGCCGGCCCACCGCCTCCCCGAGCCAGAGCGCCGCCAGGGCCACGGTGATGAGGGGGGAGGCGAAGTTCACCGCCGTCGTGTCCGCGAGCGGGATGCGGGCCAGCGCCGAGGAGAAGCAGAAGGTGCAGCCCATCAGCAGCAGCGACCGCAGCACCTGGAGATGCGGCGCGCGCGAGCGCCAGGGCAGCCGCCCGGCGATGAGGCGGATGGCGACGATGACGGTCAGCGCCGAGAAGAAGAACCGCGCCCAGACCAGCTGCAGCACCGCGAAGTCGCTGGTCAGCCACTTGAACAGCGTGTCCATGCCCACGAACAGGATGAGCGCCGTGAGCTGGAGCGCGGCACCCTGGACGGGTCGGTGGAGGGGGGCGGGCTGGGACAAGGCGGGCCCGGGATCATGGGGGATCGCGGCCCGGGCCGGAAGCGGCGGGCAAGAAAAAGGGCGGCCCCGCGAAGGGCCGCCCCGGTGTCGTGACGAAGCTTCCGTCCGGCGTCAGTCGGCGCCCTGGGTCTTCGCGTCCTTGCCGTGCTCCTCGCCGCGGGTCTTCCACAGCGAGAAGAGGATGCCGCCCAGGATCAGGGCCAGCGTGACGCCGAGCGAGATCGCGGGGTCGAGCTTGCCCACGATGTTGTTCCAGAAGATCTTCGCGCCGATGAACACCAGCACGATCGCCAGCGCGTACTTCAGGTACTCGAAGCGGTGCACCATGGCGGCGAGCGCGAAGTAGAGGGCGCGCAGGCCGAGGATCGCCATGATGTTCGCGGTGTAGACGATGAAGGTGTCGGTCGTGATCGCGAAGATCGCCGGCACGCTGTCCACCGCGAAGATCAGGTCGGCGATGTTGATCACGACGAGGGCCACGAAGAGCGGCGTCGCGGCCAGCACCATCTTGCCCTTGGTCTCGTCCATCTCGCGGACGAAGAACTTCTGGCCGTGCAGCTCCTTCGTGACGCGCATGCGGCTGTTGAGGAACTTCACGACCGGGTTCTTGGACACGTCCGGGTCGCTCTCCGGCACGACCAGCATCTTGATGCCGGTGGCGATGAGGAAGGCGCCGAAGATGTAGAGGATCCAGTCGTATTCCTGGACCAGCGCCGCGCCGACGCCGATCATGATGCCGCGCAGCACGATGACCGCGATGATGCCCCAGACCAGCGCGCGGTACTGGTATTTCCGCGGGATCGCGAAGTAGGTGAAGATCAGGCTGATCACGAAGACGTTGTCGATGGACAGCGCCTTCTCGATGAAGAAGCCCGTGAAGTAGGTCAGGCCGGCATGGGTGCCGTCCGAGGTCGTGATGTGGCCGGCGTCATAGGCCCACCAGATCGCGCCGCCATAGACGATCGCGAAGCCGATGTAGAAGGCCGAGAGCACGAGGCTCTCCTTGATGCCCATCTCCTTGTCGTCCTTGTTGAGGACGCCGAGGTCGAAGGCCAGCAGGGCCAGGACGATGGCGAGAAAGCCCATCCACATCCAGATCGGCTTGCCGACCCATTCGAGCGCGAGGAATTCCATGCGCGCGATACTCCTCTCTCTGGCAGTGGCCTCGGTTCCTTGCGGCCGCCACGACGTTGGCGGGAAGGATCCGACATCGCGGCGAACGGCCCCGCCCAAGTTGGGACGGCAGCCGCCCGGCGCCAGAGGGGCCCGGATCGGGAGGCCATATGCCTCACGGCGATTTCATTTTCAAGCCATCATAAACGCCCGCTGAACGAATTTTGACGCCAGCCTGGGCTTCAGGTTGCAGCGGTGACAGGCGGCGGATTGCACCCGGCGGGCCGCGGCCCCAAATGCACCGCGCAGGGGGAGTTTGCGCCGGGCCGCCCGGCGCACTAGGTTCCCGCCGAACGCCAGCAGAGGGATCGAGGCACTACCATGGGTTCTTTCAGCATCTGGCACTGGCTTGTCGTGCTGCTGGTGGTGCTGCTGCTGTTCGGCAGCGGCAAGATCAGCGGGCTGATGGGCGACCTGGCCAAGGGCATCAAGTCGTTCAAGCAGAACATCAAGGACGACGAGAAGCCGGCCGACGCCGCGATGACGGCCGAGTCCGCGCCGCCGGCCGCCGGCACGCTCGCGAGCCCCGCCGCGACGGCCGGCGCCG
>JAIEOO010000298.1 GCA_019750475.1 Acetobacteraceae bacterium | reverse complement strand
GCGGCCGCGCGCCCGCGCGCCGCCCTACGACACGCGCGGACCACCCGGCCGGGCCTGAACCGATTCGCCGCGTGCCCCCGCCCAGGGGGCGCGCCGTTCGTCGTTCGCGTCCGGAACCCCATCACCCATGTCTCGCTTGTCCCGCGCCCTCTGCGGCGCCTTGCCGCCCGTGCTGGCGGCCCCGGTGCTCGCCCAGCCGGCGCCGATGCGCGTCGAGGACCCGGTCCTCGTCACCGCGCCGGCCCCCTCGCTGACCGCACCCAGCAACGAGCAGGCGCGCATCCGCCTGCAATCCACCCCCGGCAGCAACAGCGTCGTCCCGGCCTCGGAATTCCTGGACCGGCCCGGCACCGTCTCGCTCCGGGACATGCTGGAATTCACCCCGGGCGTCTTCGCCCAGCCGAAATGGGGCGAGGATTCGCGCCTCTCCATCCGGGGGTCGGGGGTGGCGCGGAACTTCCACCTGCGCGGCGTGCGCCTCTACCAGGACGGCATCCCGATCAACCAGGCCGATGGCAGCGGCGACTTCCAGGAGGTGGGCCCGCTGGCCCTCCAGCGCGTGGAGGTGCTGCGCGGCGGCAATGCCTTCGCGCTCGGCGCCAACGCGCTGGGCGGCGCGCTGAATTTCGTGACTCCCACCGGGCGGGACGCGACCGGCGGAACGATCCGCGCCGAAGCGGGCTCCTACGGCTTCGTCCGGGGCCAGATGGCCTATGGCGCCGCGAGCGGCCCGTTCGACGCCTGGGCCTCCGGCGTCATGTCCCGCAACGATGGCTGGCGGCAGCAGAGCGCCGGCGATGCCGGGCGCTTCAACGGCAGCATCGCCTGGCGCTGGGCCGAGAACGCCGAGACGCGGCTGTTCCTGGCGCACAGCGCGATCTTCCAGCAGATCCCCGGCGCCGTGACGCGCTCCTCGGCGCTCAACACGCCGCGCCTGGCGAACCCCTTGAACCTCGCGCTCAACTACCAGCGCAACATCGTGAGCCATCGCGTCGGCATGCGCACCGCGATCCGGCTCAACCCCGAGACGCTGCTGGAGCTGGGCGGCAGCTACGTCGCGCGGCAGCTCGATCACCCGGTCTTCCAGTTCGTGGACAACCAGACCAACGACTGGAACGCCTTCGCCCGCGTGACCTGGGACGGCCGCCTCGGCGGGCTGCGCAACCGCCTCATCTACGGCGTCAACTACGCCTACGGCACCAACGACAACCGGCGCTTCGTCAACCTGGCGGGCATCCGCGGCGCGCAGACCTTCTCCTCCGCCGATACGGCCGAGACGCTCGACGCCTTCCTCGAGAACAGCCTCTACGTCCTGCCCGACCTCGCGCTGGTCGCCGGGCTGTCGGGCGGCATGGCGGCGCGCGGCTCGACCAACCGGCTGAACCCCGCGCTGAGCGGCGCGGGGCGGTGGAACTGGGTGAACCCGCGCGCCGGGCTGCTGTGGCAGGCGACGCCCACGGTCCAGGGCTTCGCCAACCTCACCTGGTCCACCGAGCCGCCGACGCTCGCGGACCTGGTCGCCCTGGTGCCGCTCGGCGGCTTCTCGCTGCTCAAGCCGCAGCGCGCCACCACGCTGGAAGGCGGCTTCCGCGGCACGCTCGGCGCCGTCAGCTTCGAGGCCGCGCTGTACCGGGCCTGGATCGACAAGGAGATCCAGCTCTTCGCCGGGGCCGTGCCCGGCACCAGCTTCGCCCGCAACGCCGACCGCACCATCCACCAGGGGGTCGAACTGGCCGGCTCCTGGACGGCGGCGCGGAACATCGCCGCCGCCGATGACGCGCTGACGCTGCGCGGTGCCTACACCTTCAGCGACTTCCGCTTCGACGGCGACCGCGTCTTCGGCAGCAACCAGCTTCCCGGCAACCCGCGCCACCTGCTGCGGGCCGAGGCGCGCTACCGCCACCCGGCGGGCGCGTGGGTGGCCCCCAACCTCGACTACGTGCCGGAGGGGTTCTTCGTGGACAACGCCAACACCACCCGCACCAACAGCTACGCGCTGCTCGGCCTGCGGGCGGGCATGGAGTTCCGCGAGGGCCACGTCTCCGCCTTCCTCGAGGCGCGCAACCTGCTCGACCGGCGCCACATCTCCTCCGCCTCGGTCGTGCCGGTCGCGCTGCCCTCCTCCGCCATCTTCGAACCCGGGCTCGGCCGCATGGCCTATGCCGGCTTGCGCATGAGGTTCTGAACCATGATCCGCTCCCTGCCCGCCCTGCTGGCCGCCGCCTTGCTCGCCGCGCCGCCCGCGCTCGCGCATGTCACGCTCGACCCGGCCGAGGCGGCCGCGAACGCCTCCGTCCGCGTCGCCTTCCGCGTGCCGCATGGCTGCGCCGGCGCGGCCACCACGGCGATCGAGGTGACCTTGCCCGAGGGCGTGACCATGGCCCGGCCCATGCCCAAGCCCGGCTGGACGCTGGAGGTGGACATCCGGCCCTTGGCCCGCCCCTTCCCGGGTCCGCACGGCCTCATCCGCGAGAGCCCGGCCGCCGTCGCCTGGCGGGGCGGCCCGCTGGCGGACGCGCATTACGACGAGTTCGTGATGATCCTCCGCACCCCCGACCGCCCGGCCGAGACGCTGCACTTCCCCGTCATGCAGCGCTGCGAGGGCGGCGCGAGCCACGCCTGGACCGAGGTGGCGGACGCCGCCAACCCCCGTCCGCGCAGCCCCGCCGCCACGCTTCGCCTCGCGCCCCGATGAGGAGGGCCGACCTGCGTCCCGCCCTGCTGCTCGCCGCCCTGCTCGCCGCGCCGCTCGCCGCCATGGCCTGCGATCCGGCCGAGATGGAGAAGGCCATGACCGAGATCTGCACCGCCGCGGTGGACGCGGCGGGGGAGGTCGTCCTCGCCGCCGGGGAGCCCGCGTCGCTCGCCGCGCGGCTCGCCGCCGCGCGACGGCAATGCGCCGAGGGCGATCCCGCCCAGGCCGCCGCCGAAGCCATCCGCATCACCCGGGCCGCCGCGCTGATCGAGGCGCGGGCTCACCAGTCCTGACCAGGAGATACTGCCATGAACCGTCGCCACGCCCTGCTCGCCGCCGCGCTGCTGCCGCTGCCCGCGCTCGCCCAGGCGCCCGCCATCACGATCGAGGCTCCCTGGACCCGCGCGGCGGGGCAGGGGATGCAGGGGGCGGGCTACCTCGTCATCCGCAACGCGGGCGCCCAGCCCGATCGCCTGGTGGCGGCGAGCACGCCGGCGGCCCAGCGCGTCGAGCTCCACACCCATATCCGCGAGGGCGAGGTGATGCGGATGCGCCCCGTCGCCGACATCGCCGTGCCGGCCAGCGGCAGCGTCGCGCTGCAGCCCGGCGGGCTGCACCTCATGCTGATGGGCCTCACGCGCGCGCTGAACGAGGGCGAGAGCGTGCCCGTCACCCTCCGCTTCGAGCGCGCCGGCGAAATCACCGTGGAGCTGGCGGTGCGGGCGGCCGGCGCCCGCGGCGGCGCGGGCCATGGCGGCGGCCATG
>JAIEOO010000287.1 GCA_019750475.1 Acetobacteraceae bacterium | reverse complement strand
GGGGCCGGCGTCACCACCGCGAGGCGCGGGCCCGCGGCGGCGGCCGTGGCGGCCGGCTGCGGCTGGGCCGACACCGCCACGTCGATGCCCGTCGCCACGACGGAGACGCGCACGCGGCCGTTCATCGTCTCGTCCACGGAGGAGCCGAAGATGATGTTCGCTTCCTCGTCCACCTCGCGGCGGATGCGGTTCGCGGCCTCGTCCACCTCGAACAGCGTCATGTCGTAGCCGCCGGTGATGTTGATCAGCACGCCCTTGGCGCCGCGCATCGAGGTGTCCTCGAGCAGCGGGTTGCTGATCGCGGCCTCGGCCGCCTTCACGGCGCGCTCGTCGCCCTCGGCCTCGCCCGTGCCCATCATCGCCTTGCCCATCTCGGCCATGACGGTGCGGATGTCGGCGAAGTCGAGGTTCACGATGCCGGGGTTGACCATCAGGTCGGTGACGCCGCGCACGCCCATGTAGAGGACGTTGTCCGCCATCTTGAACGCGTCCTGGAAGGTCGTGCGCTCATTGGCGAGGCGGAACAGGTTCTGGTTCGGGACGACGATCAGCGTGTCCACGAATTGCTGCAGCTCCTCGAGGCCCGCTTCGGCCGACTTGCGGCGGCGGGGACCCTCGAAGTCGAAGGGCTTGGTGACGACGCCCACGGTTAGGATGCCACGCTCGCGCGCCATGCGGGCGATCACCGGCGCGGCGCCCGTCCCCGTGCCGCCCCCCATGCCGGCGGTCACGAAGACCATGTGGCAGCCATCGAGGTGGCGGGCCAGCTCGTCCGTCGCTTCCTCGGCGGCGGCGCGGCCGATCTCCGGCTTGGCGCCGGCGCCGAGGCCCTGGGTCAGGTGCGGCCCGAGCTGCACCCGCCGCTCCGCCTTGGAATGCACCAGGGCCTGGGCGTCGGTGTTCGCGACGATGAACTCGACGCCCTCCAGCCCGAGCGAAATCATGTTGTTGACTGCGTTCGTCCCGCCGCCGCCGACGCCGATCACGGCGATGCGGGGGGAGAAGTCGGTGTGCTGCGTCACCGGCAGCGTGAGGTTCAGGGTCATGGCGCGGCTCTCTCCTCGGGGGACGTTACAGGTGGAAGGCGATTCGCGTCGCCGGGCCAGCGGCCGCCGTCCCCGCGATTCACCTTTTCCACAGGATTTTTCTGCGGAGCCCGGCGGGCCCCGTGCTGCCCAACGCCCGAGGGCGCGGGGCGAAAGCGATATGCAACAGGCACTTGCGCGCGCGTGTTCGGAAGCGTGCGAAAACCTTCGGCGAACGTCCTGACGGCGGGCCGGCGGGGCGCGGCCGTCACCGGGCGCGCAGCCAGGACATCACCCGGGCCAGCAGGCCCGAGCGCGGCGCCTCGCCCGGATGGATGTCGAGCATCGGGCGCCCTTCGCCCGCGCCCCAGGCCAGCAGGCCGATCACGCCGGCGAAGGCCGGGCCGGAAGCCGTCTCGGGCAGGCCGCGGACCTGCTTCGGCCGGCCGGTGCGGACCGTCACGTCGCGCCCCAGCACCCGCGCGGCGAGTTCCCGCGCGCCGACGAGCTGCGACGCGCCGCCCGTCAGCACGATGCGGCGGCGCATCTCCTTCGGGATCTGGCTGCCTTCGAGGCGGTCGCGCAGCAGCTCGAAGGTTTCCTCGAGGCGCGGGCGGATGATCCGCACCACCATCTCGCGCGGGATGCGGGCGATCTGGTCGTCATCCTCGCCCACCAGCGGGACGGGCAGCATGTCGCGCCGGTCCTCGGAGGCCTCCAGCACGCTGCCATGCATCGTCTTGAGGCGCTCGGCATGGGTGATCGGCGTGGAAAGCAGGCGGGCGAGGTCGTTCGTCACCTGCCAGCCGCCGATCGGCAGCTGCGCCGTGTGGCAGAGCCGCCCCTCGGCGAAGCAGGCGAGCGAGGTGGTGCCGCCCCCCATGTCCACGCAGACGGCGCCCAGCTCCTGCTCGTCCTCGACCAGCGTCGCGAGGCCCGCCGCGAAGGGGGAGGAGACCAGCTCCTCGACCTCCAGGTCGCAGCGCGCCAGCGTCTGCGCCAGGTTGGCCAGCGCGTTCGAGCTCGCATCCACGAGGTGCAGCTTGGCGGTCAGCGTGTCGCAGACCATGCCGCGCGGGTCCTCGACGCCGCCGGTCGCGTCCACGAGGAAGCCGAGCGGGATGGAGTGCACGGCCTCCCGGCCGACGCTCTCCGTCCGGCGGCGGGCCTCGGCGAGGATCGCCGAGAGGTCGCCGTCGGTCGCGGCGCGGCCGCCCACGCGCCACAGCACGTTCAGCGCCTGGCTCGCCGGCTGGCCGCAGGAGAGGTTGACGGTCACGCCCTTGATCAGCGTGTCGGCCATCTCCTCGGCGCCGGCGACGGCGGCGCGGATGGCGTGCTCGGCCTCCTCCATGTCCACGATGGAGCCTTCGCGCATGCCGCGCGCGCGCTGCCAGCCGAAGCCCAGCGCGCGGGGGATGCCGTCGCTCTCGATGCGCGCGACGACGCAGACGATCTTGGTCGTGCCGATGTCGAGCACGCCGAAGGCCCCGCTGCGCGCCTTGCGGCGGCGGGAGGCGCGGCGGAAGTCGGGCGGCGGGGCCTGAGGGCGGAGGGCGACCGGGTTCGCCATGTGGCTCATCTCTCTCTCAGCCTCTCGTGTTGCGGGGGATGGCGGGCGGCGGCGGCGGCTGGTTCTGCATCCGCAGCACGAGACGGTCGGGCAGGCGCATGTCCACGCTGGCCAGCGGGCGGTCGAGCAGGCGGTCCCGCTGGTGCATCTCGGCGAGGCGGCCCACGGCCGCGGCCTCGTGCCCTTCGGGCAGGAGCACGTCGGCGCCGTTGTGCAGCCGCAGGTTCCAGCGGCGCTCGCTGACGCGGACGATCGCCTGCACGCGGTTGGCGATCTCGGGGTGTTCGCGGATCAGGTCCACCATGGCGGCGGCGTGGCGCTCGGCGCCCGGGCCGACGACGAGGGGCAGGGGACCGAAGGCCTCCAGCCGTTCCGTCGCCATGACGCGGCCCTCGCGGTCGATGACGGCGAAGCGCCCGTCGCGCTGCCAGACCGCGAAGGCGCGGCGCTCGGTGATGCGGATGAAGATGGTGCCGGGCAGGCGCCGCTCCACATGGGCGGCCTCGACCCAGGCGATCTCCTCGAGGCGCTGCTTGGCCGCCTGGGGCGAGAAATCGAGGATGGGATCGCCCGGCGCGACGCCGACCGCGCGCAGCAGCGCCTCGCGCGGCGTGTTCTCCCGCCCCTCGATCCGGATGTCCTGCACCGAGAGGCCCGGGCCCCGCCCGAGCGACGCGAGGCCGGCCGCGGCGTCCCGCAGCCGCGCCGCGGGGTCGAGTGCGATCACCGCCATGACCAGGGCGACGACGGCGGCGAGCAGCACGGCGCCGAGGCCCGCCTTGCCCACCCAGGCGCGGCGGCGCTTGAGCCAGAGCCTGAAGCGCGACGGCCGCT
>JAIEOO010000049.1 GCA_019750475.1 Acetobacteraceae bacterium | reverse complement strand
GCCGAGGCGCCGCGGCACGCCGCCGCGCTGGCCCGCCACGCGCGGCTCGGACAGGACTGGGACCGCGTGGTGCGGCACGCGGCGGAGGCCGCGCGCCAGGCCCTGTCGCGCTTCGCCAACCGCGCCGCGGTGGGCTTCATGGAGGACGCGCTGACCGCGCTCGATCGCCTGCCGCCGGAGCCGGCGCGGCTGCGCCAGGCGATCGACCTGCGCTTCCAGCTGCGGGACCCGCTGTTCCGGCTGGGGCGCACCGAGCGCCTCCGCGCCCGGCTCGCCGAAGCGGCGCCGCTCGCCGAGCGGCTGGAGGATTGGGAACGTCTCGGCCAGCTGCGCCTGTTCGAGAGTCACCGCGCCTGGCTCACCGGCGATTACCCGGCGGCCGAGGACGCGGCGGACCGGGCCGCCGTCCAGGCGCGGCAGAAGGGGGACGCGGCGCTCGCGCTCCGGGCGCGGTTCCAGCTCGCCCTCTGCCGCCTCGGGCGCGGGCGGCTCGAGGAATGCGCGTCGCTCATGGCCGAGGTCGCGGCCGGGGCGGAGGATCCCGCCGTGATCGGCCGCTACGGGCTCGATCCGCCGCTCGTCGCCGTGGCCCTCAACTACCGGGCGCGGGCGCTCGCCGATCTCGGCGACCTGGCCGGGGCGCGCAGCGCGATGGAGGCCTGCCGCCACCAGGCGGCGCGCGTGGACCTGCCCTTCACCTGGGTCTTCGCCGCCCTCGCCGAGGGCGCCGTCCTGCTGGCCGAAGGCGAGGCCGGGGCCGCAGCCGAGCGGCTGAGCTGGGCCCTCGGCCAGTGTGACAAGGCGGAGACCGACCTGATGCGGGTCGTCGTCCTCACCCTGCTCGGCGCCGCGGCGCGGGCGGCCGGCTGCCCGTCCGAGGCCGCCGGGCATCTCCGCGAGGCGATCGGGCTGGCCGGCGGGATGCGCTTCCTCATCCACCAGCCGCTCCGCCTCGCCTTGCTCGCCGAGGCGCTGCTCGACGCCGGGCCGGGGACGGAGGCGCCGACGCTCGCGGTCGAGGCGCTCACCCTGGCCGAGGCGCAGGGCGACGCCATGTCGCACGCCGCCGCGCGCCGCGCCCTCGCGCGGCTCGCGGCGGCACCCGCGCGGGGGTGACCGGGTTCAGTAGTCCTTGTCGGCGTCGAATTCCTGGGACGTCGTGTTCTGGATGCTGATGTAGGTGCCGGGCGGGCGGGTGATCGTGTTGCTCCCGGCGTCGGGATCGGGGATCTCGCGGTCCACCTCCTTCAGCAGCTTGTGCGTCCTGGGGTCGTAGTGGCGCTCCTTCACGGTCACCGTGCCCACGCCGATCTGGTAGGTCACGCTGTAGCCGTTCGGGTAGTAGGTGGGCGGCGTCCACTGGCCCGGCTTCAGCCGCACCTTCAGCCCGCCCGACGTCCTGGGCTCGACGTGGTGGCCCTTCGGCATCGTCGTCTCATCGAAGTCGCTCATGGTTCCCATCCCTCCTGGTTTGCGGGTTACGCGGCGCCGCCGGCCCAGGCCGGCGGCGGAACGACGCGGCCACCGAGGGCCGAGAGCAGCACGAGCGCGCCGTTCGGGTCGCCGGGCGCGCGCAGCACGATCTTCACGACATGCGCGAGCGGGTCGGCGTCGTCCCAGGCCGCCACGAAGGCGCGCCGGTGCCCGCGCGAGAGCGGCCGCAGCACGCCGTTCACGAAGGGGCAGGAGCCCGGCACGCGGCCCGGGTCCTCGGACCGGCCCGCATCCCGCGCGATCTCCTCGCAGCGGTCCTCGGTCGTCACCACCGGCAGCACCCGCATCGGCTGGGGCAGGGCCTGCCACGCCCCGGCGATCCTCCCCCGCACCAGCGGCCGCCGCCAGGCCGTCGCCTCCACCCCGGTCGCGTCGCGCGTGCCGCGGTTGCGGATGATGACCGCGAGCCAGCGCCCGCCCTCGGTGTCGAGCCGGATGTCGGGCGTCTGCCAGTTCCAGTCCCACTCGGCGGGGTCGGCCGTCATCGCCCGGCCGGACACGCCATTCCAGCTCGCGGCGGCGAGCAGCGGCGCGTCGGGCGCCGGGGAGACGCGCAAGCCGAAATCGCCCGCGCCCTCCCGGCTCGCCACGAGGATCACCACCTCGGAGGTGCCGCGGCAGGCGATGGTGCGGTCCATGGCCCGTCGCCCCTCGCCGTCGTGGCGATGCAGGTCCTGGAGTTCCCCCGCGGCGTCGAGCTGGATCACCTGCACCAGCGCGTCGTCGAGGCCGGCCAGGGGCTCGAAGCGGATGCGGAGCAGCCGCGTCGCGCTCCCCGCCGGCAGCAGCAGCCGGAAGGCCCGGACGGCGTAGGGATGCAGCATGGGCGAGGGGTCGAGCCCGGCCGCGGCATCCCATTCCTCGCCGAGGGCTTCGAGCGCGCGCGTCCGCGCGGCCGGGATGGCGAGGCGCCCGGCCGTGACGCCGCGCCACAGGCCGGCATCGGCGAAGCGGAAGCGCGAATCGGCGCCCGCCTGCCCGTTGAGGGCGAGGGCGACGAGGAAGTTGCCCCAGGCCGTGTCGCCGCAGGCGAGTTCGGTGCGCGCCTCGTCGAGATGCCAGAAGCGGTCGAAGTGGCCGATGCCGCGCATCCGCGCCCGCGCCTCGCGCAGCAGGCCGATCCGCATCGGCGCCTCGCGCGACCCGCCGGCCGGCACCGAGGCCTCGAGCAGCGCCCGCTGCGTGTCGGCGATCCGCGCGAGCGCGGGCGCCGGGTGGCCGGGCGGCGCCGCGCCGTGCTGCTCGGCGAGGTATTTCCAGAACAGGCCCGTGTCGTAGCTGCCGCCCTCGACGATGCGGCGGGGACCGCGGCGGCTGGTCAGCAGGGCCGCGGCGCCGCCGAACCAGCCATCCGCATCGGCCTCGTAGCGCAGCCCGCCGTCACCGGGCAGGAGCTCGGCGACGCGGGCGCCGCCCTCGCGCGCCATCAGCCGGACGAAGGGCCCCTCGGCGCCGTCCTCGTCGGCGCTGCGGCCGATCGCGTTGTAGGCGTATTGGACGCGGTGGAAGGTCTCGTGGACGATCGTGGCGCGGAGCGCCGCGCCGCGCAGCCGGCGCTCCACCCGGATCGGGCCGTCGGGCGAGGTCGCCCCGCGGAAGCCGTCGAGGCGCCGCAGCTCGACGACGAGCGCGCCGTCGGTCAGCAGCGGCCGCCGGAACCCGTATTGCCGGAAGACGCGCAGCGCCGTGGACGCGGCGGCGAGCGCGTCGCGCACATGGTCCGGATGGCGCGGCGGCGCGAGGGTCGCCGGATCCCCGGGCGAGCGGTGCAGCGGATCCAGCGGCCAGTAGCGGATGCGGATCGGCACGCCGCCCTGCTCCCCGCGGAGCTCGGCCGCCCGCTCGTCGGCGCGGGCGAGGGCGGCGTCGGAGCCGGGGGCGTCGTCGGCGTCGCAATCGGCGAGGCGCGCGGGCGGGAGCTG
>JAIEOO010000391.1 GCA_019750475.1 Acetobacteraceae bacterium | reverse complement strand
CGCGCGGGGCGGCGGTGACGCCGCTCGAGCCGAGCGGCGAACCGTTGGCGCCCGGGGCGGTGCCGGCCGCGCCGCCGCCGGAGCTGCTGGCCCCCGCGGTGCCTTCCTTGCGCTGAGACGCCCGGCTACACACGCCCCCGTTTCCCAGGACGACTGCCATGCCCGAAGAGTTCCACCGCATCCGCCGCCTGCCGCCCTACGTCTTCGCCGAGGTGAACGCGGCCAAGGCCAAGGCCCGCGCCGCGGCCGAGGACGTCGTGGACCTCGGCATGGGCAACCCGGACACGCCGACGCCGCCGCACATCGTCGCCAAGCTGGTCGAGGCGGTGCAGGACCCGCGCACCCACCGCTACAGCGTGTCCAAGGGCATCCCCGGGCTGCGGAAGGCGCTCGCCGGCTATTACGACCGCCGCTTCGGCGTGAAGCTCGACCCGGAGACGGAGGTGGTGGCCACGCTCGGCTCGAAGGAGGGCCTGGCCAACCTCGCCCAGGCCATCAGCAGCCCGGGCGACACCATCCTGGTGCCGAACCCGTCCTACCCCATCCACCAGTTCGGCTTCCTGATCGCCGGCGCGACCGCCCGCAGCATCCCCTACACGCCGGATGACGCGATGCTGGAAGCCATCGTGCGCGCCGTGAAGCACAGCGTGCCGAAGCCGACGGCCGTGATCGTGAACTTCCCCTCGAACCCGACGGCGCTGCTGGCGACGCGGGAGTTCTACAAGGAACTGGTGAAGGTCGCGCGGCAGCACGAGCTCTTCATCCTGAGCGACCTCGCCTATGCCGAGCTCTACTTCGACGAGGCCAATCCGCCGCCCTCCGTGCTGGAAATCCCGGGCGCCAGGGACGTGACGGTCGAGTTCACGTCCATGTCCAAGACCTACAACATGCCGGGCTGGCGCATGGGCTTCGCGGCCGGCAACGCGCGGCTGATCTCGGCGCTGGCGCGGGTGAAGTCCTATCTCGACTACGGCGCCTTCACCCCCATCCAGGTGGCGGCGACGGCGGCGCTGAACGGGCCGCAGGATTGCGTCGCCGAGATGCGCGCCCTCTACCGCGACCGCCGCGACGTGCTGGTGAAGGGCCTGCACGCGGCGGGCTGGGACGTGCCGAGCCCCGACGGCTCCATGTTCCTCTGGGCCCCCATCCCCGAGCGCTTCCGGCATCTCGGCTCCGTGGGCTTCTCCAAGCTGCTGCTCGAGAAGGCGAAGGTCGCGGTCGCGCCGGGCCTCGGCTTCGGGGAGCACGGCGACGAGCATGTCCGCATCGCCCTCGTCGAGAACAACCACCGCATCCGTCAGGCGCTGCGCGGCATCAAGGCCTTCCTCGCCGGCGACAATGCCGCGCCGCAGGATGCCGACAAGGTGTCGGCATGACGGCGCCGCTGCGCGTCGGCGTCGCCGGCCTCGGCACGGTCGGGGCCGGGGTGGTGAAGCTCCTGCGGGAGAACGCCGCCCTCATCGCCGGTCGTGCCGGCCGGCCCATCGCGGTCACGGCGGTTTCCGCCCGCGAGCGGCACCGCGATCGCGGCGTCAGCCTCGACGGGCTGCGCTGGCACGCCGATGCCAAGGCCCTCGCGGCGGAGCCCGAGGTGGACGTGGTCGTCGAGGTGATCGGCGGCGCCGAGGGGCCGGCGCGGCGCCTCGTCGAAGCCGCGATCGCCGCCGGCAAGCCCGTCGTCACCGCGAACAAGGCGCTGCTCGCCACCCATGGCGTCGAGATCGCGCGCCTCGCCGAAGCCAAGGGCGTGCCGCTCGCCTACGAGGCCGCGGTCGCCGGGGGCATTCCCGCGATCAAGGCGCTGCGCGAGGGCCTGGCGGGCAACCGCATCTCCCGCGTGGCCGGCATCCTGAACGGCACCTGCAACTACATCCTGACCGAGATGCGCCTGCGCGGCCTGTCCTTCGAGGCGGTGCTGAGCGAGGCGCAGGCGCTCGGCTACGCCGAGGCCGACCCGTCCTTCGACGTGGACGGGGTGGATGCGGCGCACAAGCTCGCCATCCTCGCGGCGCTCGCCTTCGGGCGGCCGGTGGACCTCGCCTCCCTCCATATCGAGGGCATCCGGCGCGTCTCGGCGCTCGACATCTCGCTGGCCGGGGAGTTCGGCTACCGCATCAAGCTGCTCGGCATCGCCACCAGGGACGAGCACGGCGTCTCGGCCCGCGTGCATCCCTGCATGGTGCCGCTCGCCTCGCCCATCGCCGCGGTCGAGGGCGTGTTCAACGCGGTCCTGGCCGAGGGCGACGCGGTCGGGCGCGTCATGCTGCAGGGAAGGGGGGCGGGCGCCGGCCCGACCGCCTCGGCCGTGGTGGCGGATCTGATCGACATCGCCCGCGGCCGCGGCGCGCCGGTCTGGGGCGCGGATGCGCTCGACGACGCGCCGGCGGTCCCGATGGAGCGCCATGTCGGCGCCTACTATCTGCGCCTCATGGTCACCGACCGGCCGGGCGTGATCGCCGACGTCACCGGCATCCTCCGCGACGAGCGCATCAGCCTCGAATCCATGCTGCAGCGCGGCCGCTCGCCCGAGGAGGCGGTGCCCGTCGTCCTCGTCACCCATGACTGCGAGGAAGCGGCGATGCGCCAGGCCCTCGCGCGGATCGAGGCGCTGGACGCGGTGCTGGAGCCGCCGGCGGTCATCCGCATCGAGGCGCTTTAGCGCTTCCCCACGGAGCCGCTTCGCGGCTGTGTGGGGACCCCGTCCGGCGTCCGCTGCTCGGCGCCCGCCGATCGGCGGCTGCGGCGCGAAGGCGCGGCGCCGCGCTTTCGCCCCAATGGGGTGGCTCGCTGGCGGCTTCCGCGACTCCCAGGAAGCCGAGCCGATGCGACGCGCCCTTCTGCTTGCCCCCCTCCTCGCGCTGCCCATGGCGGCGCGGGCCCAATCCCCCGGACCCGAGACGCGGTTGCGTCTCTCGGAAGCGGGCACCGCGCGCCGCCCACCCGATGAACTGACGGCGAGCCTGCGGATCGAGGCGCGCGACGCCTCGGCCGCCGCGGCGCAGGCGCAGGTGAACCAGCGCATGGCCGAGGCGCTGCGGGCCGTGCCCGCCGGCGTGCAGGCCACCACGGGGGCGGTGTTCGCCCACCAGTCGGACCCGCAGCGCGTCTGGACGGCGGGGCAGGTGCTGAACCTCCGCGCGCGGGAGACCGCGGCGCTACTCGATTTCACCGGGCGGCTGCAGGCCCAGGGCTTGGCGCTCGGCGATCTCTCCTGGCGGCTGTCCGAGGCCTTGGCGCGGGAAGCGCGGGACGAGGCGACGGCCGACGGCCTGCGCCGGATGCGGGAACGCGCCGCGCTGGTCGCGCGGGAGCTCGGGCTGCGGGTGCTGCACCTGCGGGAGGTCGCGGTGGATGCGCCGCTCGGCGCCGCGCCGCGCG
>JAIEOO010000308.1 GCA_019750475.1 Acetobacteraceae bacterium | reverse complement strand
AGCGCGGGCGGCTCGCGGGGTCGGCGGCGATGGCGCGCTCGAGCAGCTCGCGGGCATCGGCGGCGCGGCCTTCCCGCAACCGCACCAGGCCGAGGCCGCCCAGCGCGTCGGCATCCTGCGGGTTGGCGGCGATGGCGCGCTCGAAGGCGGTCGCGGCGTCGCGCGCCTGCCCGGCCTCCAGCCGCTCGAAGCCCTCGCGGCGGATGGTGGCGGTGGGATCGGGCGCCGGGACGGCGCGCTGCGCCGCCTGGGCGCGGGACTGCAAGTCGGCGTCCTGCGGGAAGCGGCGGAGGTAATCCTCGACGAGAGGCTGCGCCGCCGGGTCGCCCACGGACCACAGCAGGGCCTGCCGCCAGGCGGCCCGCGCGTCGGCGCCGACATCGGGGCGGTCGGCCAGCTCCTGCAGGCGGCGGATCCCCTCCGCGCGCGTCGCGGGCTGGAAGGTCAGCGTCTGGGCGTTGGCGAGGCGCGCCCGCGGATCGGCCCCCGGCTCCCCCGCGAGGCGCGCGAGCCCGCGCCGCCCTTCCTCCGCGAACTGGGCCGAACCCGAGAGAGCCTGGAAGTATTCGAGGGCGAAGGCCTGGGGCGGGTTGCCGCCGAACAGGGTGCGGTAGCGGGCGGCGGCCTCGTTGACGCGCCCCTCGGCCGCGAGGCGGCGCGCCTCCTCCAGCCCGCCGCGGTCGAGCGTCGCGACGCGGAGCGCAGCCTCGGCCGCGGTGAGCTGTTCGGCGGAAGCGCCAGCGGCCCGCAGGCGGCCGAGGGCCGCGTTCGCCGCCTCGCGGTTGCCGCGTGCGGCTTCCACACGCACCTGAAGCGCCAGCACCTCGGGATTGCGCGGATCAACGGCCAGGGCGCGTTCGAGGGACGAGGCGGCGAAGTCGGTCCGGTTCTGCCGCAGCCAGTTCTCCGCCTGACGCAGCAGCACGGTGACCGCGGCGTTCGGCGCCGCGTCCTGCGCGGCGGCCGGCAAGCCCGCGAGCAGCGCGAGCCCGAGAGCGCCAGCCTGGATGGCCCCGCCCCTGAGGCGCTTCGATGGCATATCCCCTCCCGCGGCCCCCCAGCCGCGCCGCGACGCGCCGGCCACGGCGCCGCATCGTCAGGCTACAGCATAAGGGCCCGCCGCTGGCCAGCGAAACTTGCGCGCCCGGTCAGTGCGGCGGCCCCTCCTTCGGGGTCCGGCCGCGCAGGCGCAGCGCGGCGCGGCGCCGCAGCATCCAGTAGAAGGGCAGGCCGAGCATGGCGGCCGCCATCAGCATCAGGATCGCCACGCGCTCGAAGCGCCCCTCGACCAGGGCCTGGGGGCGCAGCCACCAGGGCAGCTCTCCCACCTCGTAGGGGGGCTGGGTGCGGAAGGCAGCGATCCGCCCGCCCGAGAGCACGCTGACATCGCCCTGGAAACGCGGCACCTGCGCCGGGTCCCGCAGCGCGGTGACGAGCTCCGCCATGGCGGCGGGCGTGGCACCCGTCAGGACGACGACGCTCTTGCCGGATTGCAGCCGGCTCTCGGCGCCGATCAGCGCCGCCATCCCCTCCCCCATCTCGGCGAGGTGCGCGGAGGCGCGGACGCGCTCGGCGGGCGGCGGCGCGTCGGACAGCCAGGCCCGCGCCTCGTCCAGCACGCCGGGCAGCGAGACGGCGAGGCGATTGCCCTGGAGCGAAACCGGCGTATCGGCGAGCAGCTGCTGGATCGCCGGCTGGCGGCCGAGGGGCCCGATCACCAGGAGGTCGCGGTTGGCCACGCCGGCGACCCCTTGCGGCCCGACGACCTGCAGGCCGGTGGCCGGCACGCCGACGATGGCCGAGAGCGCGCCGATCAGCTCGAGGAAGGCCTGGGTCTCGACCGGGTTCGGCCGGTCCGGCACCACCGCCGCCGTGCCCGAGAGGTCGGCCATGCGGGTGAAGGGAAAGCCCGCCGTGGCGAAGAAGGCCAGGTTGGGCAGCCTGGCGTAGCGATGCACCCCCGAGAGATCGAGCGCGCTCTCGGGGTCGATGGAGGCGCGGATGTCGGCCGGCACGGCGGCGCAGTCGCCGCGGTTCAGCGGCCGCATGTCGAAGCGCATCTCCAGCTCCCCCCGGCCGAGGAGGAGGTAGGTGGGCAGGTTCACCCGGCCGGCGCGCGTGTCGGGGCGCGGCCAGAGGCGCTGCATCGCCCATTCGACCATCCAGTTGCGCTCGGGTTGGCCGAGCGGGAAGGCGCGCAGGAAGGTGTCCGAGATCCCGACATCGAGGCGCGAGACCGCGACATCCACCACCGGCCCCGGCGGGGCACGCCAGCGGAGGTCGAGCGGCAGGCCGCGGCCGCGCCAGGTGTAGAGATCGGGCGCGGTGCGCAGCGGCACGCGGATCGTCGCCGTCTGGAAGCCCGCGGCCTGGAGGGTGTTGCGGTCCACCAGCTGCCCGAGCCGCACCTCCTGCCCCATCGGCAGCCAGAGCGGGGCGTCGTAGGGGTCGCGCGCCGGCGGCGTGACCGGCGCGACCGTCGCGAGCGGACCGGAGAGGCCCGTGCGCCCGAGGGCCAGCACCGTCGCGGCCTGCGCCGCCTCGGCCTCGGTGCGGCCGGCGATGACGAGCAGCGTGCCGAAGGGATCGGACGGGTTGGGCAGCACCGCGAGCGTCGGCCCTTCGAGGCGCGGCAGGATCAGCCCCGGCACGGCATCCGGCCCGGCCGCGATGACGACGGCGTCGCCGCGCGCCGGCAGCGCGCGCTCCACCGGGAAGCGGGCGCCGCGATAGCCGGCGCGGACCGCGAACCAGGAGGAGGCGATGGCCGCCGCGCGCAGCGCCGGCGCGCCCGCGCCATCGGCCAGCACCACCGGCAGGTTCAGCTCCGAGCGCAGGTCCCGCGCGTCGAACAGCGGTTCGGGCAGGCGGGCGAGGTCGCGCTGCGGCGGCAGCCGCTCGATCCGCAGCGACAGCGTCGAGAGGTCGGAAACGGTGGCCCAGAGCAGGCCCGAGAGCGGGTCGTTGCACTCGGCGGTGTAGCGGCCGGTGAAGCGGAAATTCAGCCGGTTGAGGTCGGTGAAGGCGATGGGGTCGATGGGGAATTCGAGCGGCCCGAAGGATTGCCGCGCCGCGTCGGGCGTGATCTGCCCGACCGGCTGCTCGTTCAGCGTGATCGCGAGCTGGCTGAGCGAGGGCACGAGGGCGGCGGAGACGGCGCCGGAGAGGACGAGGCGCGCCTCCGTCACCACCTCGTCGCCGCGCACGCCGAACAGCACGCCCTGGAGATCCTGCGTGCCGCGCAGCTGCATCGGCCCGCGCTGGCCGAGGTCCCGCAGGGTGAAGCGGACCTCGCGGGCGGCCGTCGCCGCGGCGCCGAGCGGCGCCGCCGCCGGGGCGGCGAGGCCCGG
>JAIEOO010000355.1 GCA_019750475.1 Acetobacteraceae bacterium | reverse complement strand
CGCGGCCCTCCGCCGCCGGACACGCCGGCTCGTCCTCCGGGCGGACGAGGCCGCGCGTCGCTCGGGGCACGCCGTCGCTCCCGAGCGCGAGCGCGCAGCCCGCCACGGCCACGTCCTCGGCCCTCCACGCCTCCTCCCGTCCGTCCAGCGCGTCGAGCTCCGCCTCGATGTGGGCGAGCTCGTCCGCCGCCGCGTCGGGCAGCTCATCGTCGCCGTGCTCCGCCCACAGCGCGTCCTGGCGCTCCGCGAGCGCCGCCCGGCGCTCCTCCTCCTCGCCCGTGAGGGGTCGGCGGACGGGCCAAACCCGCCGGCAGCGCCATGCCTCGGCGCCGGCCGCGTCGCCCAGCGCGACCCAGCGCCATCCCTCCGCCCGAAGGCGCGCGGCCTCCTCCTCCATCCGCTCGCCCGCGAGCCGTTCGAGCAAGGCCGGGTCGGCGATCCACCCCTCCCCCTCCGCGCCGAACAGGTCGCGGTGCACCAGCCCGCCCGCCCTCTCGTAGGCGTCGACGCCGACGAGGAGGACGCGGCGGTCGGACAGCGGGACGAGCGCCTCCGTCACGAGGCGGCGGATGGCCGCGGGCGTCCGTTGCCAGGGCAGGAGGTCGCGAAGGACGCGCTCCTGCACGTCCCGGTCCTCCGTCGCGGCAAAGGCCGTCACCTCGTCGAGCGTGAGTTCGCCCCCGCGGTAGGCGGCGAGGATGGCGGGCGCCGCGGCGGCGAGCCGGAGGCGCTGGCGCACGACGGCGGGCGTGACGCCGAAGCGGGCGGCGATCTCCTCCGCGCCGAGCCCCTCCCCGCCCCGGTGGAGCGCGGCGAAGGCGTCGAACTGGTCGGCCGGGTGCATGTCGAGCCGGACCGCGTTCTCCGCGAGGCTCGCCTCGGCCGCCGCGCCGTCCTCCCCATGCAGCACGCGGCAGGGGATGGCCGCGTTCCTGGGCAGTTCCTTGCGCGAGGCGAGCAGGAGGAGCGCGGCGTGGCGCCTCCCCCCGGCCACCACCTCGAACCGGCCGCCCTTGCGCGGGCGCACGACAAGCGACTGCAGGAGCCCGTGGGCGGCGATGGAGGCGGCGAGCTCGCCGATGCCGGCTTCGCGGCGCGTGCGCCGCGCATTGAGCGGCGAGGCGTCGAGCTTGCCCAGGGGGACGGCCGCGGGCGCGGGCGCGATGGCGTTCATTGGAGCGGTGTCCTTCGGGCGAGGGCGGTCGGCGGGGAGGCGCGGGTGAGTCATCGCCCCCTCCCCCGGCCGGCCCGGTCCTCCAGGGCCCAGCGGGTGCGGGTGTCGCGGAGCTCGGCCTCCGCGTCGGGCAGCGGCGCGCGGGGCAGCGGCACGTCCTCCAGCGCGCCCACCTGCTCCCAAAGGCTGTCGCTCAGGTGCGGGCAGTCCGCTTCGTCGGCCATGAAGCCGAGCGCCTCGCGGAACAGCGACAGCAGCACGGCGGCGCGGCGCGCGAGGTCGGCCTCCGGGTGGTTGGGCTCGATTTCTCGCGCGGGCGACACCGGGCGGGCGTGCCGGGCGGCGACGGCGGGCGTCGGCCCGTCTTGCCGTGCGGGGGCGTTCCGCCCCATGTCGGGTGCAGCCTGGGTCATGGGTCTGTCCATGCTCTGGGTCAGGCCGGGGACAGGGAGTTGGCGCTCCCGCCCCGGCCGCCGGTCGCTCCGACCGGCAAGATGGTTATATCGACAAGGCTTTGTAACCACAAGGGAAAACGAGTTTTCCGGCTAAACTTTATTTTGTCGTTCTCGTGGAAACTTCGCTCGTATTGCGGCTCCTCGAAATCAGTCGCGATCTTTTCTGTCCCCGATCGCCCTTTGTTCGACCCGCGCCGGAGGCGGGGGTCGCAAAGCGAAAGACGCCCTTCGTCCCGACAGGCCGCGGCGGCCGGCGCGCGCAGCGCCGGTCAGGGATGCCGGAGGCACCGCGGAGCGGCGCGGCCCGGAGGGCCGCGTCCTTGACGGGCGCGAGCACGCCGGCAGCCTCCCCGCCTTCGGGACCGGGTCCGCGCGTTGCGCCCGCCCCGCGTCAGGGATGGAAGCCCGGAGGGCCGAGACCCGGAGGGGCTCGGGGCGGGGCCCGACAGCCCGGCCCCGAAGGGGGGCGCCCGTCCGCCGCTTCGCCCTAACGGCGGGCGGCCGCCTGCGCGCTGCCTTCAAAGGGCGCGCGTCGGCGGCGCCGGCCGAGCGGAAAGCCGCCCGCTCAGCGCCGGCGGTCGAGCCAGGCGCGCAGCTCGCGGGCCTCGCGCTCGTTTTCCTCGATGGTCTTCTCCGCCATGCGGCGGAGCTCGGGATCGCGGATGGAGGGCAGCGCCGCCCGCGCCATCTCCGCCGCGCCCTCGTGGTGCGGGACCATCATCGCGGCGAAGTTCCTCTCGATGTCGCCCCCGCCGTGCATCGCCTGCGCCATCCTCTGGTTCATGCGATGGTGCGCGGCCTCCATGCCGTGCATGCCGCCCGCCTGCGCCGCTCCCTGCGGGGCGTGGGGCGGGTTCTGCGCCCGCGCGTCCGCCGGCGGGAAGGCGGCAAGGCCCGAAGCGAGGACGAGGGCGGAAAGGGTCGCGGCGCGCATGCGGGTGCTCCTCCTTTCGGCGCGGGCGAGGGTTGCGGGGGCCGACGTCCCGCCCGACCGCCAACCGCCGTCCCGGCCCCGGGTTGCCGCGGGCGCCGCAGGGCCCCGCGGCGGACACACTTCGTCAAGATGCGACGGGCGACGCCGGGACGGACCGGCGGTTCACCTCCCGTCGCAACCGAGAGGAGTTCGCCATGCCCCACCACGCCGGCCACGACATGGAGGCCTGCATCGAGGCCTGCCTCGACTGCCACAAGTCCTGCCTGGCCACGGTCGCCCACTGCCTTTCGCTCGGCGGCCACCACGCGGAGCCGAAGCACATCCGGATCATGCTGGACTGCGCGCAGATCTGCGCCGTGTCGGCCGACTTCATGATCCGCGGCTCCGACCACCACGCCCACCTTTGCCGCGAGTGCGCCGACATCTGCCGGGACTGCGAGCGGAGCTGCGCGGGCCACACGGGCGCGGACGAGACCATGCGCGCGTGCGCCGAGGCCTGCCGGCGCTGCGCCGAGGAATGCGCCAAGATGGCGGCCTGAGCCGTCTGGCGCCGGCCGCCCGGCAGCGCGGGGGCGCACTGTAACATAGCGCAAGCCCGTCGCCGAAACGCGTCGCCCGCCGCCGGGGCGGCGCGGAGGATTGATCCGGCCGGGCGCCGGGCCGGCGGGGCAACGCCCGTCGCCGGACGGCCGGAGGAGGGCGAAGCGCACCATGGACGGGACGTGGTTCGCCCCGCGCCGCGACGCGGCGCGGGGCGTCGGCCGGGAGGCGCTGGTCGGC
>JAIEOO010000109.1 GCA_019750475.1 Acetobacteraceae bacterium | reverse complement strand
GAGCACCGTTCCCGTGCTGGGGCCCGCCTCAGCGGCGGGGGACAGGGCGGCCGCGGGCTGGGCCGCCGGCGCCTCGGCGGGCGGCGCCGGGGCGCAGGAGCCCAGGCCAACCGCGAGGAGGAGACCGCATGGGCCGATCCGTCCTGCCTGCCCCGCGCTGCGCGTCATGCCGCTGGTCCTCGCCCCGCCCATTCCCCCGTTCCTTCCCGCGGCCCGCGCCTGCGCGCAAGCCTGTCCTGCGCGGGGTTGCCCCGCCCGGTCGCCGCGCCTAGTTCGGCAGGGACAGCGGCGCCCGGCGCCGCGCAACGAGACCGGACCCAGATGAGCGATCAGAAGCCCGAGGAGGCGCCGCGCGACGCGGCCCCCGCCGCCGAAGCGCAAGCCGCGGATGCGCCGGCCGAGACGCAGGCCGCCCTCTCGCCCGAGGAGCGCATCGCCGCCCTCGAGGCGGAGGTGCAGGCGATGCGCGACAAGTGGCTCCGCGCCGAGGCGGAAGCCCAGAACATCCGCGCCCGCGGCGCGCGCGAGGTGCAGGACGCGCGGAACTACGCGGTGCAGAAATTCGCCGCCGACATGGCCGAGGCGGCGGAGAACCTCCGCCGCGGCCTCGACGCCCTGCCGCCCGCGCAGCCGGACGAGCCGGAGCTGATGGCCAAGCTGCGCGGCGGCTTCGAGGGGCTGGAGCGCGCCTTCCTCTCGACGCTCGAGCGCCACGGCGTCCAGCGCAAGGCGGCGCAGGGCCAGCCCTTCGACCCCGAGTTCCACCAGGCCATGGCCGAGCAGCCGGCACCGGACGGGGTGGAGCCAGGCACCGTCATCCAGGCCTGGAGCCACGCCTGGACGCTGAACGGCCGGCTGTTGAAGCCCGCCATGGTGGTGGTGGCGGCCAAGGGCTGACGGGCCGGCGGGGCGCCCGCCGTCGCCCGGCGTCGAAACGGTCGCGCACCGGTCGCCGAGCGGACCGCTTGACGCAACGGGTCGCCCGGTGCTGCATCCGCCGCGAATGCCGCAGCTTTCGCTCCATACCCCCCTGGGCGAGGTCACCCTGTCCGAGGAGGACGGGGCGATCGTGGCGCTCGACTGGGGCCGGGGACGGGACCAGCTTCCCACCCCCCTGCTGCGCGCGGCGCGCGAGCAGCTGCAGGACTATTTCGACGGCCGCCGGATGCTCTTCGACCTGCCGCTCGCGCCGCTCGGCACCCCGTATCAAAAGCGGGTCTGGGCGGCGCTGGCGCGCATCCCGGCCGGGGAGACGCGCTCCTATCTCGACATCGCGCGGGAGGTGGCATCCGTTCCGCGCGCCGTGGGCCAGGCCAATGGCCGCAACCCCATTCCCATCATCATCCCCTGCCACCGCGTCGTCGCCCATGGCGGCGCCCTCGGCGGCTATTCCGGCGGCGACGGTGCGCCCACCAAGCGCTACCTCCTCGATCACGAGGCCCGCTTCGCCACTCCCCCCGTTTCCCGCGCCGCGCCGGCCGGACAAGGAACCCTGCTGCCATGATCCACGCCATCCGCATCCATGAGCACGGCGGCCCCGAGAAGATGGCCTGGGAGGAGATCCCGCTCCCCGCGCCCAAGGCGGGCGAGGCGCTGGTCCGCCACCACGCCGTCGGGCTGAACTACATCGACGTCTATTTCCGCACCGGCCTCTACAAGCTGCCCGCCCTGCCCGCCGTCCTCGGCATGGAGGGCGCGGGCGTGGTCGAGGCGGTGGGCGAGGGCGTGACGGAGGTGAAGGTGGGCGACCGCGTCGCCTACGCCACCGGCCCCCTCGGCGCCTATGCCGAGGCGCGGGTGCTGAAGGCCGACCGGCTGGTGCCGCTGCCCGAGGGCATCTCCTTCGAGCAGGGCGCGGCCATGATGCTCCAGGGCCTGACGGCCCAGTACCTGCTGCGCACCACCTACCGCGTGCAGTCCGGGCAGACGATCCTGATCCACGCCGCGGCGGGCGGCGTCGGCCTCATCATGGTGCAGTGGGCGAAGCATCTCGGCTGCACGGTGATCGGCACGGTTTCCACGCCCGAGAAGGCGGAGCTCGCCAAGGCCCATGGCGCCGACCACGTGGTGCTGACGGGCGAGGATCTGCCGGCCGCCGTCAAGCGCATCACCGGCGGCGCGATGCTGCCCGTGGTCTACGACAGCGTGGGCAAGGACACCTTCATGGCGTCGCTCGACTGCCTGGCGCCGCTCGGGATGATGGTGAGCTTCGGCAACGCCTCGGGCCCGGTGCCGCCGGTGGATATCGGCATCCTCTCGGCCAAGGGCAGCCTCTACCTGACGCGCCCCACGCTCGCGAGCTACACGGCGAAGCGCGAGGACCTGCTGAACTGCGCGGCGGATCTGTTCGCGGTGGTGCAGTCGGGCGCGGTGCAGCTGAAGGTCAACCAGCGCTACGCCCTGAAGGACGCGGCCCAGGCCCACCGGGACCTCGAGGCGCGGAAGACCACGGGCAGCACCGTCCTGCTGCCCTGATCCGGGCCGGCGCTACTGGCTGCTCTGCTCCGGCTGGCGGCCATTGGCGCCGTTGAAGGGGAAGGGCCAGGGCCGCGGCGGGGCCGGGGCATCGCCGCCGCCCCACCACCCGCGCTCCTGCCGCTCGATCATGCCCGGCAGGCGCCGCGCCACGCGGTCCAGCCGCGCATCCATCGCCGGATCGGCGCCGTAGGGCGGCGGCGGCTGGATCACGGCGACGCCGGCCGGCGCCGGCGGTCCGCCCCAGCCGGGGCCGTCACCGGCACAGGCCGTCAGGGCCGCCGCCAGCAGCAGGCCGGCACCGAGGGTCCAGGGTCGCTTCGGCATGGTCCACCTCCCGCGCTGGCCGGCACCGATGGGGCCGGGCCGCGGAACGAGAACGACGCGATCCGTGTGGCGGTTTTCCGGCCACGCCGAGGCATCGCCCGGGCCACCGCGCCGCGTCGGGCGGCGCGGCGGCGACGGGTCAGCGGTAGTAGCCGGGGCGCTGCGGCGTGGTGATGACGCCGGTGGCCGCGCCGACCGCGCCGCCCGTGATGGCGCCGATGGCCGCGCCGCGGCCGCCGCCGAAGATGGCGCCGAGCGCCGCACCCGAGCCCGCGCCGATCAGCGCGCCGCCGGCGGCGCGCTGGCCCTCGCTGTAGGGGTTGGTGCAGCCGGCGGTGCCGAGCAGCGCGACGGCGAGCAGGCCAGGCAGGACGATCTTCCGCATATGTTTCTCTCCTCTCAGCGCCGGCCGCGCGATGGCGGGGCGGTCAGTGCTCCGGTCGCGGCGCCGAGGGCTCCCCCGGTCACGGCGCCGATGGCCGCCCCGGTGCCCCCGCCCGCGATGCCGCCGATGGCG
>JAIEOO010000371.1 GCA_019750475.1 Acetobacteraceae bacterium | reverse complement strand
GCGGGGCTGCGGCGGACGACCCGGCGGCGGAGGTGCGCGCGGCCATGCGTCGGGTCGCCGCGCTCGTGCGGGGCAACCTCGAGGGCTGGGGCGCGGGACCGGACGCCGCCGGGGAAGTCGACGCCCCGCCGCCCGCGCGGGGAGGGGGGCGCTGACCGGAGAGGGGCCGCCCCTACGCCGGGCCGGCCCCCGGCGCGGCGTGCAGGGGGTCGGTGCAGCGGCCGTGGCGGTGGTCGGCGAGGACCTCCAGAATGCGGCACTCGGCCGCGCGCCCGCCCCGGCAAGCCTCCGCCACGCGGGCGAGCTCGGCGCGCAGCGCGCGCAGGCGCTCCAGCTTCTCGTCGATGGCGGCGATCTGCGCCGTCGCCACCCCGTGGGCCGCGCCGCAGTCGCGGTCCGGCTGGTCGGCGAGGCCGAGCAGCTCCCGGATCGCCGGCATCGGGAAGCCGAGCTCCCGGGCGTGCCGGACGAAGCCCAGCCGGTCGAGGTGGGCCTGCCCGTAGGCGCGGTGCCCGCCCTCGGTCCGCGCCGGGGACGGCAGCAGGCCCTCCGCCTCGTACCAGCGGATCGTGGTCGCCTTCACGCCCGTCGCGCGGGCGAGGTCGCCGATGGAAAGATGCCGGGCCATGGCAAGGAGATGGACCGCCGGCCGCTCAGCGCCAACCCGCGCGCTGCATCAGCCGCAGCGCGTCGCCTGACAGAGCCTGGAAGCGGCCCGCCGCGATCGGGTCCTCGGCGCGCGAGGAGCGGATGGACCGGGACGCCGGGCACCACGGGGAACTCCATATTGCCCTCCGCGAAGAGCCGCTGCGCCGCCTCGCCGGTCAGGTGCTCCAGGAAAAGCCGCGCCGCGTCGGCGTTCGGAGCGCTGGCGCAAACCCCCGCGCCGGCGATGTTGGCGTGCGCGCCGCGGTCGCCCTCGCCCTGGTTGGGCCAGAGCACCGCCGTCCGCTCCGCCACCGCGCGGTCCTCGGCGCGCTCCGACCGGGCGAGCAGCCCCCAGTAGGAGGTGTTGGCGACGGCGACCGCGCCCTGGCCCGCCGCCACCGCGCGAATTTGGTCGGTGTCGCCCCCAGCCGGCGGACGGGCGAGGTTCGCCACGACGCCGCGCGCCCAGGCCTCCGTCGCGTCGGGCCCGTTGGCGGCGAGCACGCTCGCCGTCCAGCCGATGGAGTAGATGTTGCCCGAGGAGCGCGTGAGCACCGCGCCGCGCAGCTCGGGCCGCGCCAGGTCCTCGTAGCGGGCAAGGCCGGCGGGCGCGCCGCGGGCGCGGTCGTGGAGGAGGACGCGCACGCGCTTCGAGACGCCGAACCAGTGCCCGGCCGGTTCGCGCAGGGGCGCGGGCACCCGCGCCTCCAGGACCTCGGAACGGACGGGCCGCAGGACGCCGGCCTCGCGCGCGCGCTCCAGCCGCGCGGCGTCCACGGTCAGCAGGATGTCGGCCGGGCTGTTCCGCCCCTCGGCGCGGATGCGCTCGATGAGCTGGTCGGCCGGGGCCTCAATGACGCGGACGCGGACGCCGGTGGCGGCGGCGAAGCCGTCGTAGAGCGTGCGGTCGCTGTCGTAATGGCGGGCGGAGTAGACGTTGAGGACGCGCTCGCCTTGCGCGCGCGCGCGGACGGGCGCGGCGAGGGGGGCGGCGGCAGGCGCGGCCAGCAGGTTGCGGCGTCGGAGCACGGGACACCTCGGGGTGATCTGTTGCGACCGCTTCGCATTTGCATATAGATGAAAAAAGCGCAAGACAGGGGACCGCTTTGCCCTTGAACCTCTAGCCGCTGGAGGTCCCATCTGCCCACGCGACGGCCTTGGAGCGGTGCGATGGACGGCGGGAATGGCGGGCGGCGGATGGCATGGCGCGTGGAGGGCATGGACTGCGCCTCCTGCGTCGCCAAGGTGACGACGGCGGTGGAGCGTCTGCCCGGCGTGTCCGACGTCGAGGTCAATCTGATGGCCGAGCGCCTGTCCCTCACCCTCGCCCCGCCGGGCGAGGCGGCGTCGGTGGTCCGGCAGGTGGAGGCGCTCGGCTACAAGACGCGGCCCGAGGCGACCGCCGCCGGGGCGGCCACCGCGGCGAAGACCGGCGCCGACGCCTGCTGCCCGGGCCACGGCGACGCGCACCGCGACCACGACCGCGCCGGGCACGCCCACGGCCCCGCCGGGGTCCATGCCCACGGCGACCACGACGACGACCCGCGCGACGCGGAGCGCCCCTGGTGGCGCACCGGCAAGGCCATGCTGGTCTGGGCGCTGGCCGCCCTCGTCGGCGGCGCCTACCTGCTCTCGCTAGCCCTGCCGCAGGGCCATTACTGGCTCTTCCTGGCCGCGACGCTCCTCGCGCTCGTGCCCTTCGGCCGGCGCGCCGTCGCCCTCGCCAGAGCGGGCAGCCCCTTCTCCATCGAGACGCTGATGTGCACCGCCGCCGCGGGCGCGGTGGTCATCGGGGCCGCCGAGGAGGCGGCGATCGTCGTGCTGCTCTTCGCGGTGGGCGAGCTGCTGGAGAACGTCGCCGCCGGCCGCGCCCGCGCCGGCATCCGCGCCCTCGCCGCGCTGATGCCGCGCACGGCGCTCCGCCTCCGCCCCGACGGGACGACCGAGGAGGTGCCGCCCGACCGGCTCGCCGTCGGCGACCTGGTCCTGGTGCGCCCCGGCGACCGCGTGCCCTGCGACGGCGTGATCGAGGAGGGCCGCTCCGCCCTCGACGAGAGCCCCGTGACGGGCGAGAGCGTGCCCGTCGCGCGCGGCCCCGGGGAGGCGGTCGTCGCGGGCTCCATCAACGCCGACGGCGCGCTCCGCGTGCGCGTGGCGCGCGCGGCGGCCGACAACACCATCGCCCGCATCGTCCGCCTCGTGGAGGAGGCGACGGCCGCCCGCGCGCCGACCCAGCGCTTCATCGAGCGCTTCTCGGCCTGGTGGACGCCGGGGGCCATGGTCGTCGCGCTGCTCGTCATCCTGCTGCCGCCCTTCCTCCTGGGATGGGACTGGTCCACCAGCGTGTACCGCGGACTCGCCGTCCTGCTGATCGCCTGCCCCTGCGCCTTGGTGATCTCCGTGCCCGCCGCGATGGCCTCCGGCCTCTCGGCCGGGGCGCGGCGCGGGCTGCTGGTGAAGGGCGGCGCGGCGCTGGAGGCCATCGGCGCCGCCCGCACCGTCGCCTTCGACAAGACCGGCACGCTGACGGAGGGCAGGCCGCGTGTCACCGCCGTCGTCGCCGCGGCGGGCGGGGACGACGCGGAGGTGCTGGCGCTCGCCGCCGCCGTGGAGGCGGGCTCGGCCCACCCGCTGGCCAAGGCGGTCGCGGCGGCGGCC
>JAIEOO010000302.1 GCA_019750475.1 Acetobacteraceae bacterium | reverse complement strand
CGCTCTTCCGTCTGGCCGGCGTCGCCGGGCCGCGAGTCGGGCCTCGTCCGCCCGCCCCGCGCATCGGTGCGCTACACGCTGCTCGACGAGGTGACGGGCGCCGCCATGGACGAGGCCGAGGAGGCGCCGCCGGACCGCCGCCGCAGCGCCTCCGCCCTGCTCGCCGCGCTGCGCCGCCGGACGCCGCACTGACATGCCGGTGATCGCCTTCACCTCGCCCAAGGGCGGCGTCGGCAAGACGACGCTCGCCGCCCATGTCGCGGCGCTGCTGGCGCGGCGCGGCCATCGCGTCGTGGCGCTCGACCTCGATCCGCAGAACGCGCTGCGCCTGCATCTCGGCCTGCCGCTGCGCGAGGAGGAGGGGCTGTTCACCGACCTCTCGCGCCCCTGGCGGCAATCCCTGCGGGAGACGCCGGCCGGCGTCGGGCTGCTGCCCTACGGCACGGTGGAGCCGCGCCGGGCGATGGAGAACGCGGCCGCGCTGCTCGACAACCCGGAGCTGCTGGCGGCCATCGCGCGCGACGTCGTCGCCGACCCGGCGACGATCCTGGTGCTCGACAGTCCGCCCGGCCCGACGCCGCCGCTCGCGGCGCTGCTGCCGCTCGTGGACGTGCTGGCCGTGGTGCTGCTGGCCGATGCGGGCAGCGCCGCGATGCTGCCCCTCGTCGCCTCGGGCCGCGTCCTCGGGCGGGGCACGCTGGCGAGCCGCGTGGCCGGGCGCCTCGCGGTCGTGCTGAACCAGGTGGACCTCGACAGCCCGCTGTCCAAGGCGGTGCTGGACGGCGCGGCGCGGATGCTGGGGGACCGGCTGATCGGCGCCGTCGCGCGCGACGAGGCGCTGGCCGAGGCGCTGGCCGACAAGCGCCTGCTGCTGAGCCCCATGGAAGGCGGGGCGGCCGAGGACCTGCACGCGCTGGCGGACGCGATCGCGGCGCGGCTGCCCGCGTCCCCGGCCGCCCCGCCGGCCACGCGCCGCCGCGGCGGCTATTCCGCGCTGAGCGAGTGGGGCCTCGATTCGTGACGGCGCGCGTGCTCAGCGCCAAGGGCCCGCTGCACACGCGGATCACCCGCGCCTTCTCCATCGGCACGGGCCTGTTCCTGGCGGCGATGGTGGTGATGATGCCGCTCGATGCCGTTCAGCAATCCTGGCTGACGCTGCTCGGCATCGGCGTCTACCTGGTCGTCAGCCGCCGGAAGTCGCGGGACGCGACGCTGGTGCTGATCTGCCTCTCGCTGATCGTGACCGCGCGCTACCTGTTCTGGCGCGTCACCGAGACGCTGGAATTCGACGGGTTCTGGCAATCCGTCCTCGGCCTCGGGCTGTTCGCGGCGGAGCTCTACGCCGCGATCCTGCTGGCGCTGTCCTACTTCCAGGGGGCCTGGCCGCTCGACCGCAAGCCGGTGCCCTTGCCGGCCAACCCGGACGACTGGCCGACGGTGGATGTCTACGTGCCCACCTACAACGAGGACCTGGAGATCGTGAAACCCACGGTCCTCGCCTGCCTGATGATGGATTACCCGCGCGAGAAGTTCAACGTCTGGATCCTGGACGATGGCCGCCGGCCCGAGTTCCGCGCCTTCGCCGAGGAAGCGGGCTGCGGCTACATCATCCGCCCGGACAACAAGGGTGCCAAGGCCGGCAACCTCAACCACGCGATGCGCCACACCACCGGCGACTACATCGCCATCTTCGACTGCGACCACGCGCCGACCCGCGCCTTCCTGCAGATGAGCCTCGGCTGGCTGGAGCGCGACAAGCGCCTCGCGATGATCCAGACGCCGCACTACTTCCACAGCCCCGACCCGTATGAGCGCAACCTCGCCCGCGGCCGGGCCGTGCCCAACGAGGGGCTGCTGTTCTACGGCCACATCCAGCAGGGCAACGACCTGTGGAACGCCGCCTTCTTTTGCGGCTCCTGCGCGGTCATCCGCCGCACCGCGCTCGAGGAGGTGGGCGGCGTCCCGCACGAGACCGTGACGGAGGACTGCCATTGCAGCTTCCGCATGCAGTCGAAGGGCTGGCACACCGCCTATCTGCGGCTGCCGCTCGCCTCCGGCCTCGCGACCGAGCGGCTGGCCATCCATATCGGCCAGCGCATGCGGTGGGCGCGCGGCATGATCCAGATCATGCGGCAGGAGAACACGCTCTTCGCCACGCGCCTCAAGCTCGTGCAGCGGCTGTGCTACTTCACCGCGAGCTACAGCTACCTCTTCGCGGTGCCGCGCATCGTGTTCCTCACGGCGCCGCTCGCCTTCCTGTTCTTCGGCGAGAGCGTGATCGCGGCCTCGCCGCTCGCGATCCTGGCCTATGCCGGCGGTCACCTGTTCCACGCCATCGCGACCTCGGCGCGGCTGAACGGCGTCAACCGCCATTCCTTCTGGTCCGAGATCTACGAGACCTCGATCGCGGTGCAGCTGCTGCCGGTGACGATCATCACGCTGCTCGATCCGAAGCGGGGGAAGTTCAACGTCACCGACAAGGGCGGCACGCTCGAGGCCGGGTATCTCGACCTGCGGGTGGTCTGGCCCACCCTCGTCCTCTTCGCCCTCGTCTTCGCCGGCGTCTGCGTCGGCATCGCCGGGCTGCTGACGACCGAGCCGGGCATGCTGGAGTTCCAGGCCTACCTGCTGAACACCATCTGGGCGACGCTGTGCCTGATCCCCATCGCCGCCTCCATCGCCGTGGGCCGGGAGCGCGAGCAGTCCCGCCGCCGCGCCCGCGTCGAGGTCGCGCTGCCGGCGAGGTTCCAGATGCCCGATGGCGGCTTCATCGGCGCGACGACGGTGGACATCTCCCTCACCGGGGCGCGGCTCAGGATCGAGCGGCCGCTCGGCATCGCCGACGGGGACATGACGACGATCACCTTCACCACCGGCGGCGAGGAGATCGCGGTGCCGTCCCGCGTGCTGCACTGGGAAGGCAACGAGGCCTATCTGGAGTTCGCCCCGCGCCACCTGGCCGACGAGGCCGCGATCGTGCGCGTCTTCTTCGGCCGGCCCGACGCCTGGCTGCACTGGGACCATTGGCCGAAGGACCGGCCGTTGCGCGCGCTGGGCGACGTGGTGTCCGCCACCATGGCGGCCGCCTTCCGGCCCTACCGCTTCGCCATGAGCAAGGCGCCGACGCGCACGCCGCAGCCGCCCACCACCAAGACGCAGCAGCTGCGGGTGTCCGACGTCGTGGTGCCCAAGCACCAGCCGACGAAGGTGCTCAGCCGCGCGGCGCTGGTGCTGCTCGGCGTCGTGGCGGCCGGGTCGGCCGCGGCGCAGACGCCCACGCCGGCCGGGCCGGCGCCCGCCC
>JAIEOO010000330.1 GCA_019750475.1 Acetobacteraceae bacterium | reverse complement strand
CGCCGCGGCGTCCTGCGCCGTGTTCGCGACGGCGGGCACCGGGGCGGCGGCCTGGGCGCGGCCGCGCGGGCCGCGGGGACGGCGGCGGAAGGAGAACTGCGAGCCACCCGCGAACAGACCACCGATCGACACGACAACCTCCTTGAGGGAGCGCAGCGGCCGGTCGGGACGGATGTCGTCCCATTCGACCCAGGCATCGGCGCGGCCGAGCACCGCGCGCACGATATGGCTCTCGTCCCGGATGTCCTGCGGGGCGAAGCGCGCCTGCAGGCGGTTGCCCTGCCAGCGCAGCACCTCCGCCGGGATCCCGACGCTTTCGGTTCCGACCTCGAGCTCGATGGTGACGAGCGCGTCCTCGGCGAGGCCCTCGGGGCGCGGCGCCTCGATGGCCGCGCCGCCGAGCGAGAGGTCCTCGCTGAGGCCGAGGATGCGCCGCCCGTCGGGCAGCACCACGGCCGCGCCGACCTGCGCGCCGATGCGCGCGCGCTCCCGCACCTGCCGGCGCTCGCGGCCCACGGCGAGGCCGGCCAGCACGGTCAGCAGGCAGAGGCCGGCCCAAACGACGTTCAGCGCGTAGGCCTGGAACTCGAGGCTGGCGGGCGGGTTCGTCGCCAGGCCGTAGACGCCGAACACGAGCCCGATGATCAGCATCAGGGCCAGCACCATGTTGGGGCCCACGGCGCGAAGGTCGAAATAGCCTTCGTCGAGCGTGCCGCCCTTGTCCGTCACGTTGAACTTGCCGCGCCGCGGATCGAGCAGCGTCGCGAGGGTCACCGGCAGCAGGTAGATGGTCAGCACCGCCTCGTAGATCTCGGACCAGAAGGAGTGGCGCACGGTCCGCTGCAGTCGCGAGGCCGTCACGATGGAGTGCACGATGTGCGGACCGGCATAGGCCACGATGGCGAGCGGCGAGGCCGCGATGATGCTCTCCCCGAACAGGAGGAATGCCAGCGGCGCCGTGAGGAAGACGAAGCGCGGCAGCGGGAACAGGAAGTGGAACATCGCCATGAAGTAGCAGAGGCGTTGCTGCCAGTTCAGGCCGCGCGCCGTGAGCGGGTTCTCCAGACGCAGGATCTGGATCATCCCGCGCGCCCACCGCATGCGCTGGCCGATGTGCAGCATGAGGCGCTCGGTCGCCAAGCCGGCGGCGAGCGGCACGCGGAGATAGGCGGTGCGCCAGCCGGCCTTCTGCATCCGCAGGGAGGCGTGGCAGTCCTCGGTCACGGTCTCGGTCGGCACGCCGCCGATGCCCTCGAGGGCGGTGCGGCGGATGACCGCGCAGGAGCCGCAGAAGAAGGTGGCGCCCCAGAAGTCGTTGCCCTGCTGGATCAGGCCGTAGAAGAGCAGGCCCTCGTTCGGGACGCGCTGGCCGGCGACCAGGTTCCGCTCGAACGGATCGGGCGAGTAGAAGTAGTGCGGCGTCTGCACCATGCAGAGGCCCTTGTCGCGGATCATCCAGCCCACGGTGAGCTGGAGGAAGGCGCGCGTCGTCACGTGGTCGCAGTCGAAGATGACGACGTATTCGCCATCGGTCTGCTTCAGCGCGTGGTTGATGTTGCCGGCCTTGGCGCCCTTGTTGTCGGGGCGGATGATGTACCCGCAGCCGGCCTCGGCGGCGAAGCGGCGGAACTCCTCGCGGCGCCCGTCGTCCAGCACGTAGACGTTGAACTTGTGGCGCGGCCAGTCGAGCGCGAGGGCGGCGAGCACCGTGGGACGCACGACCTCGAGCGGCTCGTTGTAGGTCGGGATGTAGACGTCCACCGTCGGCCAGTCTTCCGGATCGTCCGGCAGCGGCACGGGCTTGCGCTCGAGCGGCCAGAGCACCTGGAAGTAGGACAGCACGAGGGAGACGACGGCGTAGAGCTCCGCCAGCACCAGGCCGGTGCCGAGGAAGGTCTGCCAGAAGCCCGAATAGTCCAGCGTCTCGGTCAGGCGCCAGTAGATGTAGCGCAGCGAGATGATGGTCGAGAGCAGGCACAGCATCAGGCTGACCGTGCGGCCCTCGAAGCGGTTCAGCACGAGGAACAGGATGAACCCGCCCAGCGCGAACCACACCTGCTGCTCCGGCTGGAGCGGCACGACGATGACCGTCAGGGCGAGAATTGTCCCGATGGTGGCGAACAGGATGCCAAGCCAGCGGTTCCGCATCCCCGGGAGGCGGGCGATCCACTCTTCCCGGGCGGCGATGACGCTCATCGGGCGCCCCAGCTGGCCTGGAAGGGTTCAGGCACCGGCGGCAGGGCGGCTTCCACGCCGCGGGCGATCTCGCGCAGGTCCTCGGCGGCCCGGCTGTTCGGCGCGATGTCGAGGACGAGGCGCTGGGCCGCCAGGGCCTCGGCCACGACCTCCTCGCGGCAGACGGCGCCGAGCAGGCGCGGCCCGAGGTGGCGGGCGACGGTTTCCGCCGCCGCGCGCGACAGGCGGGCGTTGGGATCCACGCCGTTCAGCACGACCCGCAGGCGCCCCGCGAAGAGCGCCGCCATGGTGCCGGCGCCGAGGAAGCGGCCGTTGTCGATGTCGGGCACCAGCGCGGCGCTGGTCGCGTCGGCGAGCAGGACCGCGACGACGAGCTGCGACATCGGCGCCAGCAGGTTCAGGGCATGCGACGCGCCGGGCGGCGTGTCGGCGATGACCAGCAGCCCCGGATCGGCGAGGATCGCCCGCATCGGCGCGGCCAGCAGCTCGGGATCGCGCTCGATCGCGTGGGAGAGGCCGAGCGTGCCGCGGATGTCGATCGAGCCGTGCGGCAGGAGCATCACGCCCGAGGCGGTCTGGCGGACGACGTTGCGCCAGTCGGGGCGCTTCGGCAGGTCGGCCATGAAGCCCGCGCCGTCCGTGAGCGGCACGCCGAAATGCAGGCGCAGCGTGTTCTGCGGATCGAAGTCCATCACCAGCACGCGGCGGCCGTTCCGGCGCAAGGCATCCGCGACGTTCGCCGCCAGGGTCGTCTTTCCGACACCACCCTTGGGGGAGGCAAAGCAAATCAGCGGCATCGAGCCTCCGGCAACGCTCAGGACGCGCCGGACGACCTGAGGGCCGCCCGAAACGCGTCGAAGGGGGAAGAAACGGGGGGGGCCCCGGACGCAATGAGGCGCATAACCTCAGCAAGCGGGACTGTCACGGCATGGGCCGGAAGCTGCCCCGGCGCGCCGTCCGCGCCGGGGCGGCGCGGCATGGCGGGGGGATTGAGCAGCGGCAGGTCGTTCAGCCCGCCGGCGGAGGGCGCGCCCCCGCGCAGCATGGCCAGCGTGCCGGCGCGTTGCGGCGGGGCCTCCAGCGCCG
>JAIEOO010000130.1 GCA_019750475.1 Acetobacteraceae bacterium | reverse complement strand
CAGCAGCTCGACCGCGATGGGCGCGGGCGGCGCCGGCGGGCGGGACAGGCCGACCAGCCCCAGCAGCGCGCCCGCCGCGAGGCCGTGCAGCAGCAGGGATCCGGCCCAGGCGGGCAGCTCCGCGCGGCGCGGTGTCCAGCCCGGCCGCGGCGCGGGGAGGGCGAGGGGCCGGCGGCGCAGCGCCGACGCCGTCATCAGAGCGCCCGCGCCAGTCCGACGAAGACGCCGCGGCGCATCCCGTATTGCGGCGCCCCCACCCCGATCCCGGAACCGTCGCGCAGCTGGTACCGCCGGTCGAACAGGTTCAGCACGTCGAGCCGCGCCGTCCAGCGCCCCGCGCGCGGCAGCTCGAACTCCTGCGAGAAGCCGAGATTCGCCGTGAGGTAGGGCGTGACGGAGCCGCTGTTGGCGAAGCCCTTCCGCATGCCGCTGCCATAGGTGAGCGTCGAGCCGAGCGTGGCCCCCTCCCACACCGCGTAGGACACGCCGGCCGAGGCGGTGAGGAGCTGGTCGTGATCGGTGCGCACCCAGCCGCGCTCGATCCGCGCCAGCTCCGCCGCGCTGAAGAAATACTGGTTGGAGGAGATGCCGCGCCCTTCCGAGCGGATGTAGGCGCCGTTGGCGTAGAGCAGCAGCCCGCCGCGGCGGTAGCTGGCGCTCAGCTCGGCGCCCGTCACCCGGCCGCGCCGGTAGTTGTAGGGCGAGAACAGGTAGGCCGCGCCGAACTGGCCGAGGTCCTGCATGTCCCGCACGCTGCGGTGGAAGCCCTCGAGCCCCAGCGTGAGGTTCGTCCCGATCCGCTGCCGCACGCCGATGTTGAGGTAGTGCGAGCGCTCGGGCCGCGCCGCGTCGGCCCGCGTCACCTCGGGCTGCAAGGTCGTGCCGGCGTAGCGCGCGAGGTCGGGCGCGGCGGCCAGCTCCGCCGGCGGCGGCGTGAAGTAGCGCGCATAGCCCACCGCGACGGTCGTCGTGTCGGTCGCGCGCCAGACCAGGTTCACCCGCGGGCTCGCCTGGCTGGCGCTGCGCAGGAAGGCCATGTGGTCGAGGCGCAGCCCGGCATTGAGCGTCAGGCGGTCCGTCAGCCGCCACTCGTCCTGGAGGTAGAGGCCGTAGAGCTGCCCGCGCACGCGCACCCGTTCCCGGATGCCGAAGGGCGCGTCCACCGTGCCGCCCGCGCCGTCGAGCGGCAGGACGAGGCTGGAGCTGCGGTTGCTCGTCACGTCGTGGGCGACGAAGAAGCCCGCGCGCAGCGTGTGGTTCCCGGCCACGCGCCAGGCGGCGTCGCCCTGCACGCCCGCGGACCAGTTCAGCCGGTTGACCCGCGACGCGACGCCGGTGCCGAGCAGGTCGCCGAGCGGATCGGGCCGGTAGTTCAGCGCGCTCTGCCGCACGAAGGCCGAGAGCTGGACATCCACCGTGTCCCGCGCGTGCTGCACGGCGGCGACGCCGAAGCTGCTGCGCTGGGACTGCCGGGCGCGCAGCCGCGCGCTGTCGAAGGCGTCGAAGCCGAAGGCCTGGAAGGCGGCGGGTTGCCCCGGCACGTTCGGCACCTGGAAGCGCGCCTGGCTGGTGCCGATGATGAGCGCGAGGCGCGTGCGGTCATCGAGGTTGTAGGCGGTGTTGAGCAGCCCGCGGAACTGCCGCGTCTCGTTGTGGAGGGCGTCGCGGGCGGGCGTCGGGGCCTCGAAGGCGCGCTCGTTCCGCAGGGCGCTGCCGGTGACGTGGTACTCCATCGGCCCGATGGCGGCGCCGTAGGAGAGGCTCGGCTGCACCCAGCCGAAGGAGCCGCCGTAGACGCCGGCCGATCCGCCCGGGTCCTGCGCGCCGGATCGCAGGCGCAGGTCCACGATGCCGGCCGTGCGGTAGCCGAACTGGGCCGGCAGCGCGCCGGTGATGAGCGTGACCGAACGCAGGCCCCGCGCGTCGAAGAGCTGGCCGAAGCCGCTGATCGCCTCGGGCAGGATCACGCCGTTGATGCGGTATTGCAGGTTGCGGTGGTCGCCGCGCACGTGGAGGTCGCCCTGGGCCTCCTGCACCACGCCCGGCGCCTGCAGCAGGACCTGGTTGAGCGGTGCGTTGGCGCCCTGGGGCAGGCGCTCGATCGTCGCGCGGTCGATCTCGTAGCTGCTGGCGCCGAGGGAGGGCGCGATGCGGGTCCGCTGCTCCTCGAAGCGGCGGGACTGGACGACGACCTCCGGCATGGTGGCGACGGCGTCCTGCGCGGCGGCCGGGGCGGCGAGGACGGAGAGTCCCAGCAGGGCGAGGCCCGGGGGCGCGCGCCGGACATCCAAACGCCTGTTCATCTTTACAGCCTCCATGCCTGCACATCTGTTCCGTTGAAAAGCTCTTCATTATTCATAAGCAATTTCAATGACTTATGCATGGCACAGCAAAGCGTCGCTGCTGACAAGGTTGCGTCCGCGCGACGATCCGCGGCGCGTGGCCCGGCGCCCACGCCGCCCTTGCCCTCCCCCCGCCGAAGCTGAGAAGGACAGGCTCATGGAGACATTTCCCGCGCGTCTGATGCGCGCCACGCAATTCGCCGCGCGCGCCCATGCCCGGCAGACCCGCAAGGGCGCGGCCGCCGAGCCCTATGTGAACCACGTGATCGAGGTCGCGGCGCTGCTCGCCGAGCACGGCGCGCCGGAAGCGGCGATCCTCGCCGGGCTGCTGCACGACACGGTCGAGGACACCGAGGTCACCCTCGCGGAGCTCGAAGCCGCCTTCGGCGCCGAGGTCGCGTCCATCGTGGCCGAGGTGACGGACGACAAGACGCTGCCCAAGGAGACGCGCAAGGCCCACCAGGTGCGCCACGCGGCGACGAAGTCGGACGGGGCGAAGCAGGTGAAGCTGGCGGACAAGACGTCCAACCTGTGCGCCATCCTCGCGAGCCCGCCCGCCGGGTGGGAGCATGGCCGCCGCGTCGAGTACATCGGCTGGGCGGGGCGCGTCGCCGCCGGGCTGCGCGGCGTCAATCCGGGGCTGGAGGCGGCCTTCGACGCGGCCTATCGCGCGGCGCTCGATGCCCTGGCGCGCGAGGCCGCCTCGGCCTGACGCCCGGCGGCGGCGCGGCGTTTTCCTCACGCCACGGTTGTGCTAGGGTGACGCCATCGCAACGGATCGGGAGACGTCCCGCGATGCCCAAGTTCATCCTGCCGGCCTGCCTCGGCCTCGTGCTGGTGGCCACGGCGGGCTGCACCAACCCCCGCAGCCCCGGTCAGCGGGCGGCGGCGGGCGGGCTCATCGGGGCCGCCGGCGG
>JAIEOO010000383.1 GCA_019750475.1 Acetobacteraceae bacterium | reverse complement strand
GGCCGGGCCGCCCGCATTGGTCGTGGAGGCCTGGCCGGAGGTGCCGACCGCCGGGTCCGGCCGCCCGTCGGCGCCGCGCGGGGCGCCCATGGCGGAGGGCGAGGTCGAACCCGACCCCTGCGTGGCGCCGCGATTGGCGTCGGCCGGGGCCTGGGTGCGTTCGAAGGAGCCCGGGTTGGCGGCCGGATTCGTGCCGCGGCCTGTGCCCGTCGGGCCGCCCTGCGTCAGCGCCTCGCGGCCGGAGGGCTGCGACGAGGTCGTGGCGCCCTGGCCCATGGATTGCTGCGGGCTGGCGGTGGCCGGGCCGGGGGTCTGCGTCGTCTGCGTCTGGCTGCGGCTGCCCTCGTTCACCATCGGCCGATCCGAGGAGATGCCCTCGTTGCGCCCGACCTGGGCGAAGGCGGGGCTCGCGATCAAGGCGGAGACGAAGGCCGCGACCACGGCCTTGGTGTGCTGGCTGCTCATCGGTGTCCTCTGGGATGTCCTCTGGCGGCCGGCTCGCGCGGCCGGCGTCGCGGGAGGAACGGGCGGCCGGGGCGCCGGTTGCCGACCTGCCCGGCCGGCCCCACGCTTCGACGCGGAACACCACCGGGAGAGGAGGCCAGGAATGAACCGATCGGCGCCGCGCTTCGCGCGGCTCGACCCCGCCAGCATGACCGAGGCGCAGCGGCGCGTGGCCGAGGCCATCGTGGCGAAGCGCGGCGGCGACGGCACGCGGGGGCCGTTCAACCTCTGGCTGCGGGCGCCGGACCTGGCGGAGCGTCTGCAGCAGCTCGGCGCCTACATCCGCTACGGCTCCGGCCTGCCGCAGCGCCTCGTCGAGTACGCGATCTGCGTCACCGCCATCGCCTGGAACGCGCCCTATGAGTGGTATGCGCACGCGCCGCTCGGCGTGAAGGCGGGGCTGCGGCCGGAGGATCTGCGCCGCCTGCGCGACGGCGAAGGGCCGGACCCGGCCGATGCGGCGCTCTCGGCGGTGCACGCCTTCGCGACGGAGCTGCACCGCGACAAGCGGGTGTCGGATCCGACGCTGGAGGCGGTGCGCGGCCTGTTCGGAGAGGGCGGCGTGATGGAACTCATCGCCACCTGCGGCCACTACGTCACCGTCTCGATGACGTTGAACGTGGCCGAGGTGCCGATCCCGGATGGCGAGCCCTTCGCCATCCCGGCGGGTTAGGCGAGGCCGAGTTCCTTCAGCACGCCTTCGGTCGCCGCCGTGTCGGCCTGGACGAAGCGCTCGAACTCGGCGCCGGAGAGATAGGCGTTGTCCCAGCCGCGCGTCTCGAGCAGCTCGCGCCAGGCGGGGAGGCGGGCGAGGTCGGTCATCAGGCTGGTCAGCGCCGCGCGCTGGTTCGCGTTGATGCCCGGCGCGCCGAAGACCCCGCGCCAGTTGGCCGTCACCACGTCCACGCCGCTCTCGCGCAGGGTCGGGATGTTCGGGTCGCTGCGCGTCTCGCCGGTGGTGGCCAGGGCGCGCATCCGCCCGGAGCGGATCTGCTCGGCGAATTCCGAGAAGCCGGAGATCCCGGCGCGGACCTGCGCGCCCAGGATCGCCGCCTGGGCCGGGCCGCCGCCGGCGAAGGCGACGTAGCTGCCCTCGCGCGCATTCCGCCCGAGCGCCTTGAGGATCAGGCCGAGGGTGATGTGGTCGGTGCCGCCGGCGCTGCCGCCCGCCACCGACACCGAGCCGGGGTTGGCGCGGAAGGCGGCGAGCAGCCCGGCGATGTCGCGGATGTCCGATTGCGCCGGCACCACGACCACGCCCACCTCCTGCGTCATGCGGGCGATGGGCGTCACGTCCTTGAGGCCGACCGGCGTGCGGTTGGTCAGCACCGCGCCCACCATGACGGAGCCGGCGACCATCAGCGCGTCGCCGCGGCCGCGGCGCTGGGCGACGAAGCGCGGGAGGCCGACCGTGCCGCCGGCGCCGCCCACATTCTCGAACTGGAAGTTGCCGACCAGGCCGGCCTGCCGCGCCACCTGCTCGATCGCGCGGCCGAGGCCGTCCCAGCCGCCGCCGGGGCCGGCCGGGATGAACATGAACATGTTCGCGAAGCGCTGCTGCGCCTCGGCGGACAGGGGCAGCAGGCCGGCCGCGGCCGTGGCGGCGAGGAGGTGACGGCGGTTCATGACGCTCTTTCCTTCTTCCTGGGACGTGGGACGGGGCTCAGGCCGGCTGCTGAGCCAGCTCGGGAATGCCGCCGAGCGACAGGAGATGCGCGTAGATGGCGTCGAGCCAGCCCTTGTCGCGCAGCATGACCAACTGCTCGGCCGAGAGCTTGTTCAGCGCCTCGCGCTGCACGGCGTGGAAGCCGTCCACGCGGAAGGGCTTGCCGTCGCGCTCGAATTGCAGCGCCGCGGGCTGCAGCAGCCCCATCAGCGCCAGGCCTTCCGCCATCTCCCGCGTGCGCTGGAACGCGCCCTCGACGGCGCGGGTGAAATCGAAGGCGCGCTTGGCCATCTCGGTCGGCTGGCCGGCCGTGTCGAACAGCGCCTCGCCCTCGGTCGTCGAGAGCTGCGGCGCCTTGGGATCGAGGCAGAGCGCGAGATCCTCGCTCTCCTGGGAGACGCGGACGAGGAAGAACGGGAAGCGCCGGAGGTAGGACGGCACGTAGGTGTCCTTCCGCCAGCGCCCGCCCGCATCCACCAGCATGTTGTGATCCGCCGCGAGGCCCGCGATCACGACGGGCATGTGCGGCGCCTGGGCGGCGAAGACGATGGCGAGGTGCCGGCCGGCCGGCACGAACTCCTCCACCGCGATGGGAATGGCCGACAGGCCGCGGGCGAAGCCGAACCCGGCGTCGCGCATCCGCAGCTGGCCGTGCTGCTGCGGGTTCAGCGGTTCGAGGGACTGGTAGAGCGGCGGGAGTTGCGGCGCGGCGGGGGGCGGGGCGGCGCCATTCACGCTCGTGGATTGCTCGGTCATCTTGTCTCTTCCCCCAACCCGGCCGGTCATCGGCGTGTCCTCGCGCTTCTGCCCGAGGCCTGACGCTGCGGCAAGCCGAGGCGCGCCGCCGAACGTGACCGCGACCCTTGCGTCACGCCCGCGCAACGGCGCAAAATGATCGTTAACCGGGAAAGCCCGGAACATGAGGAAGGCACACATGGCCGACGACAACCTGCCTGAGAAA
The DNA here is from genome assembly GCA_019750475.1 of Acetobacteraceae bacterium. Taxonomy (GTDB): domain Bacteria; phylum Pseudomonadota; class Alphaproteobacteria; order Acetobacterales; family Acetobacteraceae; genus Roseococcus. The sequence goes on along the minus strand of JAIEOO010000383.1, from coordinate 92 downwards.
CCCGCGCGGCTGTCGCGCCGCCTTCTCGTCGTCCGCTCGGCCGCGGGCGCCGGTGCCGCGGCCCTCGCCGCCGGCAGCGCCCTCGCCCCGCC
>JAIEOO010000350.1 GCA_019750475.1 Acetobacteraceae bacterium | reverse complement strand
ACCAGCGCGCGACGAGGACCCCGTCGCCGCGCCGCGCGGCGGCGGCCAGCGGCAGCAGGCTGCCGGTCCAGAACGCCACCGCGAGGAGGTGCAGCGTGACGAGGACCGAGAGCTCCTGCCGGGGCCGGTAGAGCGTGGAGTGGCCCATGGCGGCGTAGCTGCCGGCCACCATCAGCACGGCCGCGCCGCCCAGCGCCAGCGCGGCGCGGCCGGGGACCAGCGCCGCGAGCAGGAGGCCGAGCAGCCCACCCGCGCGCAGCCAGAAGGCGTCGCCGATGCGCGAGCCGAGGACCGCGCCCCAGATGCCCGCATCCCAGGCGCTGGTGCCCGCGGTCAGCATCAGCACGCGCAGCGGCAGCGCGAGGAGCGAGAAGGCGATGCCGAGGAGCGCCGCGGCCACGATCCAGCGCCGGACCCGCGGGTCGTCGTCGAGCAGCGCGTAGAGGAAGAGCCCCGCGGCGCCGAGCGCCGCCGCGTGGTACAGCGCGCGCAGCAGCACCGTCGCGGCGTCGAGCCAGCTCGGGTCGGGCTGGAGCCATTCGAGGATCATGGCTGCACCGTGAAGCGGATGGTGCCGCCGATCGGGTGGCCATCGGCGGAGATGGCGCGCCATTCCATCCGCCACTCGCCCGGCGGCAATTCGGGCGCGCGGGCGAGGTGCTCGGCGCGGGGCGCGAGGTCGCGGGTGCGCGGGAAGGGCTGCTCCGTCCCGTCCGGGCCGAGGATGCGCCAGAGCGTGAGCTGCACGCGCTCCTGGAAGGACAGGCGCAGCTCGGTCGGGCCCGCGGCGAGGCTCGACCCGTCGGCGGGCTGGCTGCCGCGCAGGTCCGAATGGGCCAGGGCGGGCAGCGGCGTGAGCAGGGCGAGCAGGAGGAGACGGCGCATCGTCCGAGCCAACGCGTCTCCCACGTGGGAGGGTCAAGCGCCCCGTCACTCCCGCCCGGCACGGGGGCGTGGCAGCATGGCGCCATGCAGCTCGACGATCCCTCGGTCCTCGCCGAAATCCGCGCCGTGTTCGACCGCTACGAGGCGGCGCTGATGGCCAACCGCACCGAGATCCTGGACGAGATCTTCTGGGCCGATCCGCGCACCGTCCGCTTCGGCACGGCCGAGATCCTCTACGGCCACGACGCCATCCGGGCCTTCCGCGCCAGCGTGAAGGCCTACGCCCAGCGCGTGCAGCGCAAGGTCCACATCACCGCCTTCGGCGCGGACTTCGCCTGCACCCACCTCGAATACGAACGCGTCGGTTCGGGCCTGATCGGGCGCGAGACGAAGATCATGGTGCGGCTGCCCGACATCGGCTGGCGGGTGGTCTCGGCGCATGTCTCGCTGCTCGCGGCCGATCCCGCAACGCAGAGGCGCGCATGACGCGGGTCGTCGTCATCGGGGCCGGGATCGTCGGCGCCTGCGCGGCGCTCGCGGCGCGGCGCGAGGGGTTCGCGGTCACCATCCTCGAGCCGGGGGAGCCGGGCGGCGAGCAGGCGGCGAGCTACGGCAATGGCTGCTGGCTCTCGCCGATGAGCGTCGTGCCGCCGGCCGTGCCGGGGCTGTGGCGGAAGGTGCCGACATTCCTCTCCGACCCGCTCGGGCCGCTCGCCATCCGCTGGTCCTACCTGCCGCGCGTGGCGCCCTGGCTGCTGCGCTATCTCTGGTCCGGCCGGACGGAGGAGACGGTGCTGCGCACGGCCCGCGCGCTGCGGGCCCTGCTCCGGGACGCGCCGGCGCTCCACGCGCGCCTGGCGGAGGAGGCCGGGGTGGGCGCGCTGATCCGGCGGCAGGGCCTGCTCTACGTCTTCCCCGACCGCGCCGCCTTCGCGGCGGAGGCGCTCGCCTGGCGGGTGCGGGAGGCGGTCGGCGTGCGCTGGATCGAGCTCGACGAGGACGAGCTGCGCCAGCGCGAGCCCGAGCTCGATCGCCGCTACCGCTTCGCCCTGCTGGCGGAGGAGGGCGGGCATTGCCTCGATCCGGGCGCCTACACCGCCGCCCTCGTGGCGCTGGCCGAGGCCGAGGGGGCGCGGCGGGTCGCGGCGCGCGCGACGGGGTTCCGGATCGAGGGCGGGCGGCTGAAGGCGGTCACGACCGACCAGGGGGAGGTGCCGGCCGACCGCGCGGTCCTCGCGGCGGGGGCGCGGTCCCGCGGGCTCGCCCGGGCGGCGGGCGACGCCCTGCCGCTCGAGAGCGAGCGCGGCTACCACGCCGTGATCACCGACCCGGCGGTGGGGCCGCGGACGCCGATGATGCCCTCCGACGGCAAGATGAGCGTGACGATGACGGCCCGCGGCCTCCGCGTCTCCGGCCAGGTGGAGATCGCGGGGCTGGAGGCCGCGCCGAACTGGCGGCGGGCGGAGATCCTGCGGGACCATCTGCTTCGGATGTTCCCCTCCCTGCCGCGGGACCTGCCGGCGGAGGCGGTGCGGTTCTGGATGGGGCACCGCCCCTCCATGCCGGACGGCCTGCCGGTGATCGGCCCGGCCCGGGCGACGCCCGACATCCTGCACTGCTTCGGGCATGGGCATGTCGGGCTGGTGGCGGCCCCGCGCAGCGCGGCGCTGGTGGCCGCGATGCTGGCCGGGCGGGCGCCCGATCCGGACGCGGAACCTTACAGCCCGGACCGGTTCAGGTGAGTTTTTTCGTGCAATCCCCCTGGCAGGATGCCAGACTGCAACCGCCCGCCCGGCATCCCGTTGGGCGGCGGTCTGAAACTTGGATTGAAGAAGCACGTGTCTGACGATTTTTCGCCCCCGGGCGGCGGTGAGGGCCTGATCGAGGCCAAGGTGAAGTGGTACAACGGGCGCAAGGGCTTCGGCTTCGTGTTGGGCCCCGACGGGCAGGACGTGTTCTTCCACGCCTCCGCCCTCGCGGAGGTGGGAATCGAGCCGCCCGACACCGACGATATCCTGGTGTGCGAGATCGGTTCGGACCGTCAGGGCCGCCGGCTCGTGACGCGCATCACCGAACTCAAGAAGGGCCCCGGCGGCGGTTCGCGCGGCCCCGGGATGGGCGGCGGCTTCGGCGATCGTCCCCCGCGGCGTGACTTCGGTGACCGTCCCCCCCGGCGTGACTTCGGTGGTGGTGGCGGCTTCGGCGGCGGCGGCTTCGGTGACCGTCCCCCCCGGCGCGACTTCGGTGGCGGCGGCGGCTTCGGCGGCGGCGGCGGCTTCGGTGACCGTCCCCCCCGGCGCGACTTCGGTGGCGGCGGCGGCGG
>JAIEOO010000042.1 GCA_019750475.1 Acetobacteraceae bacterium | reverse complement strand
CATCCGGGCCGAGGGCGAGGCGCTGCGCGCCGCCCTGCGCGAGGCCGGCGCCCGGCCCTGGCCCGATCCGGAGCGCCTCGTCGGCGTCCCGGGCATGTCCGCCCTGCCCCGCGCCCTCGCCGCCGGGCTCGACGTCACCTGCGGCGTCACCGTGGCGCGCCTGGCGCGCGAGGCGGCGGGCTGGTTCGTCGAGCAGGACGGCCCCTTCGACGGCGTGCTGCTCACGGTGCCCGCGCCCCAGGCCATCCCGCTCGCGCCGGCCTTCGCCGAACCCCTCTCCCGCATCCGCTACGCCCCGTGCTGGACGGCGATGCTGATCTTTCCCGAGCGCCTGCCCCTGCCCGACACGCTGCGCCCCGACGGGCACGCCATCGGCTGGGCGGCCCGCGACTCCTCGAAGCCCGGCCGCGACGCGACGCAGGAAGCCTGGGTCGTCCAGGCCGGCCCGGCCTTCTCCCGCGCCCATCTCGAGGAGACGCCGGAAGCGGTCCTGCCCCGCCTGCTGGCGGCCTTCGCCGACCTCGCGGGCCTCGCCCTGCCAGCGCCCGGCTACGCCGCGGCCCATCGCTGGCGTTATTCCCTGCTGGAAGCGCCGCTCGGCGAGCCTTGCCTCTGGGACCCGGCGCTCGGCCTCGGCTATGCGAGCGATGGCTGCCTCGGCGGGCGCGTGGAGGCCGCCTGGGACAGCGGCGCGGCGCTGGCGGCGGCCATCGGATGAGCGCCGCCCCCCGCCCGCGGCCCGCGCATGCCGACGACCTGGGCGAGGCCCTGGCCGAGGCCTTCCGGCTGCTGGCGCGCGGCGTCGCCGACCGGCGCAGCCCCTTCCACACGCCCGCGCTCGCCACCATCGGGGCGGACGGCGCGCCCGAGGCGCGGACGCTGGTGCTGCGCGGCTTCGACCCCGCCACCCGGACCGTGCGGCTCCACACCGATGTGCGCGCGCCGAAATGGGCGCAGCTCGCGGCCGATCCACGCTGCGCGCTGCACCTCTACGATCCCGGCGCCCAGGTGCAGATCCGGCTTCGCTGCGTCGCCACCCGCCACGACGCCGACGCCGTCGCCGAGGCCGCCTGGACGGCCAGCCGCTCCTTCAGCCGGCTCTGCTACGCGGTCGAGCCGGGCCCCGCGACGCCGGTTCCCGCCCCGGCCGCCGCCCCGCGGGAGGAGGCGAATGGCCGCGCGCATTTCGGCGCGCTCGTCCTGCGCTTCGACGCGCTGGAATGGCTCTGGCTCGCGCATGGGGGGCATCGCCGCGCGCGCTTCGCCTGGGGCGCCGACGGGCTGGAGGCGACATGGCTGGTCCCGTGAACCGCGCCGCGATCGGCGACGCCATCCTCTCGGCCGTCAGCGCCCGCGGGGCCGGCAAGTCCATCTGCCCGTCCGAGGTGGCGAAGGCGCTGCGGCCGGAGGACTGGCGGCCGCTGATGCACGCCGTGCGGCAGGAAGCGGCGGAGTTGTCGCGCCAGGGCCGCGTCGTCATCCTGCGCAAGGGAAAGCCGATTCCGCCCGAGGCCATGCACGGCGTGATCCGGCTGACGCTGCCCGGCGCGGCGGCGGCCGAGGGGGAGACCGCATGAACCCGATCAGCGCGCTCACCGGCCGCGGCGCCGAGGGGATCGCGCTCCCCGCCCCGCTCGACTTCCGCGCGCTGCGCCTGCCGCGCTCGCCCAACACCTGCCTCGCGGCGCCGCCCGGGCTGCACCCTTCGGCCCATCTCGCCGCGCCGGCCCTGCCGCTCGACCCGGACGCGCTCTTCGCCCGGATCGAGCGCGCGGCAGCCGCCATGCCGCGCACCCACCTTCTCGCCCGGTGGCCGGACCGGCGCCAGGCGCAATGGGTGGCGCGCACGCCGCTGATGAACTGGCCGGACGTCATCGCCGCCGAGGCGGTGGCGGTGGGCGGCGGCGCCTCGCTGTTCCTCTACTCGCGGAGCCTGTTCGGCTGGTCCGACCTCGGCGCCAACCGGCGCCGGGTGGAGGCCTGGCTCTCCGCCATCGAGAGGGAATGAGCGTCCTCGTGGCCTCCCCCTTCGCGCGGGCGGTGCTGCGCCATGCGCCGGGTCGCCGTGTCGCGCTCGCCTGGGGCGACGCCCCGGCGGCATCGGCCCTGCTGCTGCGCTGCCTCGCCGCCGGGGCCGCTGCGGCGCGGATCGTGGCGCCCGTCATGCCGCCCCAGCCCGACGCCGCGCTGCGCGACGCCGCCGAGCGGACAGGCCTCCGGGAGGAGGCCGAGGCCCTTCTCGCCGCCATGCCCTGCGGCAGGCCGAGCTTGATCCTGCACCACGCCGACACCGCCCGGCCGCCGGCCTGGTGGCTGCACGCCGATCCGGCCAGCTTCGACATCCGCGCGCTGCTCGGTCCCGTGGACCTGCTGGCCGACCCGGCGGCCCTGTCCGATCCCGAGCCCGCCCGGCGGCTGCGCGACCTGCGTCGCACCGGCGCGGCGCGTCTGGTGCTGGCGACGCCGGTGGCCGACCCCGGGGCGCTCCCCGGCTTCACGGCGGACAGCCTGTGGCACCTGCCCTCGCTCGACGCGGCGCGCCGCGCCGCCATCGCCGCGTGGCTGGGCCGCGAGCCCGCGGCTTGGCGCTGGCTGCCGGGGGCCGCCGCGCTGGAGAGGCTCCTCGCCGAGGAAGGCTGGCGTCTCCGCGCGCTGGACGACGCGGGCCCCGACGCCGTGCTGGTCGCGGACGCCGCATGAGCCGCCGCCGGGTCTGCGTCGTCACCTCCGGCCTGCCCGCCCCCGGGGAGCCGATGGCGGCCCGCGCGGCCGAGATGCACGCGGCCGGGGCGGAGGTGACGCTGCTGCGCGCCACGGCCTTTCCCGCGGAAACGCCGTTGCCGCTGTGGCAGGCGCGCCTGCCCTTCCGCCTGGACAGCGCCTTCGCCAGCGACGACCCGGCCGACGCCGCCTTCGAGACCTGGCTGTGGCTGCGCGACGCGCCCCCCTTCGACGCCATCCACTTCGCGGCCGCGGGGGGCGCCGGCTACTGGCTCACGGTGGCGCGCCGCTGCGGCCTCGCCTTCCCGGGGACGCCGCTCGTCTGCCATCTCGCGGACGCGCCGACCGCCGCGCCTCTCCTGCACGACCTCCGCCAGATCGAGCGCGACTTCCTCGAGCGCCGCAGCGCCGAGGGCGCGGACGCGGTGACGGGACCAGGGCGCCCCGGCTGGGCGCTGCCCGCGCGGCGCTGGCGCGG
>JAIEOO010000055.1 GCA_019750475.1 Acetobacteraceae bacterium | reverse complement strand
CCGCCGGCGCGTGGCCGGCCGCGGGGCGCGGCGGATGCGGCGTGGAAGGATGCACCACAGCCGATGCCTGCATCGCGACGCCGCCCGCACCGGCGGGCCGATGGGGGACGGGCCCGGCCTCGCCCGTCCGCGCCGGCGCGTCCGCATCGCAGCACGCGAGGGAGAGGGCCAGGGCGAACAGCCGGCCGCCCTCCGGCTCCGCCACGATGGCTGGTGCGGCGACGGGAAAAGCGGAGAGGACGAGGTGATCCACAGCGATGTCTCCAGGCCGGCCGGCCGAGGCGGATGCAGGGCGGCAGCACGGCGCGTGCCCTCCGCCCCCATCCGCTCGGGTGCAACCGACAGGCCATGCCGCGGCCCCCGTCCGGTCGGCGGCATCGGCCGCCCCCCGGCACGGTCCGACACGGAGCCGGCAAGCCTTGCCGCCGGCGCGGCGTCGGGGACCGGCACGCGTGGTGCAACGCGCCGCTGCACCGCCCGCCGCGGGCACGCGCAGCAAGGGATCCGCCATGTCGCTCTTCGGCTCCATGACCACCGCCATCTCCGGCCTGACGGCCCAGGCCCGCGCGCTGGGTCACGTGTCGGACAACCTGGCGAACAGCCAGACCATCGGCTTCAAGCGCGTGGATACGAACTTCACCGACCTGCTCAGCACCAGCGGCCCGACGCTGCACGCGCCGGGCAGCGTGCTGGCCCGGCCCGACTTCACCCACACCGTGCAGGGGACCGTGGAGCAGACGGAGAACCCGCTGGGCCTCGCCATCGGCGGCCAGGGCTTCTTCTCGGTCGCGCAATCGCGCGGCTCCACCAACGGCCTGCCGATCTTCGACGAGCGGCAGTTCTTCACGCGGTCGGGCGATTTCCGGCTGGACCGCGACGGCTTCATGGTCAACGGCGCCAACTACTTCCTGCAAGGCTGGCCGGTGGACCAGCAGACCGGCGTGCCCGACCGCACCGTGCTGGAACCGATCCGCATCGCGCAGCAGGTGTTCAACCCGGTCGCGACGAGCACGGCGCAGATCGCGGCCAACCTCCCGGCCTTGCAGCCCGTCGCCGCGGGGGCGACGCCGGCGAGCTTCAGCACCCAGGTGCAGGTCTATGACAGCCTCGGCAAGCGCTTCCCGCTGACGCTCGGCTTCGCCCAGGATCCGGGTGGCGCGGCCAACACCTGGCGCCTGTCGATCACACCGACGCCCGTCGGCGGCGCCGTCAACGTTCCCGTGGTCTTCGGTCCGAACGGAACGATCCAGAGCTTCAACGGCGTCGCGGGCGTGGCGGACTCGCCGGTGGACTTCACCTTCACCATGGATTTCGGCCAGGGCAACCAGCCCATCACGCTCAACCTCGGGCGCTTTGGGGTGGCACAGGGCCTCACGCAGTACAGCGGCACCGACTTCGCCCTGCGCAACGTGGCCCAGAACGGGGTGCCACCCGGCTCGTATTCGGGCCTGTCCGTGCGCGAGAACGGCGACGTCGCGGTGAACTACGACAACGGGCAGAGCCGCGTGGTGTTCCGCGTGCCGATCGTCGCCTTCTCGGACGCCGATAAGCTCCAGCGCCTGGACGGCCAGGCCTTCATGCGCACGATCGAGAGCGGCGAGGCGCGGGTGAGCGACGTGTCGTCGAACGGCGTCGGCAAGCTCGTCGTCGGCGCGCTGGAGCGCTCTAACGTCGACATCGCGGGCGAGTTCACCAAGCTCATCGTGGCACAGCGCGCCTACACGGCGAACACGCGCGTGGTCACGACGAGCGACGAGATGCTCCAGGAAACGATCAACATGCGCCGCTGACGCTCGGCCGTCCCTTCGGGCATCGCCTCAACCTCCGATTAACCGCCGTTCCGCAAATCTGGATCCGCCATGAGCCTGGACCTCGCCTTCGGCATCGCCCGCAGTGGCCTCCTCGCCACGCAGCGGTCCCTGGCCCAGTCGTCGGAGAACCTGGCGCAGGCCGACATCGCCGGGCACACGCGCAAGGCGCTGCCCGTCACGGCCGGCGTGTCGGGCGGCGCGTCGCTCGGGCCGCGCATCGGCGAGGCGCGGCGGGAGGTGGACCAGGCCCTGCTGGCGGAGCGCGACGCGCGGGGCGCCGACGCCGCCGCGGCCGGCCTGCGCGAGAGGCTGCTGTCGCGGATCGAGGCCATGCACGGCCGCCCGGGGGAGGATGACAGCCTCGCCGGCGTCATCGGCCGGTTGCGGGAGGCCTTCGTGGCCCTGCGCGGCGCGCCGGCCGAGGCGGGCCTGCAGCTCGCCGCCGCGAATGCCGCGCGCGACGTCGCCGCGCGCTTCAACGACATCGGCGTCGCCGTGGCGCGGACCCGGCAGGAGGCGCAGGACGGCATCCTCGAGGAGGTCCGGCGCGTCAACGACGGCCTGCGCCGGATCGGCGACCTGACCGTCGCGATCCGCCACGAGGTGTCCCATGGCCGCTCCGCCGCCGCCCTCGAGGATGAGCGCGACCTGGCGCTGGCCGCCTTGTCCGAGAGCCTGCCGGTCCGTGCCCTGCGCCAGCCCGATGGCGGGCTCGTGCTGATGTCGCGCGGCGGCCTCACCCTGCCGCTCGATCCGGGGCACGAGGCCCTCGCCACCACGCCGGCCGCCATCGGGCCGGACGCCTTCCACGGTCCGGGCGGAACGCTGCCGGCGGTGCTGCTGGGCGGGATCGACGTGACCCGGCAGCTGCTGGGCGGCCGGCTCGGCGAGTATGTCGCGCTGCGCGACGGCACGCTGCCGCGCTTCCAGGCGGAGCTGGACGTGGCCGCGAGCCAGCTCGCGCATCGCCTCGACGCGCAGGGGCTGCGCCTCTTCACCGATGCGGGCGGCGCCGTGCCGCAGCCGGCGCTCGGCTATCGCGCGGGCGGGCAGCTCGGCTTCGCCAATGGCATGCGCCTCGCCGCGGATGTGGCGGCCGACCCGGCCCTGCTGCGCGACGGCACGCATGACGTGCCGGATGATCCGGCCGGCCCGGCCGCCTTCCGGCGCAACGCGCCCGGCGGGCCGGCGGGCTTCACGACGCTCCTCGGCCGCGTGCTCGATCACGCGCTGGGGCCGGAGGTGCGGCCCGGCCTCGGCTGGGGCGCCATGCCCGGCGCCGGGCTCGGGCCCGACGAGACGCTCGCCTCCCCCTTCGTGCCGCCCCGCGACGTCGAAGCCTACGCCGCGACGATCGCCGGGGCGCACAGCGCCGAGC
>JAIEOO010000373.1 GCA_019750475.1 Acetobacteraceae bacterium | reverse complement strand
GGGCGCGGCCCACGGTCACGGCGCGGACCGCGCTGGCCCTCGCGCTTCTCGCCCTGGCGCTCGTTCTGTCCGGGCCGCTGCCCCGGGCGCTGCGGCCGGCGCGGCCCGCGCTCCGGCGGCACCCAGGAGACGAGGACGGGCGCGGGCGGGCCCTGCTCCTCCTCGCCCATCTCGGCGGGCTGGATCAGCCGGAAGCCGAGGCCGTTCAGCACCGGCTCCAGCAGTTCGGGCTTGATGCCGAAGCGGCCCAGCATCTCGGACGGCATGGGCGCCGGCGTCCGCCGCGTGAGGTAGCCGAGCTCGGCCGCCACGCGCTCCGCCACGTCGAGGCGGAGGAAGACCGGCCCGCAGGGCAGCCAGCCCATGATCTCGGCGAAGCCCGGCGGCCAGGAGAGCGCGAGCACGCCGTCGCCCGGCACGGAGACGAGGCCGGGCTGCGGCAGCGGCGGCGTCGGGATGTCGTGGCTGAGCGCCCAGAGCTGCGCGCGCAGCGCCATGGCGCGGGGCTTCAGCGCCTCCGGCACGAAGAGGGCGTAGCGGCCGGCGCGGATGCCGATGGCCTTCAGCTTCGCCCGCACCTCGTGGCCGATGTTGTGCCGCGTGTCGCCGGGCTTGAGGCCCAGCGTCTCGCGCAGCTGGAAGGCGGGACCGCGGAGCGTGTTGTCCTCGGCGGCCTTGGCCTCGACGGTGGCGACCGCCGCCAGCTCCTTCGCCAGGATCCCCTCGATCCAGCCGGCGAGGCGGGCGCGGACGCGCTCCCGCTGCGGGCCGTCCAGGAACTCCGAGGCGTGGACGTCGATCTGCGGCTTGCCCGGCTCGCTGCCATGCCGGAGGCGGGCGATCTCGGCGCCGTCCCAGGTCACGCGATGCTCGGGCGTGAGGGCGAAGCTGTCGGCCTTCGCGATCTCGAGGGCCGCGACGCGGCGCGGCATTTCCTGCTGCAACGCCCGGCGCGCGGCGCGGAGGACGAGCTTCTTCTCCTCCTCGGTGCCGGTCGCGTCGGGCTCGAACTCGAAGCCCCTCACGCGGCCGACCGTGTGGCCTTCCACCACCACCTCGCCCTGGCGCGTCACGGCGGACAGAAGCTCGGCGTCGCTGCTGTCGAGCTGGCGGATGAGATGCGCGGCGCGGCGGTCCACGAAGCGGGCGGTCAGGCGCTCGTGCAGCGCGTCGCTCACCATGTCCTCGGCCTGGCGGGCGGCGTCCTGCTGGGCGGCGGCATCGGGCACCCAGTCGCTGCGCGCGGCGATGTACGCCCAGGAGCGGATGTTCGCGAGCCGCGCCATCAGCGTGTCGAGGTCGCCCTCGATGTTGGAGAGGCCCGCGATCTGCCCCGCGATCCAGTCGGTGGGCAGGCGCCCGTCCTCGACGATGTGCTTGAAGATGCGCGCGACGAGCCGCGTGTGGCTGTCATCCGCGAGCTTGCGGAAATCGGGGACCTGGCAGGCCTCCCACAGCAGCGCCACGCGCGAGCGCGAGGCGGCCATGGCGCGGATCTCGCTCTCCCGCGCCAGCGCCGCGAGGGTGATGTGGTCCACCGCGTCGTTGCCCTTGGTCAGCCCGGGCTGCGGCGAGGGCGCGGCGAGGCTGTCGAGCAGCGCGTCCACGCTCGAGAAGTCGAGGTCGGAGTTGCGCCAGGCCAGCGCCTGCAACGGCTCGAACTGGTGGTTCTCGATCGCCTCGACGATGGCGTCGGGCAGGGGCGGGCATTCGGCCGTGACGCCGAAGGTGCCGTCCCGCATGCCGCGGCCGGCGCGGCCGGCGATCTGCGCCGCCTCCTGCGCCGTCAGCTGGCGGGACTGGTGGCCGTCGAACTTGTTGAGGCTGGCGAAGGCCACATGGTCCACGTCCATGTTGAGGCCCATGCCGATGGCGTCGGTCGCGACCAGGAAGTCCACCTCCCGGTCCTGGTACATCTTCACCTGCGCGTTGCGGGTGCGCGGCGAGAGGCGGCCCATGACGACGGCGCAGCCGCCCCGGCGGCGGCGGATCGCCTCGGCGATGGCGTAGACCTCGCTCGCGGAGAACGCCACGACGGCGCTGCGCGGTGGCAGCTTGGTCAGCTTCGCCGGGCCGGCATGCGTGAGTTGCGACAGGCGCGGCCGCACCTCGATCTCGACCTGCGGAACGAGGCGCGTCAGCAGCGGGCGGATCGTCTCGGCGCCGAGGAACATCGTCTCGACCAGGCCGCGCGCGTGCAGCAGCCGGTCCGTGAAGATGTGCCCGCGGTCGGCATCGGCGCAGAGCTGGATCTCGTCCACCGCCAGGAACTCGACCTTCCGGTCGAGCGGCATCGCCTCGACCGTGCAGGCGAACCACTTGGCGTCGGGCGGGACGATCTTCTCCTCGCCGGTGATGAGCGCGACGTTGCGCTCGCCCTTCTGGGCCACCATGCGGTCGTAGTTCTCGCGCGCCAGCAGCCGCAGCGGGAAGCCGATGATGCCCGAGGAATGGGCCAGCATCCGCTCGATGGCGAGGTGGGTCTTGCCCGTGTTGGTGGGGCCGAGGATCGCCTTGACGCGGGCTTCGAACATGCAGCCTGGGTTCCGTTCGCCGTGCCGGCGGTCCCTTCGGGCGTCGCGCGCCTTGGAATTCGCGCGCCCTGGACCCGCCGGCGTTTCCAGCATTTTCCGTCTTGCAGGCCTTGTGCGACCAAGCGTGCCTGATTGCAACGGGCGCCCCCCTGCGCGACCCTGTCGCGATGCGGCCCGGCCCCCGTTTCGCCTTCCTGTTCGGCGCGCAATTCGCGGGGTTCGGGGCGATGATGCCCTTCCTGCCCGCCATCCTCGCCGAGGGCGGGCTGACGCCGGGCCAGGTGGGCGCGGTCCTCGCGCTCGGCTCGTTGACCCGTCTGCTGGCAGGGCCGGTCGCCGGCCGCATCGCCGACCGGGCGCCGGATGCGCGGCGGGTGCTGGCCGCGCTCTGCGTCGCCGGCGCCCTCTCGGCCTGCGGCTTCGGGCTGGCGGCGGGCCTCGCGGCGCTGATCGCGGTGCAGGTGCTGCACAGCGCGTCCTCGGCCGCGGTCATGCCGATCTCCGACGCGCTGGCCGGCCGCGCGGTGCGGGCGGGCGCCTTCGATTACGCGAAGGCGCGGGCCATGGGCTCCCTCACCTTCATCGCCGCCTCCATCCTCGCGGGGCAGGCCGCGGCGCTCGCCGGCCCGCACGCGGCGGCCTGGATGCT
>JAIEOO010000215.1 GCA_019750475.1 Acetobacteraceae bacterium | reverse complement strand
GGCGGCGAGCGTGTTGGATCGGGCCGCCTCCCGATCGGGCGCAGCCCGCGCGCGGGGCGGCCGCCGGGGCTGCCGGAAGGCGCGATGCGGCGTCAGCGCGCTTCCTGGAGCGCGCTCTCCAGCTTCGAGAAGCTGGGCATGAGGCCGGAGGGGACGGTCTTCCGCCCGACCTCCACCGCCACCTGCGGCGCGTTGCCGTGCAGGTGCGCGACGAGAACGGCGCGGATCACGTCGAGGTACTTGGCCTCCTCCTCGACGACGCCCTTGAGCCGGGTGGCGAGCGGCCCGACCATCCCGTAGGCCAGCAGCACGCCGAGGAAGGTGCCGACGAGGGCGGAGCCGATCATGCCGCCGAGCACGGCGGGCGGCTGGTCGATCGAGCCCATGGTCTTGATGACGCCGAGCACGGCCGCGACGATGCCGAGCGCCGGCAGGGCGTCGGCCACGCTCTGCAGCGCGTGGGAGGCGTGCAGCTCCTCCTCGCGGATCTTCTTCAGCTCCCCGGCCATGATGTCCTCGACCTGGTGGGGGTCGTCGGCGTTCATGCCGACCAGCCGCAGATAGTCGCAGATGAGGGCGACGGCGTGGTGGTCCTTCTGGATCGTCGGGTGGGCGCCGAAGACCGGGCTCTCGTCGGGCTTCTCGATATGCGGCTCGAGGCCGGCGGCGCCCTTCTGCTGCGCCACGCGGAGCAGCTTGTGCAGCAGCGTGCAGAGCTCGACGTAGTCGGCCTCCTTGTAGCGCGCGCCCTTGATCGCCTTCATCACGCCGCCGAGCGTGTGCTTCACGTCCGACAGGCTGTTCGCCATGAGGAAGGTGCCGACCGCCGCGCCCCCGATGATGAGCATCTCGAAGGGCAGGGCGTAGAGGATCGGGCCCATCTTGCCGCCGGCGACGAGATAGCCGCCGAAGACGCAGGCCAGCATGAAGGCGAAGCCGATGATGAGGATCATCGCACGGTCCCGGCGTTGGGGATGGTCATGAGCACCGCCACCCGCCGGTTCGCGGCGTCGAGCGGGCGGTCGGGCAGCAGCGGTTCGCGTTCCGCGCGGCCGGCGACGGCGCGGATGCGCCCCTCCGCCACGCCGCCGTCCACCAGCAGGCGGCGCGTCGCGTTCGCGCGGTCCGCCGAGAGATCCCAGTTGCTCCGGTCGCCGCCCCGGAAGGGCGCCGCGTCGGTGTGGCCCGTGATCTCGACCGGATGCGGCTGGCGGGCCAGCACGGACGCGACGCGCCCGAGCAGCGCCCGGCCGCGCTCGTTCGGCGCGGCCTGGCCGGTGTGGAAGACGGGCTGTCCCTCGGCGTCCACGAGCTGCACGCGCAACCCCTCCGGCACCTCCTCGACCAGCACCTGCCGACCGAGGGAGGCGAGGGCCGGGTCGTTGCGGATCGCCTGGCGGACCTCCTCCGCGAGGCGCGCCAGGGTTTCGCGCCGCTGCTGGGCCGCGGCCTCCTGGGAGGGCGGCTCCGTCTCGGCGGGCTGGCGCTGGTCCCCGGGGCGCGTGCGCTGCGCCGCGGAGGTCCGGGGCACGCCGCCTTCCTCTTCCTCCTCGTCGGAATCGGGGCCGACCGGGGCCGCGACGGCGGCGGGCATCGGCGTGGCGTCCGACACCATGCGCCCCTCGCTCGCCAGGGTGCGGCCGCCGAAGGGCTGCCCGGAGCCGGTGGCGCCGCGCGCGACGATGTTCGGCTGGGTGAAGTAGTCGGCGATGCCGCGGCGCTGCGCCTCGGTCGTGGCGTTCACGAGCCACATGAGCAGGAAGAACGCCATCATCGCCGTGACGAAGTCGGCATAGGCGATCTTCCAGGCGCCGCCATGGTGGCCGTGCCCGGCTTCCTCGCTGCGCTTGATGACGATCGGGCGCTCGTTGCCCTTGCCGCGCTTCGCCATGGCTCAGGCGGCGTCGAGCTTGGCGCGCTCGACGCGCAGGCGGAGGGCGACGGCGGCGCAGAGGCGCCGCGCCTCCGGGCTCGGCGCGGCGGCGGCGAGGTCCTCCGCTTCCGCCGCGGCCGCGTCCAGCGCGACGGGGTCCGGGGTGCCGTCGCCCAGCAGGTGGCGCTGGAGGTCACCGAGGAGGTCGACGGCGTGGGAGGCGAGTTCGCGGATCGGGCGACGGCGGCGCGGCGGCTGCTCGCCCGTCGCCTGGATGAGGAACAGCGCCGACGCGTCGCCGACCGGCGCGGCGTCGGCCGGCGCGGCGCGCGGCGTCGTCGCCTGGCCGACGAGGCCCGCGAAGCTTCCACCGCCCGTCGCGGCCGGGCGAGCCGCCGCGCGTGCGACCGGGGCGAGGCCGGGAATGGGGCCGGGGAGGGGGATGTTCATGGCGGCGCGCTCACCCTTGCCGCTGTAGGGAGCACGGGTTTCCGGACTCTGAACGCCCGCCCGCGCGTGACGCGCGACCCGCGAGGCGTGGCACGGGCGTTGCGAAGCCCGCGGCATGTCGCGCCTCGTCCTCCTCCTTCTCTTGCTAATCGGTGCCGTCGCCCCGCGCTCCGTCGGCGCGCAATCGGCGCTCTGCGTCGCGGCCATCCAGGCGGCCGAGCGCGAAGCCGGCATTCCCGCCGGCCTGCTGCTGGCGATCGCGCGCGTCGAGTCGGGCCGGCGCGACGCGCAAACCGGGCGGACGGAGCCGTGGCCCTGGACCATAAATGCCGAGGGACGCGGCATGTTTTTCCCATCGGTTGACGCCGCGGTGGAGGGCGTTCGCCGCGAACAGGCCGCCGGGGTGCGTTCGATCGATACCGGCTGCATGCAGGTGAACCTCCGCCATCACCCGCAGGCCTTCGCCAGCCTCGACGAGGCCTTCGATCCGCTCACCAACGCCCGCTACGCCGCGCGCTTCCTGACGGCGCTGCGCGACCGCGCGGGCAGCTGGGACACGGCGGTGGGCCATTACCATTCCCAGACGCCCGAGCGCGCCGAGCCGTACCGCGCCCGCGTCCTCGCCGCCTGGGCGCAGGAGCAGCGCAGCCCGAGTCCGCCGGTCGCGCTCGCGGCCGCGCCACCCGCACCGCCCGCCGTCACGGCCGAGAACGGGCTGCGCGGCCTCGCCGCGTATCGGGCGGCGCCGATCCCGCTCGTCACCTTCGCGGCCGTGGTGCCGCAGGCTGCTCCGGCCGCGCCGCAGGGCGCGCCGGCATCCCCCGTGCCGATGCCGGCGCCGCGCACCGCT
>JAIEOO010000325.1 GCA_019750475.1 Acetobacteraceae bacterium | reverse complement strand
CGCCCCCGGTGCCGCCGCCGCCCGAGCCCTCGCGCCAGGCGGGGACCGGCCAGACGCCGCCGGTGCAGCGCCCCGAGGAGCGCAGCCAGTCGGTGCTGAACACGCTCGAGCGGCTGCGCGCCCAGCAGCAACAGCAGCAGCCGCCCACGGCCCGGCCGAATCCGGCGCAGGGCGCGCCGCAGCAGGGTGGCGGCGCGCCGCAGGGCACGGCGAGCCTCTCCGCCAGCGAGCGCGCCGGCCTCGCCGACAAGATCAGCGAGTGCTGGTCGGTGGATGCGGGCGCGCCCGGGCTGAACCAGATCGTGGTGGAGTTGCGGATCGAGGTGGACGCGCAGGGCGTGGTCCGCGTCGTGCGCCCCAACGGCGCCGTGCCGGCCGACCCGCGGGCCCGCATGGTGTTCGAGAGCGCGCGGCGCGCCCTGCTCGACCCGCGCTGCAACCCGCTGCCGCTGCCGCGCGAGCGGCTGGCGGCGCTGCGCGACGCCGTCTTCCGCTTCCGCCCGTCCGATCTGGGCCTGAGGTAGGAGCGTGTTGGATCCTCAGCCCACCGAGCCGGGCCCGCAGGCATGGGCGCGGCGTCCGCCACGCCCAAGTCCGCCCTTGACCCGCCGCCTTCGGTCGCCAAGGTGCGCCGCGACCCTTCGTGCCGGAGCCGCCGCCCCGTGACCCTGTCCCGCCGCCACGTCCTCACCGCCGGCCTCGTGGCCCCCGGCGTCCTCGCCCTGCCGCTGCCCGCCCTCGCGCAGCAGGGCGGGCGCGAGACCTTCATCGACATCACCCGCGCCCGGACCGACCCGATTCCCATCGCCATCCCGCCGATGGCGGGCGACCCGGTGGGGGCGCAGATCGCCCAGGTGATCGCGAACAACCTGCGCAATTCCGGCCTGTTCCGGCCGATCGAGAATCGCGCCTTCATCCAGACGCCGGACGCCGCGGCCGCGGCGCCGCGCTTCCAGGACTGGCGCGTGATCGGGGCCCAGGCGCTCGTCACCGGCCGCGTCGCCACCAGCGGCGGGCAGCTCCGCGTCGAGTTCCGCCTGTGGGACGTGCTGCCGGAGCAGCAGGCCCTCGGCACCGCCTACAACGCCAGCACGGCGAACTGGCGCCAGATCGCCCACATCATCTCGGACGACATCTACCGCCGGATGCTGGGCGAGCAGGGCTACTTCAACACCCGCGTCGCCTATGTGAGCGAGACCGGCCCGCGCGACCGGCGCACGCGGCGCCTCGCCATCATGGACCAGGACGGGGAGAACAACCGCTTCCTGACCGACGGCCAGTTCCAGGCGCTGACGCCGCGCTTCCATCCGAACGCGACGCAGATCGCCTTCATGTCCTATCTGCGCAACGAGCCGCGGGTCTACCTGCTGAACCTGGAGAGCGGCCGGACCGAGGTTCTCGGCAGCTTCGGCGGCATGACGCTCTCGCCCCGCTTCTCGCCGGATGGCCGCAGCGTCGTCCTCTCCGCCGTGCGCGGGGGCGACGCCAACATCTTCGTGGTCGATCTCGCGTCCCGTCGCGAGCGGCAGCTGACCTCCGGCGGCGGGCTCGATGTCTCGCCCTGCTTCTCGCCGGACGGGCAGCAGATCGTGTTCAACTCCGACCGCGGCGGCGACCAGCAGATCTACGTCATGGATACCGGCGGCGGCGGGGTGCGGCGGATCTCCTTCGGCAATGGCCGCTACGCGACGCCGGTCTGGTCGCCGCGCGGGGACCTGATCGCCTTCACGCGCATCAGCCGCGGGCAGTTCGGCATCGGCGTGATGCGGCCCGATGGCAGCGGGGAGCGCATCCTGTCCGAGGGCTGGGCGATGGAGGGGCCGACCTTCGCGCCCAATGGCCGCGTGCTGATGTTCTACCGCGAGACCCAGGCCCGCGACGCGCGGGGCGGTGGCTATTCGGCGCGCCTCGCCTCGATCGACATCGCGGGCTTCAACGAGCGTCCGATCGGCACGCCCACCGACGCGACGGATCCGAGCTGGTCGCCCTTGCTGAGCTGATTCGCGGCCAACCGATCCGGCAACCCAGCGTTGCGGCGCTGGGATGCTGCTTGCCTTGATCCTGCCGCGAGCCTCTGGTTACGTCCGGGCTTGATGTTGCGGTGCAACAGGCCAGGTGTCTGAGCACCGCCCCCGCCCAAGCGAGAGGAATTTCTCATGTCCGTTGCCAAGCCCCTTCTCGCCGCGCTCGCCGCCGCTGGCCTGCTCGTCGCCTGCTCGTCCGACGGCGAGAACGCCGCCGCCACGGGTGGCGCGGGCGCCGGTTCCGGCCTCGCCGGCGGCGCCGGGCAGATCCGCCCCGGCAGCCAGGAGGACCTCGCCGCCAATGTCGGCGATCGCGTCTTCTTCGACACCGACCGCGCGAGCATCCGCGCCGACCAGCGCACCGTGCTGGAGCGCCAGGCGCGCTGGATGCAGCAGAACGCCCAGGTGCAGGTGACGGTCGAGGGCCACGCCGACGAGCGCGGCACGCGCGAGTACAACCTCGCCCTCGGTCAGCGCCGCGCCAACGCGGCGCGCGACGTGCTGGTCGCCTCCGGCGTGTCGGGCGCGCGCGTCCAGACCATCTCCTACGGCAAGGACCGTCCGGACGCGCTCGGCTCGACCGAGCAGGCCTGGGCGCAGAACCGCCGTGCGGTGACCGTCGTCCGCTGATCCGGCCGGAGGTTCGGCTCGATGCTTATCCCGCGCGCCGTGGCTGGCACCGTCATGCGCCGCCCTCGGGCGATCCTGCTCGGGGCGGCGCTGCTGGCCGGGGCCGCGATCGCGCAGCCGGCCATCGCGCAGATGGAGAGCCGCGAGGGCATCGCGCTGCAGAACCAGATCCTCCAGCTCCGCCAGGAGCTGGAGCAGCTGCGCCGCGGCGGTGGCGGCGGCTTCGCCCCGCCGGTGGCGCCGCCCACCCGGCCCGGTGCCGGCAGCGAGCTGGTGGGCCCGCTGCTCGACCGCGTCGGCAACCTCGAGGAGGAGGTGCGGCGCCTGCGCGGCCGCAACGACGTCCTCGAGAACCAGAACCGCCGCCTCCAGCAGGATCTCGAGAAGCTCCAGGGCGACGTGGAGTTCCGCTTCGGCCAGATGGAAGGCCGTGGCGCCGCCGCCCCCGCGCCCCAGCGCCCGGCTCCCGCTGCGCCGCCCGTCGCGGCGCCGACGCCGC
>JAIEOO010000128.1 GCA_019750475.1 Acetobacteraceae bacterium | reverse complement strand
CGCGGCCGAGCCGCGTGCCGTTGGCGGGCCGGCGAGGATGGCCACGGCGGCGGCCCCTCGGCGAGGGCATTCGCGCCCGACCGGCGCGCCGGGTGGAGGCCGTGTCCGCGGGCGGCCACCCCCTGCTCCCGCAGCCGGTGCAGCACGGCGCCCCCGACCCCAGCATCGGCCTGTGCCGATCCGGCGCGACGGAGCCCACGGCCTCGTGCCGCGCCGGACGGGGGCCGGGCCGCCGCAATTGCGCCACCGGTTGCGCCGAAACGGCGCCGCATGCGCCGTCTGATCGCCCGCTACGCCGCCCTCGTGTCGCAGTTCCTGCGCTTCGGCGTCGTGGGCGTGGCGGGCTTCCTCGTGGATGCCGGCACGCTGACCCTCATGATGGCGGCGGGGCTCGGCCCCTATGGCGGGCGCGTGCTGTCCTACCTGGCGGCCGCGAGCACGACCTTCGCCCTCAACCGCGCCTGGACCTTCCGCTCGGTGCCGGCGGGGGCGCGGCTCTCGCGGCAATGGGGGCTGTTCCTCGCGCTCAACCTTGTGGGCTTCGCGGTGAACTACGGCACCTACGCGGCCCTGCTCGCCACGGTTCCGCTGGTGGCGGCCCATCCGGTCCTCGGTGTGGCGGCGGGGTCGGTGGCCGGCATGTTCTCGAACTTCGCGCTGTCGCGGCGCTACGTCTTCCGGGCGGCCTGACGCGGCCGCCGCCGCCCGGGCGAAGCCATCGCCGCCGGCGCCGCTGATGCTTGCCCGGACGCTTTCTTTGATCGTTCATCTTCGCGCGACAAAGATGACCGAGTCGCAAGGGGCTTCGCGTTGCACAGGCCCGAAGCTTCCGCCTATGAGTTTGGGATCGGCGAAGACCGCCGTGAATTCCCTGGGGATTTCCGCGCATCATGTCTGCCAACGACGCTGCCATCCGCCTCGCGACCGACGCGCCTCCGGCGGGACCGCAGCCGGCGCCGGACCGCTACCTGGCCGGGCGGCCGCGGGAGGAGCGCCTGGCAGGCCTGGTCGCCTTCGCGCTGGCGACCGAGGCGCGCGAGGCCGCGACGGACGAGACCGTGGCCGCCCGCCGCCGGGAAGCCGATCGCCTGCTGACGGAGCACGCCTTCCGTCTCCTGCACAACCAGGTCGCCGAGATCCGCCGCGAAGCGGTGGCCGAGCACATGGCCGCGCTGCGACCGCCGCTCGGCTTCTGGGGGATCGCGGCGGCCTGCGGCACGGCGCTGGCCGTGTTCGGCGTCGTGGCGCTGTGGCTGATCGCCCATCCGGGTTCCCTCGCCGCGCTGACCGCGCTTCTCGGGGGCTGACGCCATGATGCCGCCTCGCCCGGGCCTGTTCGGCACCGACCCCACCAAGGAGACCCCGCTCGCCAAGGCGATCGCCGCCTGCCGCGGGCAGTTCTGGCTGGTCGGCGCCTTCTCGGGCGTCGTGAATCTGCTGCAGCTCACCGTCTCGCTCTACATGATGCAGGTGTTCGACCGGGTGCTCGCCACCCGCAACACCGACACGCTGATTTACCTGACGGTGGTGGCGATCTTCGCCCTCACGGTGCTCGCCGCGCTCGAGGCCGTGCGCAGCGTCATCATGCAGCGCCTCGCCTCCTGGATCGAGCTGAAGGTGGCGCCCGAGAGCTTCAACCGCGCGATCGAGAACCAGCTCCGCGGCCGGCCCTACCGGATGGAGGCGCTGCGCGACCTCGCCGTCTGCCGCGGCTATCTCGGCTCGCCGGGCATCCTCGCGCTCTACGACGTGCCCTGGGTGCCGATCTACCTGGCCGTGATCTTCATGCTGCACCCGATCATGGGCTGGATCGCTCTCGGCGGCGCCGTGCTGCTCTTCGGCCTGACCCTGATGAACGAGTTCATCACCTCCAACCTGCTGAAGGAGGCGAACACGGCGGCGATGCAGAGCCAGCGCCGCGCCGACGCCATCGCCCGCAACGCCGAGGTGATCGACAGCATGGGCATGGGCACGGCGGTCCAGGCCCGCTGGCGCGAGACGGTGGCGAAGATGCTGCCGCCGCAGACCCGGGCCTCGGACCGGGTGGCGGTCGTGCTCTCGCTGACCAAGTTCTTCCGCCTCGCGGTGCAGCTCGCCGTTCTCGGCGTCGGCTGCTGGCTGGTGCTGCAGCAGCAGCTGACCTCGGGCGCGTCCATCGCCGCCTCGATCATCATGGGCCGCGCGCTCGCGCCGGTGGAGCAGCTGATCGGCGGCTGGAAGCAGCTCGTCGGCGCGCGCCAGTCCTTCCGGCGCCTGCAGGCCTTCCTGGTCATGCCCCGCCTCCGCCCGGCCGGCATGCCGCTGCCCGCGCCCGAGGGCCGGCTGCTGGTGGACCGCGTCACCTTCGGCTATCCGGGCCAGGGCACGGCGCTGATCAAGGGCGTCGCCTTCGCCCTCAACCCGGGCGAGAGCCTGGCCGTCATCGGGCCGTCCGCCGCCGGGAAGACGACGCTGATCCGCATGATCATCGGCACCCTGCCCGCCACCTCGGGCTCCGTCCGGCTCGACGGCGCCGACGTGCACACCTGGCAGCGCGAGGATTTCGGCCGCTACGTCGGCTACCTGCCGCAGGACGTGGAGCTGTTCGACGGCACGGTCTTCCAGAACATCGCCCGCATGGGCGAGGCCGAGCCGCAGGAGGTCTACGAGGCCGCCAAGCTCGCCGGTTGCCACGAGATGATCCTCCGCCTGCCCCAGGGCTACGACACCGAGATCGGCGACGGCGGGCAGCACCTCTCGGGCGGGCAGCGCCAGCTCATCGGCCTGGCGCGGGCCATGTTCGGCAATCCGCGCCTCGTCGTCCTCGACGAGCCCAACTCGAACCTCGACGGCGACAGCGAGGCCGCGCTGACCCGCGCCCTGGAGACGCTGAAGGCGGGGGGGACGACGGTCGTCCTCGTCTCGCACCGCCCGGCCCTCGTCCAGGGCGTGGACAAGGTGCTCCTCCTCAAGGACGGCGCGGTCGAGATGTTCGGCCCGCGCGCCGAGGTGCTGAAGCGCCTCATGCAACCGCCCCGCCCGGCCGAATTGCCGGCCGGCGCGCCGGCCGCCGGAGTGCGCTGAGATGCCCGACACCGCCCTCGTCGCCGAGCGCCCGGCCGCCC
>JAIEOO010000081.1 GCA_019750475.1 Acetobacteraceae bacterium | reverse complement strand
CCAGCAGCGCCAGCGCGACGCCGAGCGGGACCGCGGCGCCGATCGCGATGCCGTCCAGGAAGGCGGCGCCGCCGGGGCGCGCGAAGGCGTGCTGCTCGCCCTCCGGCGGGCCGGGCGGGGCAGGGGGCAGGCCGTCGCGGTAGGGGCTGGGGGCGGTCTGGTCCATGGCGATGAGGTTAGGCGGTCCCTCGCCGTCGCGAAACGGTGCCGGGCGGCCCGGGACCGTTATCAGCCCGCCCGCGATCGCCTATCTTCACGCCAACTCGTGCTGGGGATCGCCGAAACCGTGCTCACCACCTCGCCCGCCTTCAAGGAGAACGCCGCGCGCGCCCTGGACGACCAGGGGCTGCAGAAGGCGCTCGGCAAGGCCAAGGGCGCCTTCCTGCAACGCCGCGCCGACGCCGTCTCCCGCCTGCCGGAGTTCGAGGAGCTGCGGGAGGTGGGCAAGCAGATCAAGAACCACACCCTCGCCCATCTCGACTTCTACCTCGAGACCTTCGCCGCCAATGTGGAGCGCGCGGGCGGCAAGGTGCATTGGTGCGCGACGGCCGACGACGCGCGGAAGGCCGTGCTGGAGATCTGCCGCGCCGCCGGCGCGCGGACCGTCACCAAGGGCAAGTCCATGATCTCCGAGGAGCTCGGGATCAACGACCACCTGGAGGCGCACGGCATCACCCCGGTCGAGACCGACCTCGGCGAGTACATCATCCAGCTCCGCAAGGAGCACCCGTCCCACATCATCGCGCCGGCCTTCCACCTCAACCGCGAGGATTGGGAAGCGGATTTCCGCCGCGCCCACACCGACCTCGACCCCAACCGCGTCTTCGCCGAGCGCCGCGACATCCTGACCGAGGCGCGGTCCCGCCTGCGCCAGAAGTTCCTCGCCGCCGATGTCGGCATCACCGGCGCCAACTTCCTCGTCGCCGAGACGGGCAGCAGCGTCATCGTCACCAACGAGGGCAACGGGGACCTGACCCAGACCCTGCCGCGCGTGCACATCGCGCTGGCCTCGATCGAGAAGGTCGTGCCGACGCTCGAGGATTGCGTGAGCCTGCTGCGCCTCCTGGCGCGTTCGGCCACGGGCCAGGACTTTTCCGTGTACACGACCTTCAGCACCGGCGCCCGGCGCGAGGGCGACCTCGACGGGCCGGCCGAGTACCACGTCGTCCTGGTGGACAATGGCCGGTCCAACATGATCGGCACCGAGTTCCAGGAGATGCTGCGCTGCATCCGCTGCGCCGCCTGCATGAACCACTGCCCGGTCTACGGCGCGGTGGGCGGGCACGCCTATGGCTGGGTCTATCCGGGGCCGATGGGCAGCGTGCTGACGCCCTCCCTCATCGGCGTGGACAAGGCCGGGCACCTGCCCAACGCCTCGACGTTCTGCGGCCGCTGCGAGAGCGTCTGCCCGGTGAAGATCCCCCTGCCCAAGCTGATGCGCCATTGGCGGGAGCGCGAGTACGAACGCCACCTGACGCCGGCGACGCTGCGCAGCAACCTCGGCCTCTGGGCCTGGTTCGCGAAGCGCCCGGGGCTCTACCGCGCGGCGACGCGCGCCGCCGTCGCGCTGCTGGCGCGGCTCGGGCGCGGGAAGGGGGCCTTCGCCTCCTTGCCGCTGGCCGGCGGTTGGACCCGGGGGCGCGACCTGCCCGTGCCCCAGGGCCGCACCTTCATGGCCGAATACGCCCGCCGCCAGCGGGAGGGGCGCCCCTGACCCCCGAGGACGACGAGGCGCAGCCGCTGCCGCCCGGGACGCTGGGCGAGATCCTCTCCGGGTTTCGCCACATGAAGCCGTCCCAGCGCATGGCGGAGGACATGGCCCGGATCGAGGCCGCCCTCGAAAGCCTGGAGGCCGCGCTGCGCGGCGCCGAACCCGCACCACCCCCCATCCGGGACCCGAGCAAGCGAATCCGATGACCAAGGACGCCATCCTCAACAGCATCCGGCGCGGGCTGCGCCGCGGGCCGCTCCCGGCCGACCAGGCGGCCATGCTGGGCGGGCGCCTCGCCAGCCATCCGCGGCACCTCATCCCCGCACGCTCCCGCGTCGGGCGGGCGGAGCAGGTCGCCCTCTTCGTCCGCAACGTCGAGAAGGAGTTCGGAACCGTCACCCGCGTGGCCGACGCGTCCGACATCCCCGCCGCCATCGCCGAATATCTGGCGGCGCAGAACCTGCCGCCCCGCTTCGCCATGGCCCCGCATCCGGAGCTTCAGGCGCTGCCCTGGGCGTCGCGGCCCATGCTGCAATTCGAGGCGCGGCGCGGCCAGGGCGACGACAGCGTCAGCCTCCAGCACGGCTTCGCCGGCATCGCCGAGACCGGCACGCTCATGCTGCCGTCCGACCCGGCGCGGCCGACCACGCTGAACCTGCTGCCGGACACCGAGATGGTGTTCCTCCGCGCCAGCCGGATCGTCGGCGCCTATGAGGAAGCCTGGGACCTGCTGCGGGCCGAGCGGACCGACGCCCGCACCGGCGGCTTCATGCCGCGCAACGTGATGCTGGTGACGGGCCCGTCGCGCTCCGCCGATATCGAGCAGACGCTGGAGCTCGGCGCGCACGGGCCGCGGCGCCTGCACATCCTCCTGCTGGACGACGATCCGGAAGCCGCGGCCCGTTGATCGGCTGACGTCCGCTCCGCGGACCGGGCCGCGGCGCCTGCACATCCTGCTGCTGGACGACGATCCGGAGGCCGCGGCCCGTTGATCGGCTGACGTCCGCTCCGCGGACCGGGCCGCGGCGCCGGCACATCCTCGGACCAGGCGAACCCGCCGGAGCCCGCCGGACCGGGGCCTCGGGGCACCCACGCCTTTACACTCCGGCCGAACGCCCCTTCATGCGGATGATGACGCGGCGCACCACCCCGACGGAGGACGCGGCGGACCTCTGGCCGCCGGTGGATGTGCGTCCGCTCGCCGCCGAACCGACGCCTGCGCCGCGACGCGGGAAGCGCCGAGGGACACCGGAACCTGCGCGCGCGACGGACGCGCCCGGCCCCGCCACCTCCGCCGATGCGCTGCTGTGGGGGGCGGTGGCCCGCAGCGTGAAGCCCCTGCCAGGCCGCGCCACGCCCCCCGCGCCTCCGGCGCCGCCCGCCGTCAC
>JAIEOO010000107.1 GCA_019750475.1 Acetobacteraceae bacterium | reverse complement strand
GTGGCGGCGCGGCGCAGGCCGGTTCCGCGCGGCCGCCGCGGCCCGTGAGCTCATGGGCGGGGCCGCGGGCGGCGTAGCGGAAGGTCCTGCCCGCGCCGACATCGGGCAGGTGCCCGTAGATCGGCTCGCCCGGCAGGGCGGCGGCCAGCACCTCCCGCGCCCGCGCCAGCGCGTCGAGGTCCACGCCCGTGTCGAGGCCCATCGCTTCCAGCATCCAGACGAGATCCTCCGTCACGATGTTGCCCGTGGCACCGGGCGAGTAGGGGCAGCCGCCGATCCCGCCCTGGGAGCTGTCGAAGGTCGTCACCCCGGCGTCGAGCGCTGCTACCACGTTCGCGAGGCCCTGGCCGCGCGTGTTGTGGAGATGCGCGCCGCCCGCCTTGTCGCCGAGCTCTTGCCGCAGCCGGGTGAACATGCGCCGCACCTGGGCCGGGTTCGCCATGCCGGTGCCGTCCGAGAGGCCCACGCTGTCGGCGCCGGCCGCGACCAGGCGGTTCGCCATCTCGAACACCCAGCCTTCGTCCACGACGCCCTGGATGGTGCAGCCGAAGGCGGTGGAGATGCCGATCTCGATGCCCGGGCGCGACGCTGCGGGCAGGGTGTCCCGGTGGGCGCAGACCTTCGCGACCTCGGCGATGGCCTCCTCGCAGGCATGCGGATGTTGGCGAGGCTGTGCGCGTGGCTCGCCGAAACCGGCATGGTGATGCGGGGCGCGCCGGCCGCGACCGCGCGCTCGACGCCCTTCATGTTCGGCGCGAGCGCCAGCACGGTGAGACCGGGGATGGTGACCGCGTGGCGGACGACGGCGTCCGTATCGGCCATCTGGGGCAGCAGCTTCGGGTGCACGAAGGATCCGACCTCGATCTCCGGCAGGCCGGCGGCCGCCAGCGCCGCGATCCAGCGCAGCTTGTCGGCCGTGGCCATGGTGCGGGCGATGCTTTGCAGCCCGTCGCGTGGCCCGACTTCGCTGACCGTGACCTGGCGCATTCTCGATCCTTCCTATCCTGGGAATGGCGGATTTCTGCGACATTCCGACTGATTTCAGTGTTGCTGAACTTGGCCGTGTCGCACTAGCCTGACCCTATTCCGATAGGTGAAATCGCATCCTATCGAATGCAACGATACCGAGACGCCAGAAGGATTGGAAGCAGCATGGCCCGCCACCCCCGCCGCCCCACGCAGGACAGCGCACCCGGCGGCGTTGCCGCCGTGGACCGTTCCCTGCTGCTGCTCCGGGCCTTCCGGGAAGGCGATGCGAGCCTGTCGCTCGCCGAGCTCGCGGTCCGGACCGGCCTCGTGAAGAGCACGGCGCTGCGCCTGCTCGCGTCGCTCACGCATTTCGGCCTGCTGCGCCGGCAGGAGGACGGGCGCTACGCCGTCGGCCCCGAGGTCGCGCGGCTCTCCGCCATCCACGAGGCCGCCTTCCCGCTCGAAGCCATGGTCACGCCGGTGCTGCGCGAGCTCGTCGCCCGCACGCAGGAAACCGCGGCCTTCCACGTGCAGCGCGGCGAGCGCCGGATCTGCGTGGCGCGGGTCAACTCGCCGCAGAAGCTCCGCTACCACAGCCAGGTGGGCGACGTGTTCCCGATGGACCGGGGCTCCGCCGCGCGGGTGCTGCTCGCCTTCGCCGGCGCCGAGGGCGCGCTCTACGACCGCATCCGGGCCGAGAAGATCGTCGTGCTCGACGGCGACCGCGTGTCGGAGCTCACCGGCGTCTCCGCCCCCGCCTTCGGCCCCGATGGCGAGGTGGTGGGCGCGGTCACCCTCATCGTGCCGACGGCCAGGCGCGACGACTCCCAGCCGCCGGCCGTGCGCGCCGCGGCGGAGGAGCTGACGCGCCGGCTGGGCGGCCCGAAGGCCGCCTTCGCGAGCCCGCCCCCCAGCTGAGGCCCCTCAGCCGGCGCTCGACGCCGCGCCGAGCCGCGTCACGCCGAGCGTCGCCGCCACCAGCTTGGCGTATTCCCGCAGCAGCGCCGCGGGTTCCTGGCTGCCCGGAACCGGGTGGGGCAGCCACCGCACCTCCGGCGCGGCGCGGCGCAGCTCGACCAGGGCGCGCGGCATGTGCGGGGCCGAGGTCACGACCACCACGCGGCTCCAGCCTTCCCGCCGCGCCTTCGCCGCCGCCTCGATGCCGTTGCCGCGCGTGTCCCGCGCCTCCCGGCCCAGCGCGCTCTCGCCCTCCGGCAGGCCCAGCTCCTCGGCGCGGACCTGCGGGTTCACGCCCGAGACGAAGAGGCGCGGCGCGGCGCCGGCCGCCAGCAGCTGCCGTCCCGCGTCGAGCCGCAGCGCGGCCCCGGTGAGCACCAGGATCGCGTCGGCGCGCGGCGCGGGGTCCGCGGCGCGCGTCGCCTCGTGCAGGAACCACACGAAATGGACCAGCAGCCCGGCCGCGAGCACGGCCGCCAGCGTCGCCGCGGCGCGCCTCACGGCAGCCGCCGCAGCCAGCGGCGGACGGTCGCCTGCGCCGTGACGTAGCCGAGCAGCCAGGCCGCCCCGGGCAGCAGCAGGAGCGGGCCCCATGGCACATCAGCCCAACCTCCCTCGCGCGCCGCGAGCAGCGGCACCGCCGCCTGGGCCAGCAGGTAGAGCGCCGGCACCGCCGCGGCCGCCCCCACCGCGCCGCCCACGGCGCAGAGCCAGCCGAGGCGCCGGGCGAAGCGCGCGGCGATGTCGCCCTCCTGCGTGCCGAGCTCGTAGAGGATCAGCATCGTCTCGCGCCGCGCCGCGATGCCCGCCCGCGTCGCCACCGCCACCGCGGCCGCCGCGACGCCGGTCACCAGCAGCAGCACCGCCCAGGCCATGAGGCGCAGCCCCTCGGCCAGCCGCACCACGCGGCCGACCCAGCCGGCATGCGCCTCGGCCTGGGCGCCGGGCAGGGCGGTCGTCAGCCGCCGCGACAGCCCCTCGGGATCCGCGCCGCGATCCCGCGGCTCGACCTCGATCAGCAGCGGCAGGGGCAGCGCCGGCGCGTCGCCGAGCCAGGGGGAGAGCAGGGCCCGCAGCCGCTCCGCCTCGACCTCCCGCGCCGCCGCGACCTCGGGCAGGGCGCGCAGCCG
>JAIEOO010000164.1 GCA_019750475.1 Acetobacteraceae bacterium | reverse complement strand
ATCCGCTCCACCGGCACGCGCCCGCGGTCGGGCGGCGCGGCGCCGCCGCCGCCGAGCAGCCAGAGGCCCCGCAGCTGCGTCGTCAGCGCCTCCAGCTCCCGCGCCGCGGCCTCAGCCTGGAGCAGCAGGGCCGGGACGTCCTCCGTCGCCCGCTCCACGTTGCGGGCGATGTTGGGCGCGCGGGTGCTGGCGCGCTGGATGTCGCGCGTGATGCGCTCGATGTTGGCGATGGCGGCGTCGGCCCGGCGCAGGATGGCGGGGATCCCCTCGCGTCCCGTCAGGCTGCTCGTCAGGCCGCGGGCATCGCGCGAGACGCCCTCGATGTTGGCGAGCGTGCGGTCGAGGGTGGTGACCACGCCGCGCGCATCCTGCACCACGGCGGCCGCCTGGCGGGCGATGGCGTCGTCGCGCAGCAGGTTGCCCACGGTGCCCTCGCCGTTGCGGACGCCCTCGACGATCTCGGCGAAGGCGCGGGTGGTGCGGCCGAGATCGGCGATGATCGGCAGGATGATGTTGCGCGCCTCGTCGATCAGGGCGCCGACGGTCTCGGTCGGCGGTCGGTCGGTCGTCGCCTCGATGACGGCGAAGGTCCAGTCGAGCGGCGCGCCGGTGCCGCGCGTCACGTCGATGAAGGCCGCGCCCGCCACGCCGAAGCGGCGGCGGATCACGGCCGTGGAATCGCGGCGGATGAAGTTGCGCGCCTGCGCGTCCACCTGCACCTCGGCGTAGAGCCGCTGGTTCTCCGGGATGACGACGCGCCGGACGGTGCCGGCGCGCGTGCCCAGCACCTCCAGCTCGTTGCCGACCTGGAGGCCGCCCGTGCCTTCCTCCGGCAGCAGGACGCGCAGCGTGTAGGAGGGAACGAGCCAGTCGCGGAGCACGCCCGCCTGGAGGACGGCGCCGAGGAAGGCGAGCGCCGCGACGATGACGATGGCCCCCACCCACTCGTCGGCGTGGCGCAGGGCGAGCAGGCGGCGGGGCCGCTTCGGCGCGATCATGCGACCTCCTGCAACCCGCTCCCGCCGAGGCGGAAGCGCCGCGCCGCCGGGATGGACCGGTCGTTGAAGTTCGTGAGGCTCGCCGTCATCCAGAGGCAGGCGGCGGGGCGCCCGGAAACGACGGCGTCCACCAGCAGCCCCGGCAGTTCGGGGTCCGCGTCGCGGCGGAGCGGCGTCTCGAGCAGCAGCAGGTCGGGCCGGCCGAGGAACGCCCGGGCCAGGGCCGCACGGGTGAGCTCGGACTCGGTGAGTGCCGCCGGCGAGCGGAGCGGGAGCCCGGGCAGGCCGAAGCGGCGGCAGAGATCGGCCGCCCGTGCCACCAGCTCGTCGCGGCTGCCGAGCCCGTGATGGAGGGCGGGCAGCACGACGGAATCGGCGACGGAGAGCTGCGGCGGCCAGCCGCCCGAGAGGAAGGTGGCGCCGAGGCGCCCGCGCAGCGTGTCCGCGTCCTCGGAGGAGAGTTCCGCCCAGTCCTGGCCGAGGAACAGCACCTGCCCCTCCACGGGCGGGACGAGGCCGGAGCAGAGCTCGGTGATCGCCGCCATGCGCTGGATGTCCTGCACGAGAATGACCGCCAGCTCGCCCGGCTGCAGCGCGAGGGTGTGCGGCTGGCCCTCCTCCCGGGCACGGACGGCGCGGAGTTCGAGAACGGGCCCCGTCATGCGGCGAGGCTCATCAGCGCGGAGGTGACGACGACTGCGAGGACGCCGCGCACGAAGCCGGTGGGCAGCAGGTCGGCCGTCGCCACGCTCTCCTCGGCCGAGAGGGCCGTGTGGCTCGCCGTCACGCCGACGAGGGCGCCGAGGATGAGCAGCTTCAGCGGGAACAGCACGGCATCGACCGGCCGCATGGCCTGCAGCACGTCGTTGAGCGAGCCGAAGACCTCCACCGTGCGGTCGCCGAGCAGGAAGGCCGTCAGCGAGCCCGTGACCAGGGCGAGCGAGGCGCAGGCCACGCCGAGGGTGAAGGCGGCCAGCGCGTAGGCCACCGTGGCCGGCAGCGCGAAGAGCAGGCCGTTGTCCACGCCGAGGATGGCGTGCGCCCGCGTGCCGCCGCCGGAGCGCATGGCGCCGAGTTCCGCGATGGTCACGGTCCCGGCGCGGCCGAGCAGGAGGAGGCCGACGAGCACGGGAACGAGCTCGCGCACCAGCACCGTGACCAGGATGCTGGCGAGCAGCTGCCGCTGCCCCGCCGCGCCCAGCCAGTAGATGCCCTGGAACACCAGCCCCGCGCCGACCACCACGCCGAGGACGAGCGTCGCGAGCAGGCCGCCGAGCAAGGACTGCCGGAGGCGACGGAAGAACTCCGCCCGCACCGTCGCGCGCTGCCAGGTGCCGGGCCGGACCGCGCGGGTCGCGATCCAGGCGGCGAGGCCGGCCGTGCCGAACACGATGCGCAGCCGCGCCCGGACGGGTCGGCCGATGGCGCGCAGCACGGCCCCGACGCCACCTGCCATCACAGGGCGGCCGCCAGCACATAGCTGTTCATGGTGCCGAGATGCGGCAGGTGGAAGGCGCCGCGGGGGCGGAACAGGAAGCGGTCGGCGAGGACCGCCTGCAGCGCCTCCGTCGCCTGGATGCCGCCGCGCGGCGCGCTCGCCGCCATGCGGCCGGCCGCCCGCGCCGCGCCGCCCCACAGGTTCACGAAGCCCTCGCCGGCGCCGATCCGGCCGGAGAGCACGGCGCCGGCGTCGAGGCCGATGCGGAAATCGGGCTCGTGGCCGGCTTCCTCGAACAGGGCGGCGCAGCGGTCCCGGGCGAGGAGGGCGAAGCGCGCGATCCGCCCCGTGGCGGCGTCGTCCTCGCCCTCGGCGCCGATGCCCGCCGCGGCGACGGCTTCGGTGCCCAGCAGCCGGAGATAGGGGATGCCGCATTCGGCCGCCGCGCGCTCCAGCTCCTGCCCGAGGCGGGCGATCAGCGGGGTGATGCCCCCGCCCGCGTCGTCCCCCGCGAGGGCGAGGTCGTCGCCGAGCCGGATGGCGGCCACGGCGGCGTCCGGCAGCAGCCGCGCCGCGATCT
>JAIEOO010000218.1 GCA_019750475.1 Acetobacteraceae bacterium | reverse complement strand
AGCGCGTCCCAGCGCTCCGCCGCCCGCAGCGGCGTCCCCGCGGCGAGCGGCGCCAGCAGCGCCGCGCGCCGCGGCAGGTGGCGGATCAGTTCGCCACCTGGAAGTCGGCCTCGGTCTTGGCGCGCAGCTCGTCGAGGGTGACGCCGGGCGCCATCTCGATCAGCCGCACCCGCGTCTCGCCGCGGCGCTGCAGCTCGAACACGGCGAGGTCGGTGACGACCATGTCCACCACGCGCTGGCCGGTCAGCGGCAGGGTGCATTCCTTGAGGAACTTCGACTTGCCGCCGGCCACGTGCTCCATCGTCACGATCACGCGCTTCACCCCGGCGACGAGGTCCATCGCCCCGCCCATCCCCTTCACCATCTTGCCGGGGATCATCCAGTTCGCGAGGTCGCCATTCGCGGCCACCTGCAGCGCGCCCAGGATCGAGAGGTCGATGTGGCCGCCGCGGATCATCGCGAAGCTGTCGGCGCTGCTGAAGATGCTCGTCGTCGGCAGCATGGAGACGGTCTGCTTGCCGGCGTTGATGAGGTCGGGGTCCTCCTCGCCCTCGAAGGGGAAGGGCCCGATGCCGAGCATGCCGTTCTCGCTCTGCAGCTGGACCGAGATGCCGTCGGGGATGTGGTTCGCCACCAGCGTCGGGATGCCGATGCCGAGATTGACGTAGAAGCCGTCCTGCAGCTCGCGGGCGGCGCGGGCCGCCATCTCGTCGCGCGTCCAAGCCATGGGTCAGACCTCCTGTCCGGCGGCCGCGGCGGCGGCGCGCTTGCGGACCGTGCGTTGCTCGATGCGCTTCTCGTAGCCGGCGGGCAGCGCGATCATCCGCTTGATGAAGACGCCCGGCGTGTGGACGTGGTCGGGGTCGATCTGGCCCGGCTGCACCAGGTGTTCGACCTGGGCGACGGTGACCTTGGCCGCGGTCGCCATCACCGGGTTGAAGTTCCGCGCCGTGCGCCGGTAGACGAGGTTGCCCTCGGTGTCGCCCATCCAGGCGTGGACGAGCGCGAGGTCGGCGACGATGCCGCGCTCCTGCACGTAGGTCTCGCCGTCGAAGACGGCGGTGGGCTTGCCTTCCGCGACGGCCGTGCCGACGCCGGTCTTGGTGTAGAAGGCGGGGATGCCGGCGCCGCCGGCGCGGATGCGCTCGGCCAGCGTGCCCTGCGGGTTGAACTCGATCTCGAGCTCGCCGGCGAGGAACTGGCGCGCGAACTCGGCGTTCTCGCCGACATAGGACGCGATCATCTTCCGGATCTGGCGGGTCTTGAGCAGCTTGCCCAAGCCCACATCGTCGATGCCGGCGTTGTTCGACACGACGGTGAGGTCCTTCACGCCGCTTTCCATCACGGCGTCGATCAGCACGGCGGGGATGCCGCAGAGGCCGAAGCCGCCGGAGTGGATCACCATGCCGTCGCGCAGCAGGCCGGCGAGCGCCGCCTTCGCGTCCGGATACACCTTGCGCATCGCGGGTTCCCTGATTCTGGTCGGGCCGGAACCTAGCCGCGGG
The DNA here is from genome assembly GCA_019750475.1 of Acetobacteraceae bacterium. GTDB lineage: Bacteria > Pseudomonadota > Alphaproteobacteria > Acetobacterales > Acetobacteraceae > Roseococcus. The sequence goes on along the minus strand of JAIEOO010000218.1, from coordinate 1,500 downwards.
ACGGCGGGGGCGGAAGGCGTTGCGGTCCGCACGCGGAAGCCGCGCGAGAAACGCGGAACGGTGGGGTTGCGGCCCCGGTGGGCGGAGGCTATACGGCCGGCCACCCAACGGGGGGGCCATAGCTCAGTTGGGAGAGCGCTTGAATGGCATTCAAGAGGTCAGGGGTTCGACTCCCCTTGGCTCCACCACTCCCCGACCCGGCCTGATCGTGGTTGAAGGCACCGCGTAGCGCGCTGCCCGCCGGGAAAGGACGTCCTTGCCACAAACCGAACAGTACGACGTCGCCGTCGCCGGTGGCGGCAGCGCCGGCGTGGCCGCGGCCATCGCCGCCGCGCGCATGGGCGCGCGCACCCTCCTGCTCGAAGCCGGGCCCTGCCTCGGCGGGGCCTCCACCCTGCGCGGCGTGGTCACCTATTGCGGGCTGCACACCCTCGACGAGAACCCGCGCCTCGTCGTTCGCGGCGTGGCCGAAGAGGTGCTGGCCGGCCTCGCGCGGCTCGGCGGGCTGGGCCCCGTCATGCGCCACCGCGGGGTGTTCGTGCCCTTCGAGCCCGAGCCGGTGAAGCTCGTCCTCGACCGGCTCTGCGCCGAGGCGGGGGTGGAGCTGCGCCTGCATGCCTTCGTCGCCGCCGCCGAGCGGGACGGGGCCGGGCGCCTCGCCTCCCTCACGGTCGCGGGCCATGGCGGCCTGCGCCGCATCGCCGCCCGCGCCTTCGTGGACGCGACGGGGGAGGCGGACCTCGCGGCCTTCGCCGGCGCCGCGACGCGCTACGGCAACGGGGGCGCGGTCAATCTCGGCACGCTGGCGACGCGCTTCGGCGGCATCGCGGCGGAGACGACCGTGACGGCGGAGGATCTGGCGGCGGCGGTCGCGGCGGCGCGGGCGCGCGGCGAAGGCCCCTTCACCAAGGACCGCTCCGTCATCGTGCGCCTGCCGATCTCGGGCGACCTCGTCTGCTACGTCGCCTCGGCCGAGGACGACCCGCGCGACCCGGCAGCCCTGACCCGCGCCGAGACCGCGAGCCGCCGGCAGGCCTGGGCCTATCTGGACGCGATCAAGACCATTCCGGGCTGCGAGGGCGCGTATCTGGCCCAGACCGGGCATGGCTTCGGCACGCGCGAATCGCGGCATATCGATTCGGCGCGGCAGCTGCGCTGGGACGACATCGCGTCGCGGCAACGCTTCACCGATTGCATCGCCCTCGGCGCCTGGGGCGCGGAATGGCACTCCCGCCAGGACTACGCCAGCGACTTCGACGTTCCGCCCGAGCGCGGACCTTACGAGATCCCGCTCTCCTGCCTGCGCAGCGCCGATACGCCCAACCTCTTCGCCGCCGGCCGCACGGCGGATGGCGATCGGAAGGCCGGTGCGGCGATCCGCGTCATGGGCACGGCCTTCGCCACGGGCCAGGCGGCCGGCGTGGCGGCGGCGGAGATGGCGCGGGCCGGCAGCGCGGACAGCGAGGCCGTGCGGGCCGAGCTGCGCCGCCAGGGCGCGGT
>JAIEOO010000301.1 GCA_019750475.1 Acetobacteraceae bacterium | reverse complement strand
TTGCCGGGGCCGCACAGCACCAGCACCCGGGCCGGCCGGAAGCGGGACCGGACCGCGCGGGCGACGGCCGCGCCGGCCGCCTCCATCAGCGTGAGCGTGGGCACGCCGCGCGCGGCCGCGGCGGCATCGGCGCGCGCCATCTCCCGAGGGGTGAGGAGTTCGGCCGGGCTTGCGTCGGAGGCAGTGAGGCGCGACATGGTTTGCAGAATACCGCAAGGGAGGCTGGGATGCCCAAGGGAGAGAAGCGCGAACGCTCCGTCCAGGAGCTGTATCGGGACGACCCGGAGCGCGCCGACGCGCTGGTCTGGGGGCGTCGCGGCACGCTGAAGGGGGCCTCGCTCGCCGCGATGGGCGCGGCCGTGGGCGGCGCCATCCCCCACGCCGCGACGATGCCCGCCGGCACCATGCCCGCGCTGTTCGCCCGCCCGGCGGCGGCCCAGTCGCGCAACGACGCGCCGGCGGTGCTGCGCTTCGAGGGGAAGTCGGAGCTGATCCTCCAGGGCGAGCGCCCCCTGGTGGCGGAGACGCCCGAGCACCTGCTCGACGAGCCGGTGACGAGCTACCGCAACATGTTCATCCGCAACAACGGCCAGATCCCGCCGCAGCTGACGGGCGACCCGCGGGCCTGGCAGCTCACCATCGACGGCGAGGTGAACACGCCGCTGACGCTCACCCTGGGTGAGCTGGAGAGCCGCTTCCCCGTCGTCACGCGGCAGCTGCAGATGGAGTGCGGCGGCAATGGCCGCGCCTTCTTCGCGCCGCAGACGCGCGGCAACCAGTGGGGCAACGGCGCGATCTCCAACGCCGAGTGGACCGGCGTGCGGCTGCGCGACGTGCTGCAGGCGGCGGGCCTCAAGCCCTCGGCGGTGTTCACGGCGCATTTCGGCGCCGATCCCCACCTCTCCGGCGCGACGGACCGGCAGGCGACCGACCGCGGCATGCGCATCGCCAAGGCGATGGACGAGGACACGCTGATCGCCTTCCGCATGAACGGCGAGCCGATCCCGCACATCCACGGCGCGCCCTTGCGCCTCGTCACGCCGGGCTGGCCCGGCAGCCTGTCGCAGAAGTGGCTGACGCGCATCTGGATCCGCGACCGGGTGCATGACGGCGCGGGGATGGGCGGCACCTCCTACCGGATCCCGGCGCGGCCCATCGTCCCCGGCTCCAGCAACAACGGCGCCGACTTCGTCGAGATGGAGAGCATGCCCGTGCGCTCCATCCTGTCCTCCCACGCGCATGGCACGCGCTTGCCGGCGGGCACCCGCGCGCTCGACCTGCGGGGCGCGGCCTGGGCCGGGGACCTGACGGTGCGCGCCGTGCATGTCTCGACCGATTTCGGCGCGACCTGGACCGAGATGCAGGTGGCCGCGCCGGCGAACCGGCACGCCTGGCAGCGCTGGCAGGGCCGCGTGACCCTGCCCTCCGACGGCTATTACGAGATCTGGTACCGCGCGACCGACAGCGAGGGGCGGATGCAGCCGCACCAGGCCGCGAACTGGAACCCGCAGGGCTACGGCGCGAACCCGGTCAGCCGGGCCGCGATCCTGGTCGGCTGATGCGCCGCCTGCTTCTCCTCGCGGCGGCGCTCGTCGCCGTGCCGTCCTGGCTCGTCCTGGCGCAGCCGGGCGGCACCACGCTCGAGGCGCTGACCAACCCGCAGGAGGATCCCTCGATCCTCCCCGCGGGGCACGGGCAGGAGGAGGTGTTCTACGCCTGCACCGCCTGCCACTCGACCGCGATCATCCGGCGCAGCCACTTCTCCCGCGAGCAGTGGGACGGGCTGATGGACTGGATGACCGACCGCCACGGCATGAGCCCGCTCGAAGGCGACGAGCGGAAGATGATCGTGGACTACCTGGCGCAGCATTTCGGGCCGCAGCAGGCGCCGGCGCGCGGGCGGAACCCGTTCCTCAACTGAGCCGGCTCAGGCCGGCTCGGCGTCGCGCAGCGCCCACATGCGGCGGAAGGCCGGGCGCGCCTGGACGCGGGCGAGCCAGTCCTTCACGCGCGGCGCGGCCTCGAACAGCTCGGGCGCCGGCTGGGCGTAGCGGAACACCTCCGCGAGGTTGACGTCGGCCACGGTGAAGCGCCCGCCCACCACGAAGCCGTCCTTCGCCAGCGCCGCGTCGAGCACGGCGAAGGGCGCGCGGAGCGCCGCCACCGCGGCGTCCGCCCGGGCCGGGTCCTTCGGCGCCGTCGGGTTGCCCACGCGGTTGTAGAGCACCTGGATGGCGTGCGGCTCGGCTTCCGTCACGGCCCAGAGGGTCCAGGCCGTCATCTCCCCGTCCTCCGCCGCATCGCGCGGACCGAGATCGCCGCCGTGGCGCTTCGCGAGGTAGAGGTTGATCGCCAGCGACTCGTTCAGCACGAGGCCGTCCTCCTCCATCGCCGGGATGCGCCCGTTGGGATTGAGCGCGAGGAAGGCGGGGCTCCGGGTGTTGAGCGGCGCGTCCGGCGCGGCCGGGTCCGGCAGGCGGTAGGCCTGGATCACCGGGACGTGGCGATAGGGCGTCCCCATCTCCTCGAGCAGCCAGATGTTGCGCGAGGCGCGCGAGCGCAGGACGCCGTGGATCGTGATCAAGGCCGCATCTCTCCCTGTGTTCGCCCGGAGCTTCGGCCAAGGCCGGCGCCAGGGGAAGGGTCAGCGGAGCAGCGCCTCGAGCGCGGCCTCCAGCCCGGCGTCGGGCCCGTCGCGGCCCTCGATCCGGATCGAAGCCATGTGCCGCGCCTCGCCCACCACGTGCCGCGCCCCCGGCAGCAGGGCGGAGGACAGGGGCACGAGCCCGTCATTCGGTCCGGCCCGCCGCCCCAGCCAGCCGCGGAAGGGAACGAGCGGGTGCGGGCGCCGCGCGACGGAGGCCACCGCCACCACCGGGACCTGCGCCAGGACGCGCGCCACCTCCGCCGCGTGGTCGCGCATCCAGGCGGCGCGCGCCGCCACCGTGAGGTCGCGCAGGCCCTCGCCGCTGCCGG
>JAIEOO010000428.1 GCA_019750475.1 Acetobacteraceae bacterium | reverse complement strand
GCCCTGCCGGTGCGGCTGCGCCTGGCCGCCAACGGCCCGGCCGAGGCGGTGGCGCTGCGCCTCGAGGCCGATGGCGCCGATGCGCGGCTCGAAGCGCAGGGGCAGCTCGATGCCGGGGCCGGGCGGCTGCAAGGCAGCCTGACCCTGCGCCACCCGGGCGCGGTGCGGCTGCTCGGGCAGCTCGGCTGGACGGACGCCGACTGGCTCGGGCCCGGTTCCCTCTCGGCCATCCTGTCCGGCAGCCTCCAGCCCGGGCAGGCCACCGCCGAGAACCTCGAACTCGTCGCCGGCGCGCTGCGCCTGCGCGGGCAGGGCGGCCTGGCCTGGGACGGCCCGCGCCCGCGGGTGACCGGGCGCCTGTCGGCCGAGCGCCTGCCGCTGCCGGCGATCCCGACGCGCTCGCTCGCGCCGCTCGCGCTGGACGACCGGGCCCGGTTCGACGCCGAGCTCTCCGTCGCGGCCGAGGCGGTGGAACTGCCCGGCCTTCCGGTCCTGACGGCGGCCACCGCCACGCTGCGCGGCGCCGAGGGGGCCTGGCAGCTCGACGGGTTGCGCGGCCGCGTCGCGGGCGGCGAGGTGCAGGCGACGCTCGACCTCGCGGCCCAAGCGGTGCCGACCCTGGGCTTCGAGGGGCGGCTGACGGGCGGCGTGATCAGCGCGCCGCTGACCGGCGGCACCCTCGACCTCACCGCGGGCGCCGTGGAAGGGGCGTGGCGCCTGCGCAGCCGCGGCTCTTCGCCGGCCGCGCTGATCGCCAATCTCGAGGGCGAGGCGGCGGTGACCCTGCGCGACGCCGTCGCCACGGGCGTCGACGTCCCGGCCATCGCGGCGGCGGGCGAGGAGCGCGTCGCCTTCCTGGCCGACGCGGCGCTGCGCGCCGCCATGGTCGGCGGCGCGACGCCGCTCGACCGCGCGGCCCTGCGGCTCGCGCTGCGTCACGGGATCGCGACGCTCGACGGGACGGAGCTGACGGCCGAGGGCGGCGCGGCCGCGACGCTCGGCGGCGCGCTCGACCTGCTGCGCGGGACGCTCGACCTGCGGCTGGCCGTGCCGCTGCCGAACGGGCCGGACGTCGCGCTGCGGCTCTTCGGGGCCGCGGTCGATCCGCTCCGCGTGCCGGAGATCGCGGCGCGGCTGCGCTTCCTCGCCGAGCACCCGCCGCCCTGAGGCGCACGGCCCCGGGACGGCGCCGGTCCGCCGTTTCCGCCTGCGCCGATCGCGCCCGAGCAATGCCACGGAGGGAAGGCCCCGCCGCGGGCGGCCTGCCGGCGATCGGGGCTGGGCGCGAGAAGCCTGGGCTTGTGGGAAGGCGGGTGCCCGGCGGACACTGACGGAATCGGGAGCTCGTAGGGAGATGGGAATGACGGGTGCAGGCTCGCGGACGGGTGCGTTGGCGCGCGCCGCGGCGATGTTCGACGAGGGGCGGCTCAAGGACCGCCTCGCGGAGCTCGTCGCGATTCCGTCCACCGCGCAGGACCCGGCCTTCGACGCGGCGCTCGGCCAGTATCTCGACACGGGGATCCGCCCCTGGGCGGAGCGGCTGGGCTTCGGCGTGCGCATCCACGACAACCCGGTGCCGGGCTTCGGCCCCATCCTGACCGCCGAGCGCATCGAGGACCCGGCCCGGCCGACCATCCTGCTCTACGGCCATGGCGACACGGTGCGCGGCCTGGACGACCAATGGTCCGCGGGCCTCGAGCCCTGGCGGCTGGTCGAGCGCGACGGGCGCTGGTACGGCCGCGGCACGGCCGACAACAAGGGCCAGCACGCGATCAACCTCATGGCGCTGGAGGCCGTGCTCGAGGAGCGCGGCGGCAAGCTCGGCTGCAACGTGAAGCTCGTCATCGAGATGGCGGAGGAGCGCGGGTCGCGCGGGTTGCGCGAATTCGTCGCGGCCCATGCCCGGATGCTCGCGGCCGACGCGCTGATCGCCTCCGACGGGCCGCGCGTCATGCCCGAGGTGCCGACCATCGCGACCGGCACGCGCGGCACCTTCCACTTCGACCTCGTCGTGAAGCTGCGCGACGGCGGGGTGCATTCCGGCCATTGGGGCGGGCTGACGACCGACCCGGCGGTGATCCTGGCCCACGCCATCGGCACCATGATGGACCGCGACGGCAAGATCCTGGTGCGCGACTGGCTGCCCCGGAACGGCGTGCCGGCCGCGGTGCGCGGCGTGCTGGATGGCTGCCCGGTGGGCGGCGGCGGCGAGGCGGCGACGATCGACGAGGGCTGGGGCGAGCCGGGCCTGACCTCGGCCGAGAAGATCTATGGCTGGAACAGCCTGATCATCCTGGCGATGACGAGCGGCCGGCCGGAGAACCCGGTGAACGCCGTGGCGCCCGATGCGCGGGCGCACTGCCAGATCCGCTACACCGTGGACAGCGACCCGGCCGGGTTCGAGGCGGCGCTGCGCGCGCATCTCGACGCGCATGGGCTGCAGGCCGTGCGGATCGAGAACGCCGCCATCCGCATGCCGGCGAGCCGCACCGCCCCCGACCATCCCTGGGTGGTCTGGGCGCGCGACAGCATGGAGACGTCGCTCGGCAAGCGGGTGCAGGTGATCCCCAACTCCTCCGGCGGGCTGCCGGGCGACGTCTTCGTGGATCACCTGGGCGTGCCGCTGGTCTGGGTGCCGCACAGCTACAATGGCTGCAAGCAGCACGGCCCGGACGAGCACCTGCTGCCGGGCCCCGCGCGGGAGGGCCTGCTGGCCTTCGCCGGCATGTGGTGGGACCTGGGCGAGAAAGCCTGAGCGGTCCCCGCAGAACCGCTTCGCGGTCTGGCGGAGCGGCGCTCGGCGCCCGGCTTCCGCCGGCTGATCCGTGCCGCCGCGGCGGCGCCGCCCGGATGCGCCGCTCGGATGCGACGCCGCGTTCCGCCGGGCGCCTTACGTCGCCAGCGCGTCGGTCTCGGCCCGGCGCGGCATGGCCGGGCCCGCGCCCGGCCGGGTGCAGGCGAGC
>JAIEOO010000437.1 GCA_019750475.1 Acetobacteraceae bacterium | reverse complement strand
CCCGCTTCTCCCCAGCCGAGTGCGCCAACTACATCGCACACTCAGCTTATCCACGGACGATGTGAAAAGGCTCTAGAAGCACCATCCGGCCGCAGTCGTCGGCTCGCCGAAGTCTGTCGCGATAACACAGAGTACGTTGTAGTGTGTGAAACGGCGCCCAGCCACGAACCCACCCTAGCACTGGACCGAGCCGATGCTCGACTGGTTTTCTTACAGCTTTTTGCGGGACATCGCCCTACTACTCCGCCGTATTTTCAAAAAGCGGGCTAGCCGGCTTACACCAGAGGAAATTATTGAAAGGCGTCAGAGATGGAAAACCGAAATCGAGGATGAAATCGCACGGCGGCGCGCGAAAGGTTTGGGTAAGGCACGTGACGTTATCATTCGCGACCTCGCGAGAATAAACGACTATCCGACGGTCAACGAACGCGAGAAGGGGATAAGTCCATGGTTTCGGGCTGGCCTTCTCGGCACGTATCACCGTGGCGTCCAAATTGGGCTCGGCTGGCATAGCTTGACCGAGGACCCTGCTTGTGGCTGGCGGCACGCAAGACGCGAGGGCGAAAGTATACCTTGTGAGACACTCATGCTTATTGGCGAAGTGCGCTTTGAAAGTATCGAAGCTATCGATTGGGACGGAGATGAATATTATAACTTCCCACACCTAATATGTCATTTCGAGGGTCATGGAAAAATGCCGTACGAGCGATTAGTCTATGCGCGAAGAAAAAACTTCAATCACGTCGAGTTTTATGAGGACGTGGTACCCTACGCTGTAGCGAAGGCAAACTCGAAACCTAAGCGGCGCTTCGGCCTGTGGTAGGCGCTCGGAGGTGCTGATGGCCGCCATGTGGCCTCAGGCAAAATCAGAGACGGCTCGCCGGTCGTGTTTCTGGGGCGGGGCTGGTGCTGCTGGAGAGGATTGAACTCTCGACCTCTCCCTTACCAAGGGAGTGCTCTACCACTGAGCTACAGCAGCGCGCCGTGGTCGCCGCGCCGAGGGTTCCTCGCCGCGGGCGCGCCCCTCTAAGGCCATTCGCCCTCGCGCCGCAACCCCTGCCGGCAGCGCTTCCGGCAGGACGGCCATGCCGGAAGCCTGCCCGGCAGGTTGCCCAGCATGTTGCCCCGCTTGGGCCAAGGGTGTAACCCCCGCCCCTCACCGAAAGACACAGCTTCCAAGGACGCCCGCCACATGGCGAAGATGCAGGCCAACCAGATGCGCGCCGGCATGGTCATCGAGTTCGAGGGCCAGCGGTACACCATCCTCAAGCAGAACATCATGATCCCGGGCAAGGGCGCCGCGGTCATCCAGGTCGAGATGCGGAACATCAAGACCGGGGCCAAGAAGGATCAGCGCTGGCGCACGGCGGACACCGTGGAACGCCTGTCCACCGAGGACAAGGAGTTCACCTACTCCTACGCCGATGGCGAGAACCTGGTCCTCATGGACCCCGAGACCTTCGAGCAGACGACGGTCCCCTCCGCCATCCTGGGCGACCGCCTGCCCTTCCTGCAGGACAACATGACGGTGAATGTCCGCCTCATCGAGGGCGACCCCGTCTCCATGGACCTGCCCGAGACCGTCACGCTCGAGATCGCCGAGGCGGACCCGGTGGTGAAGGGGCAGACCGCCTCCTCCTCCTACAAGCCGGCCGTGCTCTCGAACGGCGTGAAGACCATGGTGCCGCCCTTCATCACCGCCGGCGAGCGCATCGTGGTCCGCACCGAGGACGCGTCCTACGTCGAGCGGGCCAAGGGGTAGCTTTTCCCCACGACGGTTTTCGCCGGCGCTTCGCTGCGCTGCGCTCTGGCGAAAACCGTCGCGGGGGCCCCGTTATGGGGGCTTTTCTTCCGCGGGGGCGCTCCCGGCCGGGCAAAGCCCGTCCGGGTCTCGCCGCGGGCCAGTGGACAGGGCGCGTTGTCGCGCCGCCGGCCGCCTTGAGCGGCCAGACATCAGGAACGCGGAACACATGTCCGGCGCCTCCCCTCGCCTCTCCCCTGCCCTCAACGTCGTCGTCAACGCGGTCCGCAAGGTCGGGCGGCGGTTGCTGCGCGACTTCACCGAGGTCGAGACGCTCCAGGTCTCGGCCAAGGGACCGGGCGACTTCGTCTCCCAGGCCGATCTCCGCGCCGAGGAGGCGCTGCGCGCCGAACTCTCCCGTGCCCGGCCCAACTTCGCCTTCCTGATGGAGGAGAGCGGCACCCATGGCCGGGACGACTGGGAGTGGCGCTGGGTGGTGGACCCGCTCGACGGCACCACCAACTTCCTCCACGGCATCCCGCACTGGGCGATCAGCGTCGGCATCGAGAAGCGCCTGCCCGACGGCCGCGGGGAGATCATGGCGGGCGTCATCTACAACCCCGCCGCCGACGAGCTCTTCTGGGCCGAGAAGGGGATGGGCGCCTATCTCAACGACAAGCGCCTCCGCGTCTCCGGCCGGCGGGAGCTGCGCGACGCCCTGTTCGCGACCGGCATCCCCTTCGGCTCCATCCCCCGCAAGGGCGAGTTCCTCCAGACGCTCGCGCGCCTCATGCCGCAGGTCTCGGGCGTGCGCCGCTTCGGCTCGGCCGCGCTCGACCTCGCCTGGACCGCGGCCGGCCGCTACGACGGCTATTGGGAGCTCGACCTCAACAAGTGGGACATCGCCGCCGGCATCATCCTGGTGAAGGAGGCGGGCGGCTACGTCACCGCCCCCGACGGCGGCGACGCCTATGAGCAGGCGAGCCTCGTCGCCGCCAACCCGTTCCTGCACCCCAGGCTGCGCGAGACCGTGGCCGAGGGCATCGCTGCCGCGGGCAAGGGCCGCGGCGAGGGCTGAGCCATGCGCCGGCGCGGGCTGATCGCCGGCTTCCTCGCGCTCGCGGCGCCCGCCGCCGCGCAGGAGGCGCCGCGCGATCGCCCGGCCGGCGAACGACCGCGTCCGCCGTCGCA
>JAIEOO010000387.1 GCA_019750475.1 Acetobacteraceae bacterium | reverse complement strand
GCCCTCGGCGCCGAGGCGCGCATCCTCGCGGCCGACGCCTCCGACGAGGCGAGCCTCGCCCGCGCCCTCGACGACATCCGCGCGGCCTGGGGCCCGCTCGGGGGCGTGGTCCACGCCGCCGCCGTGTTCCGCGACGGCACCGCCGCGAACCTGACCGAGGCGGACCTGGCGACGGTCTGGCGCGCCAAGGTGACCGGCGCCCAGCTGCTCGACCGGCTGACGCGGCGCGATCCGCTCTCGCTCTTCCTGATGTTCTCCTCGGCGACGGTCCCGGTCGGCTCGCCCGGCCAGGGGGCCTACGTCGCGGCCAATGCCGGCCTCGAGGCGCTGGCCCGCGCCCGCCAGGCCGAGGGCCTGCCGGCGCTCGCCGTGCAATGGGGCCCGATCGCCGACGCCGGCGTGCTGGCCGCGGCCGAGGGCGACGCCGCCGACCTCTCGCGCCGCCTCGGCGCCGTGGCCCTGTCGGCCGCCGAGACGCTCGACGCCCTGCCCGGCCTCCTCGCCTCGGGCCTGCCCGTCGCCGGCGCCGCCCGCGTCGAGTGGAAGAGCGCCCGCGCCACCCTGCCGCTCCTCGCCGAGCCCGGCTTCGCCGCGGTCGCGGGCGAGGCCGCCTCCGACGGGGAGGAGGAGGACCTGCGGGCGACGCTCGCCAACCTCACCGCCGAGGAAGGCATGGAGCTGCTGCGCCGCTCCATCGCGCGCGAGGTCGGGCGCATCCTGCGCCTGCCCGCCAACGCCATCCCGCGCGAGGCGCCGCTGAACCGCCTCGGCCTCGACAGCCTGGGCGGCATCGAGCTGCGCACCGGCCTCGAGCGCCGCTTCGCCGTCGACCTGCCGATGAGCGCGGTGAATGACGGCCTGACGGTCGAGGCGCTGAGCCGCCGCCTCTATGACGGCCTGCGGCCGGAGGCCGCGGAATGAGCATCCGGCCGGAGGCCGCGCGATGAGGGTCGGGCGATGAGGATCGGGCGATGACGTCCACGGGCCTGTCCAAGGACGCGCGGGCCGCCCTGCTCTCCCGCATGGCCGGGCGGGGCGGTGCCCCCGCGCCCGCCGTCGCCGCCCAGCCCGCCTCGGCCCGCGACTTCGCGACGCTGCCCGCCGCGCGGGAGATCGCGACGATCCGCGCCACCGCCGCCGCCGCCGGCGTCAGCAACTCCCTCTTCCGCACGCATGAGGGCATCGCGGGCGGGCACACCCGCATCGGCAACCGCGACTACGTCAACTACGCGAGCTACAACTACCTGGGCCTCAACGGGGACGCGCGCGTGGCCGCGGCCGCGTCCGACGCCATCCGCCGCTACGGCGTCTCGGCCAGCGCCTCGCGCCTCGTCTCGGGCGAGCGGCCGCTGCACGCCGCCCTCGAAGCCCGGCTCGCCGCCAATTACGGCGTCGAGGACGCGATCACCTTCGTCTCGGGCCACGCCACCAACGTCACCGTCATCGGCCACCTGCTCGGCCCCGGCGACCTCGTGGTGCACGACCAGTACGTGCACAACTCCGGCACGGAAGGCGTGCGCCTCTCGGGCGCGAAGCGCGTCGCCTTCCCGCATGACGACTGGCAGGCGGCCGACGCCGCCTTCCGCGCCGAGCGCTCGCGCCACAACCGGGCGCTGCTGCTGATCGAGGGCCACTATTCGATGGACGGCACGGTGCCGGACCTCGCGCGCTACGTGGAGATCGCCCGCCGCCACGACGCCTGGCTGATGGTGGACGAGGCCCACGCGCTCGGCGTCGTCGGCGCGACCGGCCGCGGCTCCTTCGAGGCGTCGGGCATCGCGGGCGCGGACGTGGACATCTGGATGGGGACGCTGTCGAAGACGCTCTGCGCCTGCGGCGGCTACATCGCCGGGTCCCACGCCCTGGTGGACATGCTGCGCCATTCGGCGCCCGGCTTCGTCTATTCCGTGGGGCTCTCGCCGCCGCTCGCCGCCGCGGCCGAAACCTGCCTCCGCCTCATGCAGGAGGAGCCCTGGCGGGTCGAGCGGCTGCAGCGCAACGCGACGCTGCTGCGCGACGGCGCCCGCCAGGCCGGCTTCGATGTCGGCACCTCGGCCGGGGTCGGCATCGTCCCCGTGATCCTCGGCGCCTCCATGCGCGCCGGCCGCGTGTCGGACCTGCTGTTCGAACGCGGGGTCAACGCCCAGGCCATCGTCTTCCCCGTGGTGCCGGACAACGCGGCGCGGGTGCGCTTCTTCCTCTCCGCCGAGCACACGGAGGCGGACATCGCCGCCACCCTCGACGCGCTGAAGGACGCGGTCGCCGCCAGCGGCTGAGACCCCCGCGCCGGGTTGCCCTTCGCCCGGCGCCCTGTAAGGGGTTGCTCACCTTGCGGATCGCCCTGTTCACATTGGAAGGCGCGGCCAATGCCGAGGCCGTCCTCCGTTTCGCCGAGCGCCATGCCGACCGCATCGCCCTCGTCGGACGGTCGAACCCCTTCGCCACCACGCGGACGACGCTGCGCGCGTTGCGGCGCGGCGGGCCGGGGCTGCTGCCCTACCTCTTCAGCCAGTTCGCCCTGCCGACGCTCGCCAACGCCCCGGGCCCGAAGCTCTCGGCCCTCTGCCGCGCGCGCGGCATCCCGTCCCTGACGGTCACCGACGTGAACGCGCCCGCGACCCGCGCCGCCATCCGCGACTCCGGCGCCGAGCTGATCCTGTCCTTCCATTTCGACCGGATCTTCGACGCCGCCACGCTCGCCCTGCCGCGGCGGGGCGGGATCAACGTCCACCCCGGGCTGCTGCCGCGCCACCGGGGCCCGATCCCGGCCTTCCACGCCCTGGCCGAGGGCGCCGCGGGCGTCACCGTCCACGCCCTCACCCCGCGGATCGACACCGGCGGGATCTGGGCCCAGACGGAGGTTCCCCTGCCGCCCGGCCTCTCCGCCGCCGCCGCCGCGCGGGCGCTGCACCTCGCCGCCCTGCC
>JAIEOO010000304.1 GCA_019750475.1 Acetobacteraceae bacterium | reverse complement strand
GAGGCCGCGCAGCGCGAGGCGGCGGCGCTCCGCACGCAGCTCCAGGCGGCGCAGTCCGAGTTGGAGCGGGCCCGCCAGACCCCGGCGGCCGATCCCCAGCCGGCCCGGAACTGAGAGCGACGTCGCGCGGCGCGGCCGAGGGGCTGCCGCCGCGCTGGCCCTCGTGATGGGGCCGCGTTACAGAAGGGCAAAATGGAGGAAAGCCGCATGCGTCCGATCGCCCGCCGCACCACCCTCGGCCTCGTCGCCACGGGCCTCGCCGCACCGGCCGTCTGGGGCCAGAACGTCTGGAACCCGACACGTCCGATCACCCTGATCGTCGGCTTCCCGCCCGGCGGGCAGACGGACTTCGCGGCGCGCGTCATCCAGAACGGCATGCAGGCGGCCCTCGGCCAGTCCGTGGTGATCGACAACCGCGGCGGCGCCGGCGGCAACATCGGCACCGAGGCCGTCATGCGCGCCCGGCCCGATGGCTACACCATCCTGGCCGGCAACGCCTCGCCCATGGCGATCAATCCCCACACCATGGACGGCATGACGATCGACCCGCGGGAGATGGCGGCGATCGGCCTGGCGCTGCAGTCCTCGCTGATCCTCTGCTCGCACCCATCCATGAATGTCTCGAACCTGGCGCAGCTGCGGGAGTGGATCGCGCGCCAGCCGCGCGGCAGCATCAATTACGGCTCGGCCAGCGCCGGCAGCCTCTCCCATATCGCGATGGAGCTGCTGCGGGAGCGCCTGGGCCGCCCGGCCATGGAGCACATCCCCTATCGCGGCTCGGGCCCGGCCATGCAGGACTTCATCGCCGGCCGCTTCAGCCTCATGTTCGACGGCGCCTCCGTCGTCGCGCCCTTCCTGCAGGCGAACCAGCTGCGCGGCGTGCTGGCGACGGGCCGCGAGCCCTCCCCCGCCTTCCCGGCCATCCAGACGGGGGCGCAGCAGGGGCTGCAGGACTTCGTGTTCTACGCCTGGATCGGCCTCTTCGCGCCGCGCGGCACCCCGGACAACGTGGTGACGCGGCTCAACGCCGCCCTCAACGAAGCCCTGCGCGACCCCGCCACCCGCGAGCGCATGACGAGCCGCGGCGACGAGCCCGGCGGCGGCAGCGCGGCCGACATGGCCCGGATGATGGACCAGGACTACCGCCGCTGGGGCGAGGTGGTCCGCGCGAACAACATCCGCGCGGAGAGCTGACGGCGGGCGCGTCCCGGCTCGATCACGGCTGACCCGCGCATCCCCGGGGCGGCGAAGCGGCCCGGTCAGGCTAGGCTCGAGGCATGAGCGAGACAGCGATGCCGGTCGGGCGCGACGCCCCGCGCGGGGTGCTCGTGACGCGCCCCGAACCCGGGGCGGCCGAAACGGCGGCGAAGATCGCCGCGTTGGGATGGGACCCTGTCCTGGCCCCTGCCCTCGTGCTGCGTCCCCTCCCCTTCGCCGCCCCGTCGCGGGCCCAGGCCCTGCTGCTGCCGAGCCGCGCCGCGGCGCGCGCCCTCGCCCCCTGGCCGGTGCCCGTCTTCGCCGTGGGCGAGGCGACCGCCGAGGAAGCGCGGCGCCGGGGCTTCGCCCGGGTGACCGCGGCGACGGGGGACGCGGCGGCGCTGACGGCGCTGGTCGCCCGATCCTTGCGGCCGCAGGACGGACCTCTGCTGCTGGCCGTCGGGCGCGGCTACTCGCTCGATCTCGCCCAACGCCTGCGGGCCCGGGGCTTCGCCGTGATCCGCCGGGTCGTCTACGGCGCCGAACCGGCCCCCGCCCTGCCCGAGGCCGCCGCATCTCCGTTGCGCGAAGGTCGCGTCCGGCTGGCCCTGTTCTTCTCGCCGCGCAGTGCAAGCTGTAGCATGGTGCAGGTGCGAGATGCCGGGTTGCTGCCGGCCCTCGCCGGTGTCGAGGCGTTGGCCATCAGCCCGCGCGTCGCCGCCACGCTGTCGGGCCTTTGCGCCTGGCGGAACATCCGCGCCGCCCCCCGGCCGGATCAGGACTCGCTGCTGGAGATGCTGGGAACACCATGAGCCAGAACAACCCCTCCCGGGCGCCGAAGCCCGCGCCCTGGCCGCTCGATCCCGCCTGGGTCGCGATCGGTGGCGCGGCGCTCGTGCTCATCCTGGCGCTGCTCTGGCTCACGGCGCGTCCCGCGCAGCAGGCCGCGGCCCCCGGCACCCCGCCCGCCACCGCCGCGGCCGCGCCGGACCGCTCGGCCGAGTTCGCCCGGCGCCTCGAGGAGCTGGCGGCCCGCCCGGCGCTCGACCCCGACATCCGCCAGCGCCTGGAGGCGGCCGAAGCCGCCCTGGCGCAGCGCGCGGCGCCGGATGCGGCGCTGGCCCAGCGGCTCGCCGCCATCGAAGGCGCCCGCGCCGAGCTGGAGCGCGAGGCCAACGCCCGCGTCGAGGATGCGCGGCGCGGCATCGAGGAGGGCGTGGCCCGCGCGCTCAGCCAGGCGCAGGCCGCGCTCCAGCAGGCCTTCGCGCAGACCGAGGCCAATGACCAGGCGCTGGCCGAGCGGATCATGCGCATCGAACGGGCGACCGAGGCCACCTTCGGCGAGGCCCAGCGCCTGGTCGAGCAGGCCCTGGCGCAGCGCGACGCCTCCCAGCGCCAGCTGGCCGAGCAGGTGCAGGCGCTGCAGCGCGATCTGGAGGGGCGCATCGCCGCCGAGTCCCAGGCCGCCGCGCAGCGCCTCGCCGGCCTCGGCCAGGCGGCGGAGCAGCGCGCGGCCGAGGCCCGGCGCGAGCTGGAAGCCGCCTTCACGCAGCGGGTGCAGGCCGAGCAGGCCCTGGCGCAGCGCCTCCAGTCGCTCGAAGGCCGGGTGACGCAGGAGGGCGCGGCCCAGGCCGCGCGGGTGCAGCGCATCGGCGCCGTGGACGCGCTGCGCGCGGCGCTCGACCGCGGGC
>JAIEOO010000083.1 GCA_019750475.1 Acetobacteraceae bacterium | reverse complement strand
GGCGCGACGACGGCCGTGGCCGACGTGACGGACGCGGCCGCGCTGCGGGCGGCCATCGCGGCGGCGGGCAGCCCGATCGCGGGGCTCGCTTACTGCGTCGGCTCCATCGTGCTGAAGCCGCTCGCCCGGACGACCGAGGCGGACCTCGCCGAGGCGTTCCGGCTGAACGCCGCCGGCGCGGCCCTCGCGGTCCAGGCGGCGGCGCCGGGCCTGGCCGCGGGGCAGGGGGCGGTGGTGCTGTTCTCCTCGGTCGCGGCGCGGGCCGGCTTCGCCAACCACGCGGCGATCGCGGCGGCCAAGGCGGCGGTCGAGGGGCTGACGGTGGCGCTCGCCGCCGAGCTCGCCCCGGTCCGCGTCAACTGCATCGCGCCCAGCCTGACCCGGACCGGCATCGCCGAGCCGCTGACGCGCAACGCCGCCATGGCCGAGGCGATCGCCCGGCAGCACCCCATCCCCCGCCTCGGCGAGGCGGAGGACGCGGCCGCCCTCGCGGATTTCCTGCTCTCCCCCGCCGCGGGCTGGATCACCGGGCAGGTGATCGGCGTGGATGGCGGGCGTTCGACCCTCCGGGGCAGATCCTGAAGGACCCAGCATGATCCAGCGTCGACACCTGCCGCTCCTCGCCGGCGCGCTCCTCCCGGGCACGGGCCGCGCCCAGACCGCGGGCGCGAGCTTCGCCGTCATCCGCAACGGGGACATGCAGGTGGGCACCCACACCCTGCGGGTCACGGCGCAGGGCGGGACGAAGACGGTGGAGAGCGACTTCAGCGCCGCCCCCCGCCTCATGGGGATCGTCGTCTACCGCTACGAGCACCGCTACACCGAGGTGACGGAGGGCGGGCGCTTCCGCTCCGTCACCTCGCGCCTCAACCGCAACGGGCGCATCGTCGAGGTCTCGGGCGAGGCGGTTCCCGGCGCGGTCGTGGTGCGGGGGCCGCAGGGGGAGGTGCGGCTCGCGGCCGATGCCGCGCCCCTGTCCTGGTGGGAGCCGCAGCGCTTCGGCCGCGTCCCGGTCTTCGGCACGACGACGGGCCAGCTGCTGCGCGTGACCTTCGAACGCGCGCAGGAAGCCGGGGGCGTGATCCATTGGCGCTGCCGCGGCGAGATCGAGGCCGATCTCCGCTACGACGCCGCCGGCAACTGGATCGGCTTCGACACCATTGGCGATGACGGGAGCCGCATCACCTACCGGCGGACATGACCGCCGCTCCCACGCTTCGCATCGTCCTGGGCGACCAGTGCTCCCACGCGCTCTCGGCCCTCGCTGACCTCGACCCGGCGCGGGACGTGGTGCTGATGATGGAGGTGCAGGAGGAATGCACCTACGTCCCGCACCACCCGCAGAAGATCGCCCTGATCCTCTCGGCCATGCGCCACTTCGCCGCGGAGTTGCGCGCCCAGGGCGTGAGGGTGGACTACGTGGCGCTCGACAATCCGGAGAACACCCACTCCTTCCGCACCGAGGTTCTGCGCGCCGTCGCGCGCCACCGGCCCGCCGGGATCGTGGCCACCTTCCCGGGCGAATGGCGCGTCCTGCGCGACATGGAAGGCTGGGAGGAGGCGGCCGGGGTGCCGCTCGACATCCGCGAGGATGACCGCTTCCTCTGCGACCTCGCCTGGTTCCGCCGCTGGGCCCACGGCAGGAAGCAGCTGCGGATGGAGTTCTTCTACCGCGAGATGCGGCGGAAGACGGGCCTGCTGATGGACGGCGAGGAGCCCGAGGGCGGTCGCTGGAACTTCGACGCCGAGAACCGGCAGCGCCTGCCCGAGGACGTGTTCCCGCCGAAGCCGCCTTCCTTCCCGCCGGACGACATCACGCGCGAGGTGCTGGCCCTCGTGGCGCGCCGCTTCGGCAACCATTTCGGCCGCCTCGACGGGTTCGACTGGCCGGTGACGGCGGCGCAGGCGCGGGAGGCGCTGGCGGATTTCGTCGCCCGCCGCCTCGCCCGCTTCGGCGACTACCAGGACGCCATGGCGGAGGGGGAGGCGACGCTGTTCCACGCCCTGGTGTCGGGCGCGATGAATTGCGGGCTGCTGCTGCCCCGCGAGGCCTGCGCGGCGGCCGAGGCGGCGTGGCGCGAGGGGCGGGCGCCGCTCAACGCCGTCGAGGGCTTCGTCCGGCAGATCCTCGGCTGGCGGGAATATGTCCGCGGCCTCTACTGGCTGCGGATGCCGGCCTATCGCGAGCTGAACGCGCTCGGCGCCACGCGCCGCCTGCCCGGCTTCTACTGGAGCGCCGATTCGGGAATGCGCTGCCTGGACGCGGCGGTCGCCCAGACGCGGGACCGGGCCTATGCCCACCACATCCAGCGCCTCATGGTGACGGGCAACTTCGCCTTGCTCGCCGGGATCGACCCGGCCGAGGTGAACGGCTGGTACCTCCAGGTCTACGTGGACGCCTATGAGTGGGTGGAACTGCCCAACACCCACGGCATGGCGCTGCACGCCGATGGCGGTGTCATGGCGTCGAAGCCCTATGCCGCGTCGGGCGCCTACATCAACCGCATGAGCGACCATTGCCGCCATTGCCGCTTCGACGTGAAGCAGGCGACCGGGGCGCGCGCCTGCCCCTTCAACCACCTCTACTGGGACTTCATCGCCCGCCACGCCGATCGCTTCGGCAACAACCCGCGCATGGCCATGCCGCTCGCCACCTTGCGGAAGATGGATCCGGCGCGGCTCGCGGCCCTGCGGGCGGAGGCGCGGGCCTTCCTCGACCGGGTGGCGCCCGAAGCGGCCTGACACCGCCGAAGCCGGGGCGTGGCGGCGGGCCGCGCCGTTGCGCGTCCGCCCGCCGCCGGGCTATCGGGAACGCCGCCAGGAGATGCGCATGAGTGACCTCAACCGGCGGGCCCTGCTGGTTGCCGCGGCCGCCCCCGCT
>JAIEOO010000293.1 GCA_019750475.1 Acetobacteraceae bacterium | reverse complement strand
GGCCCGGTGCCGCGCCCGAAGCGCCGCCGGCGCCGGAGGCCGCGGCGCCGCCCGGCGAGGAGCCGCAGGCGGCGGAGGCCCTGCGCATCGACGCGTTGCGGGTCGAGCTCGGCTACGGGCTGCTCTCGCTCGCGACCGGAGACGCGCCCCGCCTGACCGAGCAGATCAAGGCGCTGCGGCGCAGCCTCGCGGCCGAGATGGGCTTCCTGCTGCCCGCGGTCCGGGTTCAGGACAACATGAGCCTGCCCAAGGACGGCTACGCGATCCGCGTGAAGGAGGTGGAAGCGGGACGCGGCACCTTGCGCCCGCCCATGCACCTCGCCATCGATCCCTCGGGCGGCGCCCCCGACCTGCCGGGCGAGCGCTGCAACGAGCCGGCCTTCGGCCTGCCCGCGACCTGGATCGAGGAGGACCGCAAGGCCGAGGCGCTGGCGCGCGGCTGCACCGTCGTGGATGCGGCCGGCGTGCTCGCCACCCACATGACCGAGGTGGTGCGAGACAACCTTTCCGAGCTGCTGTCCCACGCCGAGACGCGGCGCCTGCTCGACGCGCTGCCCGACGAGCATCGCCGCCTGGTGTCGGACCTGATCCCGGCGCAGGCCAATCTCGGCCTGGTTCAGCGCGTGCTGCAGGCGCTGCTCGCGGAGCGCGTCTCGATCCGCGACCTCCCGACCATCCTCGAAGGCATCCAGGACGCGCTGAACGCCGGGGCGCGCGCCATGCCGGCCCTGCTCGGCGCCGTCCGGCAGCGCCTGGCGCGCCAGATCACCGAGAGCGTGCTCTCACCCGAGGGCTACGTGCCGCTCATCGCGCTCGGCGCGGAATGGGAGGCCGCGTTCCAGGAATCGCTCGTCGGCCCCGCCGAGGAGCGGCAGCTCGCCATGGCGCCGTCGCGGCTCTCCGAATTCGTGGCCCGGCTGCGCGAGGAGCTGGACACCGCCGGGGCCCGCGGCGAGGCGCCGGCGCTCGTGTGCTCGGGCACGATCCGCCCGCACCTGCGCGCCGTCGTCGAGCGGCTGCGCCCGACGACGCCGGTCCTGGCCCAGGGCGAGTTGCATCCCCGTGCGCGCATCCGCGTGCTGAGCCAGGTGTAGCGCCATGCGGCTTCGCGTCATCCGCGCTTCGAGCATGGCCGAGGCCATGCGCACGCTCCGCGTCGAGATGGGACCCGACGCCGTCCTGCTCTCCAGCCGGCCCATGCGCGGCGGGGTGGAGCTGACGGCCGGGATCGAGGACGAGGACGAAGACCCGGACGAGCCGCTGCTGGTCGCCCCGCCGCCGCGCCGGCCGGCGGCGTCGCCCGATTCGGCCTCCCTCGCCTTCCACGCCGTGCCGGCGCCGCTCGCGGCTCGGCTGTCCACCGGCCCGCTCGAGGCCACGCTGGAGGCGACGCTGCGCTTCGCCCCGCTGCCCGACGCGAGCCAGCCGCTCCTGCTGGTCGGGCCGGCCGGCGCCGGCAAGACGCTGACCTGCGCCAAGCTCGCCGCGCGCCGCGTGCTCACCGGGGCCGAGGCGCCGCTGATCATCAGCGCCGATGGCGAGCGCGCCGGCGGCACGGAGCAGCTTGCCGGCTACGCAAGGCTGATGGGCACGGCCCTCGCGGTCGCGCTGACGCCCGCGGCGCTGGCCAAGGCGGCCGCGCGCGCCGCGCCCGGGCAACCGGTGCTGATCGACGCCCCCGGCCTCGACCCCTTCCGCGAGGACCAGGCGCGCACGCTGCACGAACTCGCCGCCGCCGTGCGGGCCGCCGTCGTCCTCGTGCTGCCGGCGGGGCTCGACGCGGCGGAGGCCGCCGACCTGGCCCTCGCCTTCGCGGCCCTCGGCGCAACGCATTTCCTGCCCACGCGCTTCGACGTGACCCGCCGCATCGGCTCGGTCCTCGCCGCGGCCGCGGCGGCCCGGCTGTTCCTGACCGAAGCCGGGACGGCGCCGGGGCCGGTGGACGGCCTGCGGCCGCTCGATCCCGCCTGGCTCGCGGCCCGCCTGCGCCGGCGCAGCCACCTCGAACCTGCCCCGCCGGAGGGACAAACGGCATGACCCAACAGCAAGGCCGGCTCATCGCCATCGCATCGGGCAAGGGCGGCGTCGGCAAGACGTGGCTCGCCGTCACCCTCGCCCAGGCGATGTCGCACGCCGGCCGCAGCGTCCTGCTGGCCGATGGCGATGTGGGCCTCGCCAATGTGGACGTGCAGCTGGGGCTGCGGCCGGAGCTGGACATGGTCGCGGTCCTCGCCGGCCGGGCCACCCTGGCCGAGGCGGTCCTGCACCACGCGGGCGGATTCGACGTGCTGCCCGGCCGCTCGGGCAGCGGCTCCTTCGGCGCCCTGTCCGATGCGGCGATGGAGCGGCTCACCGCGCTGCTCGCCGAGGCGCGGCTGCACTGGGACGTCGTGCTGCTCGATCTGGGGGCCGGGGTGGACCCCGGTACGCGGCGCCTCGCGGCGCTCGCCGACACGCTCCTCGTCGTCACCACGCCGGAGCCCACGGCCCTGACCGATGCCTACGCCGTCCTCAAGCTGCACGGCCGCGACCGGCCGGACGGCGATGCGCGGATCGTCGTCAACCAGGCCCGGGACCAGCCGGCGGGCAAGCGGGCGGCGGCGACGCTGCGGCGCGCGGCCGCGCAGTTCCTCGACCGCGACATCCCGCTGGCGGCGATCCTCCGGCTCGACGAGCGCGTGCCCGAGGCGATCTCGCGGCAGACGCCGCTGCTGACGCGCCACCCGACCTCCCCGGCCGGCGAGGACGTGGAGGCGCTGGCGCGCCGGCTGACCGCCTGACGCGCCCGACCCCGGAGGGGCGCCCGCCGGAATGTCGCGGATGGTGCCGGCGGCGTGCGCGCTGCGCGCGAAGGTCGCCCCACCCCTCGTCGCG
>JAIEOO010000243.1 GCA_019750475.1 Acetobacteraceae bacterium | reverse complement strand
CGCTGCTCGGCCGCGACCAGGGCGAGGGCGGAGGCCGGGTCCTCCGCGGCGCGCGCGAAGATGTGCCGCGGGCGGGCGAAGGCCTCGGCGGGCGTCGGCGGCACGCGGGCGTCGAGCAGACGCTGGATGGGGCGGTGCAGCGGCGCGGCGATCGCCGCGGGCACGGCCTGCAGCAGCAGGAAGAAGGCGGCGAGGCGCAGCGGGTCCGGCACGGGGAGCGCCGCGGGCAGCGTGCCGGCCGCCGGCAGGGCGAGGAAGGCCGCACCGCCCGCGACCCGCAGCGCCGCCTGGAACACGAGGGGCTGCCGCGCCGTGCCGCGCATGCCGCGCGACATGGCCCAGACGGCGAGCCCCGAGCCCATCGAGGCGCCGATCACCGCCGCCGTCGCCTGCGGCAGCGTCAGCAGCGCCGCTCCGTGCAGGGTGATGACGAGGATCGACACGGCGGAGGCCGATTGCGCGACGAAGCCGAACAGCAGGCCGGCCGCCAGCGGCGCGAGCCGCCCATCGCCCGTCAGCAGCAGCAGCTCCCGCACCGCGTCGAGGTCGCGCAGCGGCGCGGCGCTGGCCTTGAGCAGGCCGAGCCCGAGGAGGAGGAGCCCCATGGCGGTCAGCACGCCGGCGGCCGCCCGCAGCCGCGCCTGCCCGAACCAGGTGGCGAACCCCGCGAGGCCGAGGACCCAGAAGGCGGCGAAGCGGAGATCGAGGCTCGCCAGGAACACGAGTCCCGCCGTGCCGGCATTGGCCCAGGCGACGAGCGGCAGCGCGCGGCGCGGCTCGATCAGGTCGGCCGCGCGGAGCGATGCGGCGATGCCGGCGACGGCGTTGCTGCTCTGGGTCAGCGCGCCGAGCATCAGGCCGAGAGCGCCGGCGCTCCAGGGACCGCGCGTCGCCAGCGCGACGGCCTGGCGCATCCGCCGCCCGGCCAGCGCCTGCAACTGCGCGCCCAGCTGGCGCAGCCCCACGAAGAACAGGCCGAGCCCGCCCAGCAGCCCGGCGACGATGTCCAGCATCCGATCTCCGACCCCGCCGCCGGCGCGG
Source organism: Acetobacteraceae bacterium (assembly GCA_019750475.1). Taxonomy (GTDB): domain Bacteria; phylum Pseudomonadota; class Alphaproteobacteria; order Acetobacterales; family Acetobacteraceae; genus Roseococcus. The sequence continues at coordinate 1,798 of JAIEOO010000243.1, read as the reverse complement.
CGCCTCGTTCGCTGGGCGCCCGCGCCCGGTCAAGGGACGTTTCCCGCCGCCGCCATTCTCCTCTAGCTTCGCCCGGCGGCGGTGACAGAGGGGACGAGCGGCGATGCCGGACAGCCCGGATGGCGGGATTTTGCGGCTTTCCCTGCCGCTCTCGGCCGAGAGCGTCGGCGTTCTCCTCGACCGACTCGAAGCCTGGGCCGAGACGCATGAAATTCCCATGACGGTCGCCAGCCGGATGAATCTGGTCGCCGAGGAGATCGCCGCCAACGTCGTCATGCACGCGGCGGGGGCGACCTTCTTCGCCGTCACCGCGGCGCGGGCCGGGGACGAGATCTGGCTCGCCGTCGAGGATGACGGCCCGGCCTACGACCCGCTGTCCCGCGCCGAGCCCGACACCGACGCGGCGCTCGAGGACCGGGACCCTGGCGGGCTCGGCGTCATGCTCGTGCGTCGCCTCTGCGCCACGGCGCGCTACGAGCGCACGGCCGAGGGCCGCAACCGTCTGGAATGCACCCTGGCAGCCGGGGCATAACCCGCGCATCATCGCGCCGGACAAGGCAGGAAGAGGACGACGCATGGAGATCACCGAGACGACCGAGGGCGGCCAGAAGATCGCCGTGCTCGATGGCCGGCTGGACACGGCGACCGCCGCCGCGACCGAGGCGAAGCTGACCGAGATGCTCGCCAGCGGCGGCGTGATCGCGGACCTCTCCGCCGTGCGCTACGTCTCCTCGGCCGGGCTGCGCGTGCTGCTGAAGGCGGCCAAGCAGGCCAAGTCCGGCGGGCACGGCTTCTCGGTCGTCGGGCTCCAGCCCGCCGTGCGCGAGGTGTTCGAGATCAGCGGCTTCGACAAGATCATCCCCGCCTTCGCCACGCGCGCCGAGGCGGTCGCCGGCGCGGGCTGAGCGTGCCCGACGGGGGCCGCCGCCCGACGGACCCCCCGGCCTTCGCCGGCGCGGCCCTGGCGCGCCTGGCGGGCTTCGCGCCCTCCCCCGTCCTCGACGGGCGCCTGCGGCGGGCCGCGGCGCTGTGCGAGGCCTGCGCGGATGTTCCGCCCGACGCCGACCACCCGGCCTGGGCCGCGCTGCTCGACGCGGTGACGGTGCAGGAGACGCGGCTGTTCCGGCACCCCGGGCAGTTCGCGGCGCTGCCCCTGCCCGACCTCGCGGCGCGCGCCCATGGGGAGGCGCGGCCGCTCCGCCTGCTGTCGGCCGGCTGCGCCACGGGCGAGGAGGCGTTCAGCCTCGCGGCGCTGGCCCGGGCGGAGGGGGCGTTCCCGGCGGAGGTGCTGGGTCTCGATCTCTGCCGCCCGGCGCTGGACAGCGCGCGGACCGGGCGCGTCACCGACGGGCTCGGCGATTCGCTCGCCTGGGTGCCGCCCGCCTGCCGCGCCTGGTTCGCCGGCGGGCAGGCGGACCCGGTGATCATGGCGGCCTGCCGCTTCCGCCGCGCCAACCTGCTCGACCTGCCGCCGGATCTCGGCGCGTTCGACGTCGTGTTCTGCCGCAACGTGCTGATCTACCTGGTGGAGGAGGCCCGCGCCGCCGTGCTGCGCCGCCTCCTCGCGCTGCTGCGGCCGGGTGGCGTTCTGGCGCTCGGCCCGACCGACCGCGGGCCGGACAACGGCGAAGCGCTGGGGGAGGCCCTGTGGCGGAAGGCGGACTGACCCCGCAGTTCCGCGCCCTCCCGGGCGGCGGCGTCCTCGGGGTGGCCGAGGGCGTGGCGCTGCCGCTGCGGCCGGATGACGGGCCGTGGCGGCGCGAGGGCGACGCGTTGCGCGGCCCCCTCCCCGAACCGC
>JAIEOO010000248.1 GCA_019750475.1 Acetobacteraceae bacterium | reverse complement strand
AGCGCGAAGCCGAGCCCGGCCGCGCCCGGCAGCGCCAGCGCCTAGGCGAGCGCGAGGGAGCGGCGGGCGACCAGCAGCGCGAGCGGCAGGGGCAGCAGCGCGGCCCAGGCGATCCAGGCGGCCGGCTCGGCGCGCGGGTGGAAGAAGGCGGCGACGCCCGCGATCATGGCGACCGGCAGCCACAGGGCCAGCCGTCCCCGCTCCGCCTCCGCCAAGCCCATCAGCCGGGCGGCGAGGCGGGTCGGGACCGCCAGCCGAGGCGAGGCCATGGACATGCAGCCCGGACATGGTTCGGGCCTCTCCCCGCGTCCAGGCCTGTGTTATGCGCGGCGCATGACCGTCCGCACCCGCTTCGCCCCGTCCCCCACCGGCTTCCTGCACATCGGCGGCGCCCGCACGGCGCTGTTCAACGCGCTCTTCTCGCGCCGGCACAAGGGCCAGTACCTGCTGCGCATCGAGGACACGGACAAGCAGCGCTCCACCCAGGAAGCGGTGCAGCAGATCCTCGACAGCCTCGCCTGGCTCGGCCTCTCCCCGGACGAGCCGCCGGTCTTCCAGTCGCGGCGGGAGGCCCGCCACGCCGAGGTCGCCCGCGAATTGCTCGCCGCCGGCAAGGCCTACCGCGCCTACGAGACGCCCGAGGAACTCCAGGCCGCGCGCGAGAAGGCGATCGCCGAGAAGCGCCCCCCGCGCTACGACGGATACTGGCGCGACCGCGAGCCGGGCCCCGAGCAGGAGGGAAAGCCCTTCGCCATCCGCCTCAAGGCGCCGCGCGACGGCGAGACGGTGGTGGAGGACGAGGTGCAGGGCACCGTCCGCGTCGCCAACAGCGAGCTCGATGACATGATCATCCTGCGCAGCGACGGCACGCCCACCTACCTCCACGCCGTGGTGGTGGACGACCACGACATGGGCATCACCCACGTCATCCGCGGCGACGACCACCTGACCAACACCTTCCGCCAGTGCCAGGTCTACGACGCGATGGGCTGGAAGCGGCCGCGCTTCGCCCACATCCCGCTGATCCACGGCGCCGACGGCGCGAAGCTCTCGAAGCGCCACGGCGCCGTCAGCGTGCTGGAGTTCCGCGAGCAGGGCTTCCTGCCCGAGGCCGTGTGCAACTACCTCATGCGCCTCGGCTGGGGGCATGGCGACGAGGAGATCATCCCGCGCGACCGCGCCGAGCAGATCTTCGATCTCTCGGGCGTCGGCCGCGCCGCCTCGCGCATGGACTACGCCAAGCTCACCCACCTCAACGGCGTCTATCTGCGCCAGGCGGAACCCGAGCGGCTGCTGCCCGAGGTGATGCACCGCCTCTCCGCCGGCGGGCTGCTGTTCGGCACCGACAAGGCCGAGCGCGTGCGCGCCTTGATGCCCGCCCTGCAGGAGCGCGCGAAGACGCTCGCGGACCTCGCGGCCTCGGCGGCCTTCGCCGTTACCGACGGCGCGCCCGCGCCCGACGCCAAGTCCGCCGCGCTGCTGACGCCGGAGGCCAAGGCGCGCCTCGCCGACCTCGCCGAGTTCCTGGAGGCCGCGCCCTGGGAGCGCGCCGACCTGGAGCACTGGCTGCGCGACTATTGCGACGTGAAGGGCCTCAAGCTGAAGGACGTCGCCCAGCCGCTGCGCGTGGCGCTGACCGGCAGCACGATGAGCCCGCCGATCGACCTCACCCTCGAAGCCCTCGGCCGGGCCGAGGCGCTGGAGCGCATCCGCGCCGCGGCGGCCTGAGACGCCGCATCGCGAGTTGGGGGCCGCGCCGTCGAAACCTCGGCGCCGATCGCGGGCCGCGGCACGGCTGCGCGGAGCACCCGCCCAGACCCGGGCACCAAACGGCCCCCGCAAAGCCGCGAAGCCGGTTTGCGGGGCAGCCTCAGGCGATCTCGCGCACGAGCTTCGCCCGCAGCGCGCGGGCGAGGTCGCGCCGGTCCTCGGCCGTCAGCACGAAGGCGCCGGTGCCGCCGATGACGCCGTGCCGGTAATGCTCCGCCAGCGGCTCACCGAAGCGGGTGATCGTGCCCTCGGCCGCGATGGCCAGCGCGTTGATGGTGACGCCCTGTTCCACCAGCGCGTCCCGCGCCCGCGGCGCCGGCACGAAGCCCCGCATGTCCGGCCCGTCGCCCGAGACATCCACCACCTTCGCGGGCGCCGCGAAGGGCGCCGCGCGCAGCAGGTCCCGCGCGTGGACCAGCGCGTCCCCGATGGCGTTCCAGCTCTGCGCGCTCCGGGGCGCGGCCAGGATCGCCTCCCCCAGCGCGCGGGCCGAGCCGGCGTCCGTCACCCGGTGCCAGTCCACGACCGTCGCGGCGCCGCCCGGGCTGCCCCACTCGATCATGGCGACGCCGATGCCCCGCCGGCGGGCCGCGATGGCCGCCAGCACCGCCGGGCTCTCCAGCGCCTCGGCATAGCCTTCGCGCTGCAGGGTGAACTCGTCCGGGCTGATGGAGCCCGAGGCGTCCACCGCCAGCACCAGCAGCAGATCCACCTCTCCCGCCGGGGCGGAGCCCAGCAGCGCAGGCGTGGCGAGCAGGGCGCGGCGGCGCATGGGCGAACCCCCTGGAACGCGGGAAGCCTACCCGCGCGGCAGGCTCATCGCCACTGTCCCGGCACCCAGACCCAGCCGCGCCGGCGCTCCTCCCAGTGGCCGGGCACCCATTCCGCCCGGCGCGGCCGCTCGACCCAGCCGCCGTCGCGCCAGACATAGTCCCGCCCGTTCCAGTGCCAGCCCGGCTCCTGCCAGACGACGCGGCCGCGCGGCGGCGGGCCGGGCGGACCGACCGGCCCACGGGGCGGGGGTGGCGGGGGCGGGGTGAAGCCGGGCGGGCCCGTC
>JAIEOO010000438.1 GCA_019750475.1 Acetobacteraceae bacterium | reverse complement strand
CCGCCCGCGCCGCGCCCCGCGGCCAGCCCCGGCGGACGGCCGGCTTCGCCCGCCCCCGCCCTGGTTCCCCCCGGCTTCGAGCCCGGCGGGATGCTCCGCCGCGCCTCGGCGGAGGAGCCGCCGCTCACCTCCTATCTCCATCGTCCGGTCTACTGGTCGGGGACCGACCGTGCGCCTCGATGATCTCCTCCGGCGCGCCGGGCTGCCGCCCATCGGTCTCGCGGCGGACATCGCCGGGCTGACAGCCGATAGCCGCCAGGTCCGCCCCGGCTTCCTGTTCGCCGCCCTGCCGGGCACGCGCGCGGATGGCGCGCGCTTCGTGCCCGCCGCGCTCGCGGCCGGTGCCGTCGCCGTGCTGGCCGGCCCGGGCGCCGGCGCGCCCGAAGGCACGCCCCTCCTCACGGTGGAGGATCCGCGCCACGCCCTGGCGAAGCTGGCCGCCGCCTTCCACGGCGCCCAGCCGGCGACGACGGTCGCCATCACCGGGACCAACGGCAAGACGAGCACGGCCGATTTCCTGCGCCAGCTCTGGGCGCGCGACGGCGCCCGCGCCGCCTCCCTCGGCACGCTCGGCCTGATCGCGGAGGGTTTCCCGCGCGGCGAGAGCCTGACGACGCCGGACCCGGTCGCGCTGCACGCCGCCATGGCCGACCTCGCGCGCGGCGGCGTGACGCACTTGGCGATGGAGGCGTCCTCGCACGGGCTCGACCAGCGGCGGCTCGACGGCGTGGTGCTCGCGGCCGCGGGCTTCACCAACCTGACGCGCGACCATCTCGACTACCACGGCACGATGGACGCCTACCGCACCGCGAAGCTGCGGCTGTTCGACACGCTGCTGCCGCCGGGAGCGGCCGCCGTGGCCCATGGCGGGATGGACGACGCGACGCTCTCGGCCATCCGGGCCGTGACGCGGGAGCGCCGGCTCCGGCTGATCGAGGTGGGACGGGAGGTGCGGCTGCTGTCGCACCGCGCCCTTCCCGCCGGCCAGGCGCTGTCCGTCGCCGCCTTCGGCGCGACGGCCGAGGCCGAGCTGGCGGTGCCCGGCCGCTTCCAGGCCGACAACGCCCTGGTCGCCCTGTCCCTGGCCGTCGCGGCGGGGATGGACGCCGCCCGGGCGCTGGCGCTGCTGCCCCGCCTCGCCCCCGTCCGGGGCCGGATGGAGCTGGCCGCGAGGCTGCCCAACGGCGCCGCCGTCTACGTGGACTACGCCCACACGCCGGATGCCCTGGAACGCCTGCTCGACGCCCTGCGGCCGCATGTCGCTCCGGGGGCGAAGCTGCACGCCCTGTTCGGCGCCGGCGGCGACCGCGATCCCGGCAAGCGCCCGCTGATGGGCGCGGCGGCCGCGCGCTTCGCCGACCGCGTCTGGGTGACCGACGACAATCCCCGCAGCGAGGACCCGGCCGCGATCCGCGCCGCCGTGCTCGCCGGGGCCGGCGACCACGCGGTGGACGCCGGCGCGCGGGAGGACGCCATCGCGAAGGCCCTCGACGCGCTCGGCCCCGGCGACGTGCTGGCCGTGGCGGGCAAGGGCCATGAGAGCGGGCAGGAGATCGCGGGGGTGAAGCACCCCTTCGACGATCTGGAGGTGGTGCGCCGCCTGGCGGGGGTGGCGGCGTGATGGCCGCCGATTCACGCCTCCGGGCCTTCGCCCTCCGGCGATCGGGGGCGCGTTGGGCCGCCGATTCACGCCTTCGGTCTCCGCTGCGCTGCGCCCTCCGGCGATCGGGGGCGCGCTGGGCCGCCGATTCACGCCTTCGGTCTCCGCTGCGCTCCGCCCTCCGGCGATCGGAGGCGCGCTGGGCCGCCGATTCACGCCTTCGGTCTCCGCTGCGCTCCGCCCTCCGGCGATCGGAGGCGGCATGACCGCCCTCTGGACCGGCGCCGAGCTGCGCGACGCGACCGGCGGCACCCTCGCCGAGGACGTCGCCGTCACCGGCGTCTCGATCGACACGCGCAGCCTCGCCGCCGGGGAGCTGTTCGTCGCCCTGCGCGACGCCCGCGACGGGCATGACTTCGCGGCGGACGCCTTCGCGCGCGGCGCCGCCTGCGCCCTGGTGGACCGGGCGGTGCCGGGCGGCCCCAACCTCGTCGTGCGCGACACGCTCGAAGGCCTCGCGGCGCTCGGTTCCGCCGGGCGCGCCCGATCGGCGGCGCGCGTCATCGCCGTGACCGGCAGCGTCGGCAAGACCACGACGAAGGACATGCTGCGCCGCGCCTGCGCCGGCCTCGGCCCCACCCATGCGAGCGCCGCGAGCCACAACAACCATTGGGGCGTGCCGCTGACCCTCGCCCGGATGCCGCGCGGCACGGGTTGGGCCGCGATCGAGATCGGGATGAACCACCGGCACGAGATCGCGCCGCTCTCGCGCGTCGCCCGGCCGCACGTGACGATCGTGACCACCATCGGCACGGCGCATATCGGCAATCTCGGCAGCCAGGCGGCCATCGCCGACGAGAAGGCCGACATCTCCGCCGGGATCGAGCCGGGCGGGATCGCGCTGCTGCCGGCCGACAGCCCCTTCTTCGCGCGGATGAAGGCGGTGGCGGAGGGCTACGGCGCGCGCGTCCTCGGCTTCGGCGAAGCCGCGGGCGAGTGCCGCCTGGTCGGCTTCGAGGGCACGGCCGATGGCAGCCGGCTGACCTGCGGGATCCTCGGCCGCCGCGTCGAGACCGAACTCGGCCAGCCGGGCCGGCACATGGCGCTGAACGCGCTGGCCGCCCTCTCGGCCATCGCCGCCGCGGGCGGAGACGTGGCCGAGGCGGCCGCCGCGCTCTCGGG
>JAIEOO010000236.1 GCA_019750475.1 Acetobacteraceae bacterium | reverse complement strand
GCGGCCGCCGCAGGGCCGCCCGCCCGCGCGCCCCGCGCCCCCGCCCTCGACGCCCGCCAACTCGCCGCTGGGCCCCGTAGACACCCAGGCGCGCCACTGCGTCATGGTGGATTTCGAGACCGGGGCCACGCTGCTCGACAAGGGGGCGGAGGACCGCATCCCGCCCGCCTCCATGTCGAAGCTGATGACGATGTACGTCGTCTTCGACCTGCTGAAGCGCGGCCGGCTGCGCCTCGACCAGACCCTGCCGATCAGCGAGACCGCCTGGCGCATGGGCGGCTCGAAGATGTTCCTCGAGCTGAACTCCTCGGTCAGCGTCGAGAACCTCACGCGCGGCGTCATCATCCAGTCGGGCAACGACGCCTGCATCGCCCTGGCCGAAGGCATCGCCGGCAGCGAGCGCCAGTTCGTCGAGATGATGAACCAGACGGCGCGGGAGATCGGGCTGACCAACAGCACCTTCCGCAACACCACCGGCTGGCCCGACCCCGAGCACCGGATGACCGCGCGGGACCTCGCCACCCTCGCCCGGCGCATCATCACGGACCACCCGGAGCATTACCGCTTCTACGCGGAGCGCAGCTTCCGCTGGAACAACATCACCCAGGAGAACCGCAACCCGCTCCTCGGCCGCGTCAACGGCGCCGATGGCCTCAAGACCGGCCACACCGAGGAGGCGGGCTTCGGCCTGACGGCGAGCGTCCGGCGCGGCGAGCGGCGCGTCATCCTCGTGGTCGCTGGCCTGCCCTCGATGCGCGCCCGCGCCGAGGAGAGCGAGCGCCTGGTGGAGTGGGGCTTCCGCGAATTCGACAATGTCGTGCTGTTCCGCGCCGCCGACACCATCGACGAGGTGCCGGTCTATCTCGGCGACCGCCGCACCGTGCCGCTGGTCGGCGGCCGCGACGTGGTCGCGACGCTGCCGCGCGGCTGGCGGCAGGGGCTGCAGGCGCGGGTCCGCTTCGACGCGCCGGTGCCCGCGCCCGTCGTGAAGGGGCAGGAGCTCGGCCGGCTCGAGGTCTCGGGCCGCGGCGTGCCGCAGATGTCGCTGCCGCTCTATGCCGGGGCGGATGTGGATCGGCTCGGCCTCGTCTCGCGCATTCCGGCCGTGCTCGGCCGCTGGGTGGGCAGCGGCAGCTGAGCGGGTTCTTCGTCACGCTCGAAGGCGGGGAAGGGGGCGGCAAGTCCACCCAGGCCCTCGCCCTGTCCGCGGCGCTGGCCGCGCGCGGCATCCCGGCCCTGCGCACGCGGGAGCCGGGCGGCGCGCCCGGGGCGGAGGCGCTGCGCCACCTGCTGCTCGCCCGCGGCTGGGACCCGGTCGCGGAGCTGGCGCTGCATTTCGCCGCCCGGCGGGAGCACTGGGCACGGACCATCGAACCGGCGCTGGCGGCGGGGTTCTGCGTGATCTGCGACCGCTTCCTCGATTCGACCTGGGCCTATCAGGTGGCGGGGCAGGGCGCGCCCGCGGCGGCCTTCGAGCAGCTGCGGCACGCGACCCTCGGCGATCGCCTGCCGGACCTGACGCTGCTGCTCGACCTGCCGGAGGATGCGGGCCTGGCGCGGGCGCGCGACGCCAACCGCTACGAGGCGCTGGGCGCGGCCTTCCACGCCGAGGTCCGCGCCGCCTTCCGCGCCCGCGCCGCGGCCGAGCCCGGGCGCTTCGTGACCCTGGACGCGACCCGCCCGCGCGAGGCGGTGACGGCGGCCGCCCTCGCCGTCATCCGGGCGCGGCTGCCGGCGCGATGAGCCTGCCGCCGGAGCCCCGCGCCAACCCCGACCTCGTCGGCCATGGCGAGGCGCAGCGGCAGCTCGAGGCCGCGGCACGGTCGGGGCGGCTGCACCATGCCTGGCTTCTCGCCGGGGCGCCCGGCATCGGCAAGGCGACGCTCGCTTGGCGCTTCGCGCGCTGGCTGCTGGCCGACATGCCGCGCGGGGAGGTGCCGCTGCACCTGCCGCCCGGGCATCCGGTGTTCCGCCGCGTCGCCGCCGGCGCCCATGCGGACGTGCTCGCCCTCACCCCGGGCGGCGAGGGGCGGAAGCGCCGCACCATCGCCGTCGAGGATGCGCGCGAGGCCGTGCGCTTCCTGACGCTCACCCCGGCCGAGGGCGGCTGGCGCGTCGTGCTGATCGACGAGCCCGAGACGATGGAGGCGGCCTCCGCCAACACCCTCCTCAAGACGCTGGAGGAGCCGAACCGGCGGACGGTGCTGCTGCTCGCCTCCTCCGCGCCGGGCCGGCTGCTGCCGACCATCCGCAGCCGGTGCCGCCGCCTCGACCTGTTTCCCCTCGACGCGCCGGAGATGGAGGGGCTGCTCGCCCGCTGGCTGCCGGACCTGCCGGGGGAGGATCGCGGGCGCCTCGCCCGGCTGGCCGAGGGCGCGCCGGGGCGGGCGCTGCTGCTGGCGGAGGGCGAGGGGGTCGAACTCGCGAAACTGGCCGAGAAGACGCTCGCCTCCCTTCCACGGATCGACGCGCTCGCCCTCGCGGACCGCATCACCGGCAAGGACGGCGCGGGCTTCGCGCCGTTCTTCGCGCTGCTGACCCGCGCCATGCAGGCCGCGCTGCGGGAGGCGGCGGCCGGCGGCGGAGCGGAGGGCTGGGTGGCCGCCCGGCCGCTCGGCGCCTGGGCCGAGGCGGCGGCGGAGATCGCGCGGCTCGCCGAGACGGCGGAGCGCCTGTCGCTCGACCGACGGCAGGCCGTGATCGAGGCGATGCGGCTGCTGCGCGGCTGAGCGCGGACGGGCGCGTCGGGGCGCCGCG
>JAIEOO010000299.1 GCA_019750475.1 Acetobacteraceae bacterium | reverse complement strand
GCGCGGACGGGCCCCGGGGCCCGTCCGCGCCGCGATCAGATGCCGTCGCCCTTGGGCTGGCGGTAGGCGGGCAGGCTCCAACCGCTGACCAGGCCCCAGGCGCGCAGCCCGAAGGCGGCGGCGACGCCGGCGGCGAAGGCCGGCTCCCGCCACACGCCTTCGAGGCGCAGGATGACGAAGAGCCCGGCGCCCGCGAGCGCCGCCGTCGCGTAGATCTCGCGCCGCAGGATCAGCGGCACCTCGTTGCAGATGACGTCGCGCAGGATGCCGCCGAAGGTCGCCGTGACGACGCCGAGCAGCACGGCGGCCCAGGGCTGCGCGCCGGCGAGCAGGGCGATCTCCGCCCCCAGCACGGCGTAGAGCGCCATCCCCGCCGCGTCGGCCCAGAGCAGCGGCCGCTCCCGGCTCGCGATGCGCTCGGCGATGAAGAAGGTGACGATGGCCGTCACCGCGGCCAAGGCGATGAGCTCCGGCGCGCGCAGCCAGAAGACCGGCGTCCGCCCCAGCAGCAGGTCCCGCACCGTGCCGCCGCCGAAGGCGGTGACGCAGGCGATCAGGATGAAGCCGACCGGATCCATCCCCTTGCGCGCGGCGACCAGCGCGCCGGAGGCGGCGAAGACCACGATCCCCGCGAGGTCGACCCACGGAACGGCAAGGTCGAGGAGCACCCCGCGCCCTATTCGGCGGGCTGCAGCCGTGCCTGGCTCCGCGCGAGGCTGCGGGCACCCCCGGCGAAGAGCAGCGACAGCGCCAGAAGCCCGGCCACCACCGGCAGCACGAGCATCGGGTAGCCGAGGTCGATCAGCCAGCCGAGCGGGATCGGCGTGATCGCGCCGCCGAGCGGCAGGCCCGCCGAGACGAAGCCGAACACCTTGCCGATCTGCCCCGGCGGGCAGGCCGATTTCAGCATCACGTCCCGGGGCGTGCGGGAGGAGCCGAGGCAGAGCCCGCCGGCGAGGGCGAGGACGGGCAGCACCACCTCCGGCAGCGGGACGAAGCCGATGACCAGGATGATGCCGATCGCCGTGAAGGTGAGGATCGCGACGAAGAGCAGGAGGTCGGAGTTCTTCTTGTCCGCCCACCAGCCGCCCACCAGCGTCCCCATGGTCGCGCCCACCGTCCAGCCGGTCAGCGCCATGGAGGCGATGGCGATGGGCGTGTCCCACACCTTGCCCAGCACGGTGACGAGCCAGGCGATCATGCCCTGGCCCGCCATGGCCGAGAGGAGGAAGAAGGCGAAGAAGGCGAGGATGGTGGGGGAGGCCAGCAGCGCGACGCCGGACGGGCCGTCGGCCGCGGCCTTCCTCGGCTTCGCCTGGTCGTGCAGGATGCGCGACTGCCAGAGGATCGCGCCCACCACCGGCAGCCCGAGCAGCCCGACGACGAGCAGCGCGCCCCGCCATTCCATCACCAGCATCAGCAGCGCGATGGTCGGCGGCGCCAGCGCGAAGCCGAGATTGCCGGTGAAGGTGTGCAGCGCGAAGGCGCGCCCGGTGAACTCCTTCCGGATGGAGCCCGCCATGATGGCGTAGTCGGCCGGGTGAATGACGCTGTTGCCGATGCCCGACAGCACCGCCAGCACGAGGATCCAGTGGAATTCCTGGACGAAGGCCATGGCGGAGATGGAGAGCGCCATCAGCAGCGTGCCGCCGACGAGGAAGGGCTTCGCCCCCCAGCGATCCACCCAGAAGCCCACGGGTGTCTGCAAGGCGGCCGTCGTCCCGCCCATCAGCGCCACCACCGCGCCCAGCATGGCGTAGGACACGCCGAACTCCTCCCGCCACACGAGGAACAGCGGCGGCAGGCAGAGCATGTAGAAGTGGGACAGGAAGTGCCCCGTGCCGATCAGGGCGCAGATGCGGTAGTCGCGGGCGGCGGAAGGCTCGGGGCTCATGGCAGCCGGAAGCTGCGGCCGCCCTCCCGGTGCGTCAATGCGGGAAACGCGGCGGTGTCGGCGAATTCACTCGCCCCCGAAATCACTCGCTCCTGGGCGGACGCGCCATGAGGTTGCGCACCGCTTCGGCCACCGAGACCCGTCCGTCGAGCAGCGCGGCGACCGCGGCGCAGATCGGCATGTCCACGCCGGCGGCCGCGGCCCGCGCCAGCAGGGCGGGGGCGGTGGTCACCCCCTCCGTCACCCCCGCGCGTCCGGCCAGGATGTCGGGGAGCGCCCGGCCCTGGCCGAGCGCGATGCCGAGGGAGGTGTTGCGGCTGCGCGGCCCGGTCGCCGTCAGCAGCAGGTCGCCGAGGCCCGAGAGGCCCGCCGCCGTGTCCGCCCGGCCACCCAGGGCGACGACGAGCCGCGACAGCTCCGCGAGGCCCCGCGTGATGAGCGCGGCGCGGGCATTCTCCCCCAGCCCGGCGCCGGTCACCACGCCGGCGGCGATGGCCAGCACGTTCTTGGCGGCGCCGCCGACCTCCACGCCCACCGGGTCGTCGCTGGTGTAGAGGCGCAGCTTGGCGCCGGAGAGCAGGGCCTGGGCGCGGTCCCGCAGCGCCGCGTCGGCGCTGGCGACGACGCTCGCCGCCGGCAGCCCGGCCGCGACCTCGTGCGCGAAGTTGGGGCCGGAGAGGACGCCCCCCGAGCGCCCCAGCACCTCGAGCGGCAACAGGCCCGTGCCCGCCTCGAAGCCCTTGCAGCACAGGATGGGGGCGGGGATGGCCGGCAGGCCGGCCAGCACCGCCCGCAGCGGCTGGGCCGGCACGGCGACCAGGGTCAGCGCG
>JAIEOO010000305.1 GCA_019750475.1 Acetobacteraceae bacterium | reverse complement strand
CGGGCGCCGCCTTCGGCGCCGGCGGGCGGGAGCTGCGCTTCGGTCCGTCCTCCGCCGCGCGCGAGCCGCGTGGAGCGGCCGGGCGGGCACCGGGCTTGCGCGGGGGGCGGGAACCGTCAGGGGTGCGTGCCATGGCCGCGTGTTTGGTCCTTCAGCGTGGCTTTGCAAAGGGTAATGCGTGGGCCCCACCCGCGGATGCATGGCGAAGCGCGGTGGCGGACAGGGAATTCTCCCGCGCCGGGACGAAGCACCAGGGTGCCAGCGGCGGTGGGGCACCGGCCAGCAAGGCGCCCGGGCGGCGCCGGCGCTGCCGCAGCACGGCGGCGGCCCGGCCATGCAGCGCCGCGCGGTTCCACCCCGGGCGCGGCAGCACGGCGAGCGGCGTCCCCGCCGCGATGCGCGGCCATCGCTGCCAGCGCGGCAGCTGCGCGAGGTTGTCGGCGCCGATGACGAAGACGAAGCGCGCGCGCGGGAAGCGGCGGTGCAGCAGCGACAGCGTCCGCCAGGTGAGCCGCGTGCCGAACGCCGCCTCGATCCCGGTCGCGCGCACCCTCGTCCCGTCGGCGATCCGCCGCGCCGAAGCCAGGCGCTGGGCGAAGGGCGCCATGCCGTCCACCGGCTTCAGCGGGTTGCCCGGCGAGACCATCAGCCACAGCTGGTCCAGGCGCAGCGCGCGCAGGGCCGTCTCCGCCACGTGGCGGTGACCGGCATGGGCGGGGTTGAAGCTGCCGCCCAGCAATCCGATCCGGGCGCGGCGGCCATCGCCGAAGCGCCCGGGTTCCCGCAGCCCGCCCGTCACGCCGGGCTGCGCGATGCGTCGCCGCGACGCGCGCCGCGCATCACCGCGTGCGCACGCTCACGCTGACCGGCTGCGCCAGCAGCCCTTCGTAGCGCACCGTGTAGGTCCGCCCCGCCTCCGTCGGCAGGGCGGGCGAGAAGCCGCCGAGCGAGATGAGCTGCCCCGCCCGCAGCCGCTCCCCGCGCGAAGCGAGGTCCTGCGCCAGCCAGGGCAGCACGTTCAGCGGGTGGCCGAGCAGCGCCGTCCCCGGCGCGCGGGCCAGTTCCCGCTCATCGGCGTGCAGCGTGACCGTCATGGAGGCGAGGCGGGCGGCGAAGTCCTCCGTCGCCTGCACCGGGATCGCCTCCCCCACCACGCCGAGGCGCGCGCCCACGTTGATCGCGAGGAGGTTCGGCCCGTCCATGCCCGACGCCAGCACGAGGTCCGGCATCTCGATGAAGGGGATCACGAGGTCGAGGTGCCGCAGCACCTCGAGATGCGTGCGCGCCTGGTTGATGCCCTCGTCGCGGATGCGGACGATCAGGTCCGCCTCGACCGTGGGGACGGACCCGAAGCGCGCCGGCACCTCGGCGCCCGAGCGCGCGCGCACCGTGCTCTCGTAGATGACGCCCGTGACGGGGTGGGAGACGCCGAAGCGCTGCTGCGCCGTCGGATTGGTGAGACCCACCTTGTAGCCGACCGGCTGGCCCCAGTGCTGGGCCATCAGCCGCACCAGGCGATCCTGGGCGCATTGCCCGTCGGCGAGGCCCGTCATGCCGGTGAGCGGCTGCGCCGGCTGGTTCGCCAGCAGCGAGCGCGAGAGGCGGTCCACCGCCGCCTCGTCGGGGCAGGCGGCGGCGGCGAGGCCGATGGGGGCCAGCGCGAGCAGCGCGGCGGCGAACAGGGTGCGGCGCATGGTGTCGGTTCCTCCCTCTGCGCGCGAAGTCTAGGGGCGCCGACGCCGCGAGGTCCACTGGACTCGCGCCTTCCGCTTGTCCGCGCAGCGGAAGCCGGCCCATCCTGGCGCGGTCCGGGACAGGAACCTCCCGCCATGGCCCACGCGCGACGCCCTCTCCTCGCCGCCCTGCTGGCCCTGCCCTGGCCGGCAGCCGCCCAATCCACCGCGCTCGGCGCCGCGCTCCTCCAGTTCGAGCGCGCCATCGCCTGGGAGGCGGTCAGCGCCGAATGGCGCGGCATCCGGCCGCGCTGGGTGCAGCAGGCCGGCAGGGCGGAAGCGGCGCCCGACATCGCCGCGCTGCTGCTCACCCTCGAAACCCATATCGGCTGGCAGGCCGTGGACCGGCGCTGGGCCAACCGGCGCCCCGGCTGGGTCGCCGTCACCCGGCGCGCGACGACGCAGGCGCAGGTGGCGCGCCTGCTGCTCGACCTCGAACAGGCGACGCTGTGGTCGGCCGTGGATCCGTCCTGGCGGAACACGCGGCCGCGCTGGGTGGCGAATCTCCTGGCGCTGGCGAAGTAGCGCAGCGTCGCCCGGACCGGAATCGGTCAGGGCGAAGCCGCCATCGGCCCGCGCAGCGCCGCCTCGACCACCGCCTTGAGCCGCAGCCCGGGCACCTCCTCGAAGGGCAGCGCGCCGCTGCCCAGGAAATGCGCCGCCCGGCCGCGCACCCAGCCATTGACCGCGAGGCTGCCGCCCTCCGCCGGCTCCATCCAGGCGAAGTCGCCGATGCGCGCGGCGAAGGGGGCCCCCTCCTCCTGGTTGACGCGCGGCCGCAGCGCGGTCCGGGCGGCGGCATCGAGCGGGGCGCGGTGCAGCGCCCCGTCGAAGCGCAGGAAGGCGTCGAGATCGAGCCGCGTGACCTCCCCCGCCGGCAGCACGTCGCCGAAGCCCGAATGACCCAGCGCACCCGCCTGCGTGCCGCAGGCGCGGGCGACGGCGCCGGCGGCGAGGCGCGC
>JAIEOO010000407.1 GCA_019750475.1 Acetobacteraceae bacterium | reverse complement strand
TCTCGTCGGCGGCGATGCCGGCGAGCGCCGCCCGCGCCGCCTCGCGCGCCGCGCCGTCGGGCAGGGGATGCCGGCCCGCCAGCTCGACCACGCGGACCTCGTGCCCGAGCTCCCGCAGGCCGCCGACGAGGCGCCGGTCATAGAGGTAGCCGCCCGAGGTCGCGTCGAACGGGGCGGGGACGAGGAGGGCGATCCGCATCAGCGCTCCACCGGACCTTCGAAGGCGGCCCAGGCGACATGGCTCTCGCGCAGCAGCACCTTGATGCCCGTCACCCCCGCGCCGCCCGGCCCCATGCGGCCGTCGCGGCAGGCCTCGGCCAGCAGGCCGTGGATGTGCAGGCAGAGATACTCCGTCGTCGTGTTCTTGCCGGCGAAGGCCGGCTCCTCGTCGAGGTTGCGGTAGTCCAGCGCCGAGAGGATCTTCCGCAGCTCGTCCTTGGCGAGGCCGATATCCACCAGCAGGTGCAGGTGGTCGAGCTTCGGCGCCCGGAACTCCGCCTCCACCACGAAGGTCGCGCCGTGCAGCCGCTGCGCCGGACCGAACTCCGCGCCGCGGAAGGAATGGGCGACCATGATGTGGTCCACGACGGTGAGGCTGAACATGCGGCGGTCCTTCAGGAATAGGTGACGACGGGGCAGAGGGGCTGGGGCGAGCCGGGCGGCGGATCCACGAGCGCGGTGAAGCGGCCGGGCAGATCGTCGAACGGGACGAAGGGCCCGAGCAGCGCGTCGAGCGCCGGGTCCGCCGCCAGCAGGTCGAGGGCCAGCGCCATCCGCTCGCCATGGGTGCGGCGGATGGCGGGGGAGACGCTGCCCACCTGGGTCGAGATCAGGCGCAGCCGCTTGCGGTGGAAGGGGCCGCCGAGGGGCAGGGCGGGCTCCGCCGAACCGAACCAGGAGGCCTCGACGATGCGCGCCTCGAAGGCGGCGCGGTCGAGGGCGAGGCGCAGCCCGGCCTCGCTCGCCGTCGCGTGCAGGATCAGCTCCTGTCCGGCGGGCGCCGCGTCGGGCGTGGCGAAGGCGAGGCCGAGCGCGGCGCAGATGGCGGCCTTGCCGGCGTCACGGTCCACCACCGTCACGGCCATTCCGGGGATGCGCGACAGCAGCCGTGCGGCGAGCAGCCCGACCACCCCCGCGCCGATGACGAGCGCCCGCTCGCCGGGCAGGGGCGCCGCGTCCCACAGCGTGTTGAGCGCCGTCTCCATGTTGGCGCCGAGGCAGGCGCGCGCGTCGGGCAGCGCGTCGGGCAACGCCGTGCAGAGGGAGGCCGGCAGGGCGAAGCGCGACTGGTGCGGGTGCAGGCAGAAGACCCGCCGGCCGATGAGCGCCGCCGGCCCCCGCTCGACCACGCCCACCGCGCAGTAGCCGTACTTCACCGGAAAGCTGAAATCGCCGTCCTGGTTCGGGCAGCGCATGCCCTCGAACTCGGAGGGCGGCACGCGGCCGAGATGCACGAGCCGCTCCGTCCCGCGCGAGATGCCGGAGGCGAGCGCCCGCACCACCACCTCGCCCCCGGCGGGCTCGGCCGCGCGCAACTCGGCCCGCCCGGCCGCCACGTGCCACAGGGCCCGGTCGGTCATGCCAGGTGGCCCGGCGCGCGCCGATCGAGCGCGATGTCCACCAGGATGTCGGGGGCGATGTCGTGGACCGTCCAGGGGAAGCGCATGCCCTCCTCGATGCGGGCCACTTCGGGCAGGAGAAAGGCGGGCCGGCCCGAGCCCAGGATCATCGGCGCGATGGTGACGTGCAGCCGGTCGAGCAGCCCGGCCATCAGGAAGCGGGAGACGGTCTGGCCGCCGCCCTCGACGAAGATGCGGGTGACGCCGCGCGCCGCAAGGGCCCGCAGCAGCGCCGCGAGGTCGAGGCCGCCCTCCGCGTCGCGCGGGAGGACCAGCACCTCGGCCGCGCCGTGCCGCGCCGGGCCCTCGGCCGCGGTGACGAGCAGCGTCGGCGGCCCCTCGCGGAAGACGCCGTGATCGAGCGACAGGCGCCGCGCCGGATCGAGCACGACGCGCAGCGGCGACGGCCCCTCGACGAGGCGCGTCGTCAGCCTGGGATCGTCGTCGCGGACGGTGCCGGCGCCCACGATGACCGCGTGGCAGAGCGCGCGGAGGCGGTGGGTGTGGCGCAGATCCGCCGGGCCGCCGATCCACTGGCTGTGGCCGCTGCGCGTCGCGATGCGCCCGTCCAGCGTCTGCGCCAGGCGCCCGACCACCACGCAGCCATCCGCGGCCCGCGGGGCGGCGAAGAGGGGCGCGAACAGCGGCGCGAGCCCGCCGGCGCGCGACGCATCGCCCGCCAGCAGCGCGCGCCATTCCGAGCTGTCCGCCGCCACGTCCATGGCGGCGGCTCATAGACGGTTTGCCCGGGCTTGCCACCCGCCCGCGCGGCGCCGCGCGCGGTGAGCCGTCGCCGGCCTCGCCCCGGAAGGCCGGCTCGCCGGCGGGTCGCGGCAGGGCGGGGCCGGCGACGGGTCGGGCGCCACGCCGTGCGCGTCGATGCTGCCATGGACGGGGGCCGGTTCCCGAAGTCGCCCGTGACGCGCGGCCCGGGCCTGGGCGGCGAGACGGCAATCGCCGATCCGGACGGCGTCGCTCCCGACCGAGCGGCTCGCGCCTCGCCCGCGACGTGATGGGCGCGCCCATCGCCGCGGCGGCGGTGAGCGCGGTGCGGGCG
>JAIEOO010000125.1 GCA_019750475.1 Acetobacteraceae bacterium | reverse complement strand
TCCGGGGACGACGGGCCGGGGTGCGCGCGGTCGTGAGCAAGCGCCTGGACGACCTCGCCGTCTCCTCCTTCTGCGCTGCGGTGCAGGAGGAGGCGGCGCGCTGGCGCGAGAAGGATGCTCGCTACGATTGGCGGGACCTCCCGCCCGACAAGCTGCGCGGCCTAATAAAGAAGGGGGCCAACACGGGCAATGCCGCCCTGGTCGGCTTCCTGGCCGCGGCGCTCTGGTACAACGAGAAGACGGAGCAGATCAGGCGCGGCGACGCCGCCGTGCGCGAGGTCGTGGTGCCGGATTTCCTGTCTGAGCGCGCGAGCTACATGCGGCGCATCGCCCTGGAAGGTCACGTGCCTGGAGTCCTGGGCGGTTGGGCGGCTCACGAAATGGCCCGTGACGGCCGCCACCGAAGCCGTGCAGCCGGGTCATCGCAGCGCCGCAGGCTCGCCCTGCGGATGGAGGAATACGGCGTCTTCGCCCGCCTGATCCGCGTCCCGCCCTATCGTATGCGGGTCAAGGTTTGGACGGACGAAGCCGGCAACCGGGTCCGCGTCGTGTTCGGCGACAAACTCCCGCCCCCGGAGCCGCCGGCCCGCCAGAAGCCTAAGCGGCTCGCCGTAACCGATGACCTCCCGGTCGTGGTGGTCCCGTGGAGGCGCGACCTCGCCGGCAAGCTCGCGGCCGAGCGGCTGATTCACAACGGCCACAAGCCCTACTATCTCTCCCTCCGCATCGCCTCTAACGGCAAGGTCAGGGAGCGACCTCGGAACGACCGCAGCGCGAAGCGAGCCAAGGCGTTTGCGGTGCAGGCTGCGGCCTCGGTCGGCGTGACGGTCGGGCGCGCTCCCCTCGAAGGGACGGGGCGCTCGGTGTTCGTTTGGATGCGCGGCGGAGAGCGCGTCCGGCTTGTGACGGAGACGAAAGAGCGATGAAGCGCCTTATAACCTTCTGCCTGACCATGGACCGCGGCGGCGATCCTCCGCACGTCAACGATTGGCAACGCGCTCTCGCCGCCGCGCAAACGGTGGCTGACAGCATGACGGCCGGGACCAATCCGCCCGTCTATTTCGAGTGGTCGGACGGCTCGAAGGCTTGGGGCCGTCTCGGTCGCGAGAAGACCCGCGTGGATATCCGGTATCAGCCCGGCTGTCCTCATTCCAATCCCGACTCCACGATCACGCTCATTCAGCGCGGCCGTGAAACCTTGAAGAAGGAGTAGGCCAATGCGTCCCGCAGAAAGTGACTTCTCGCCCGGCTACCAGACCGGCCTTCTCCTTCCTTTCGGTGTTAGGATTTTTCAGTCTCCATGGCTGGTGATCCGGAAGCCGCATCCTCGCTCACCGGCTAGGGCGAAGCGACGGGCGAAGCTCGGATATCCGCAGCACCATCGCGAGGTCCCTACAGTGTATCGCCACGGGAACAACCTCTACATGCACCCATCCATGTTCGCGGAGCTTCGTGCCTATCTCGCTGCGCGAGAGGGCGAGCGAACCGCGAAGATCAACGCCTGGGTGCAGGACCGATTTCGCGCCAATCTCGCGGCGATGGAAATGAATCTCATGCGAACGGGGAACCTTGAGCGATGATGTGGAAAACCGAGGAGGCGCCGTTCTGGAAACGTCGCTTCGCCTTCTTTCCGGTGCGCTGCAAAGAGGGCGTGACGGTCTGGCTTCGCTTCTATTGGGAGGCGTGGACCAATCCGCACAGCGATTTCCCGGAAGCCTAGGCACACCGGGCAAGGGGCGTTCCGAAGACGAGGGAAGACGGCGCATGAAGATCACCATTGACACGGTGAAGGCGGAGGAGCCGTTTCCGCTCAACTGGCAGAACGAGGTCGCCGCCTTCGCCGCCATACACGGGCCGACGATCAACGTGCCGCATCCGCGCCACGGCATCGCCTGGAAACTCGGCGCGTCAGGGTGATGGGGCCTCATGTGGGGCACGCCGACGAACCTCAAGTTTCGGTTCTGGACAAGCCCTCAAGTCCTCGGCTTCTGCATGAGGGGAGTCCGGGACGTGACCGAGAACGACGCCATAACCGGGACGATTGTGGGGGAATGCGCCTTGATCGGCGGCCTCATGGTGGGTGGGCCGCTTGGTCTTTTGCTGGTGCTGTTGTCGGCCGTGGTCCTGGCCGTTGTCTGGTTTAGCGCGCCGTGACCGGAGAATTCTTCGACGGCTTTGTCCTGGGCGTGTGGGTCGGCGTTCTCATCATGGCTCTGGTCGCTCTCAGTCAGCCGTGACTCCATTTTTCTGAGCAGGGGCCGGGCCGCTCGACAGGCTCGGCCCTCGATTCATTTTTCCGGTGGGGCCGAGGTCAAGGAGCATGGACTCGGCCGAGGAGCATGGACTCCAGCGACTCCATTTTTCCGAGGGGACTCCATTTTTCTGACGGGGTAGCGGTTAGCGGAGAGGCGCCGGATCGCAGCGCGGCCGAGGGCGTTACGTTATAACGTAACGCTATGTTATAACATAACATTCCGCTACGTTATAACATAACAGGCCGCCCGCTATGTTATAACGTAACACACGTCAGACGCGAGGGACTCCACACGTCCTATGCCGCGTGTGTCGCCTTACACGTGAGCGCCAGAGCCGGGAGGCCGGGAGGACGTGAGCGCCAGAGCCGGGAGGCCGGGAGGACGTGAGCGCCAGAGCCGGGAGGCCGGGAGG
>JAIEOO010000416.1 GCA_019750475.1 Acetobacteraceae bacterium | reverse complement strand
TGGCGGCGCTGCAGGCGAAGCTCGGCCGCGACGAGGCCGGCGCGCTCGTCGAGGACACGATGGCGCGGGTCGCGGCGGAGCTGGTGGCGCGCGGCGTGCGGCGCCTGGTCGTCGCCGGCGGCGAGACCTCGGGCGCCGTGGTCCAGCGCCTCGGCGTGACGCGCCTGCGCATCGGCTCCGAGATCGACCCCGGCGTGCCCTGGACCTTCGCCGAGGGCGGACCCGTGCCCCTGCACCTCGCGCTCAAGAGCGGCAATTTCGGCGCCCGCGACTTCTTCCTGAAGGCCTTCGACCATGTCTGAGGAAGCGGTCCGTGAGGAGCTGGCGATGCTCGCGCGCTCCCTGTTCGAGCGCGGCTACAGCGTCGGCACGGCCGGCAACATCTCGGTGCGGCTGCCGGACGGCTACCTGATGACGCCGACCAACTCCTGCCTCGGGCGGCTCGATCCGGCGCGGATCTCGAAGCTCGACCGCGCCTGGGCCCATGTCGGCGGCGATCGTCCCTCGAAGGAGGTGTTCCTCCATCGCGCCTTCCTCGAGGCGCGGCCCGATGCCGGGGCGGTCGTGCACCTGCACAGCACGCACGCGACGGCGATCGCCTGCCTCGCCGCGCCGGGCGAGGCCGCGCCCATCCCGCCGCTCACGCCCTACTTCGTCATGCGCGTCGGGCGCGCCCTGCCGGTCCTGCCTTACTTCCGGCCGGGCGATCCCGCCATGGAGGACACGGTCCGTCACGCGGCGAAGATCGCGAAGGCCGTGCTGCTCGCCAATCACGGGCCCGTCGTCGCCGGCCGCACGCTGGCCGACGCCGTCCACGCCGCGGAGGAGCTGGAGGAGGCCGCGCGCCTCGCCCTGCTGCTGCGCGGTGCCAACCCCCGCCTGCTCACGGGCGCGCAGGTGACCGACCTCCTGGAGACCTTCGGATGAGTGACCGCTCTGCTCCCACCGACCATCCCGTGCTGCCCGCCATCGCCGCGCGCTGGAGCCCGCGCAGCTACCTGCCGGAGGCCGTGGATGACGCCACGCTGCGCCAGGTGCTCGAGGCCGGGCGCTGGGCGGCCTCCGCCTACAACGAGCAGCCCTGGGCCTATCTCGTCGGGCGCAAGGACGCGGACGCGGCCGGCCACGAGCGGATCCTCTCCTGCCTCGTCGAGTTCAACCAGGGCTGGGCCAAGGCGGCGCCGGTGCTGATGGTGGCGTGCTTCCGCCAGAACAACGCGAAGGGGCAGCCCAATCGCTGGGCCGCGTACGACGCCGGCCAGGCGAGCAGCGCCATGGCGATCCAGGCCGCGGCCCTCGGGCTGCAGCTGCATCAGATGGCCGGCTTCGACGCGGCGAAGGCGCGCGCGGCGCTCGCCCTGCCGGACGACGTCGAGCCGATCGCGGCGATGGCCCTCGGCAAGCCGGGCCCGGCCTCGGCGCTCCCCGAGGCGCTCGCCGCGCGGGAGGTGGCGCCGCGCGCCCGCAAGCCGGCGGCGGAGATCGTCTTCGGCGCCGGGTGGGGCACCGCCCTCTGACATGAAAAGGGCGCCGCACGTCGCGGTGCGGCGCCCCCGTGACGCGGGCCGGCTGAGGCCGGCGCCGATCAGCTGTTCGTGGCCGGCGCCTCGCCGCCCTCGGCCGGCGCGGCAGCGGCAGCGGCGCGCTTCGCGGCGCGGGTCGCGGCAGCCTTCTTCGCGGCCTCGGAACGGGCGCTGGTCTTCGGAGCGGCCTTCTTCGCAGCCGGCTTCTTGGCAGCGGCCTTCTTCGGAGCGGCCTTCTTCGCAGCCGGCTTCTTGGCAGCGGCCTTCTTCGGAGCGGCCTTCTTCGGAGCGGCCTTCTTCGCAGCCGGCTTCTTCGCGGCGGCGGCCTTCTTCGGCGCGGCCTTCTTCGCCGCCGGCTTCTTCGCGGCAGCCGCCTTCTTCGGAGCGGCCTTCTTCGCCGCCGGCTTCTTCGCGGCGGCGGCCTTCTTCGGCGCAGCCTTCTTCGCCGCCGGCTTCTTGGCCGCGACGCGGCCGCGGGCCGTCGCCGGCTTCGCGGTGCGGCGGGTGCCGGCCATCGCCATCGCCTGGGCCCGCGGCTTCGCGGTTTCGGTGGTATCGGTCACTGAGTCATCTCCTTCGCAATCGGCGCGCATCGCGCGGTCTGTGAGGTCCACCGCACGGATGTCGGGCCGCGGCGGCGGGCGGAGTCGGCGGAAGGAAGAGCAAGCCGCTCGGCGCGGGAACGCACGGGCGACGAAACACGTTGCAGTGCATCACGGAACTGCGGAGCCTTCGGCGCCTGCCGTGCTGTCCGCAGTGAACGGGGTGAGTGCCCCGCGTGGCGCATCCTGCATTCCTCCTGTCCGCGGCACGCGGCGAAGAGCGGTGTGGAGCGGCGGATCCGCTGCGCGATGCCTTGCGCGTGATCTCCGTCCGCAGCGAATCGCTCGTCAACTCGTGCGCTGCGCAACGCTATCGGAATGCGCAAACAGCGTGTCAAACATAATCTGCAAATGCGTGCGAAAAATCGCACGCGATGTGCGCGCGGATGCACAGCGCGCGTGCGCGGCGCGTCATCGGCGTTCGGATCACGCTTCGCGACGGTCGCGCTGCGCATCGCGCACGACGCGTGCCGACGTCCCGCGCGCGCCGTCGGCACGCCGCCACGCTCCGCGGCGAAGCACGGCGGC
>JAIEOO010000013.1 GCA_019750475.1 Acetobacteraceae bacterium | reverse complement strand
GCCGTGGGCGTGCGCACCAGCGCGCCCTCACGCCGCGGCGGCATCGGCCAGGCGGGGGTGCCGCGCGGCGGGGCAGGGATGTCCGGCCCGCGCAGCAGCGCCGCGGCGGCGAAGAGCAGCAGCACCGCCCCCGGCACCGCGACGGCGAGCAGCGCGAGCAGCAGCGGCCGGTTCGGAACGGAAGGCCGCAACTCGACGACGGGCGCGGAGACGAGGCGCGCCGCCACCGCCTCGTCCGCCGCGACGACGAGCGCGGCGCGCTGCTGCTGCGCCAGAAGCTCATGCAAGGTCGCGCGGAGGAAGAGATCGGGCTCGGCCCGCAGCCGCGCCTCCAGCGCGAAGATGCGCCGCGCCGCCAGTTCCGCGAGGCTGGCGCGCACCCGCGCCTCGGCCAGCGCGTGCAGCCGCGCGAGCATGTCCTGCGCCGAGGCGCGGTCCCGGTGCACCAGCTCGAGCGTCCAGGTCACCGAGGCGAGCGACGCGGTCGCGCCGAGGTTGCGCTCGAGGAAGGCGAGCACGTCGTCGGCATCGGCGGCGACGCGCAGCCCGAGCGCCTCGCGCAGCCAGCCCAGCGCGCCGGCGCCGCGGCGCTCGGTCAGCTGCGCCAGGATGGGCGTGTCGCGCGCCAGCATCGCCGCGGCTTCGGGGCTGCGCAGCGCGGCGAGGTAGACGGCGAAGTTGCCCCCCGGCCGGCTGTCGAGCAGCGCCGGCTGCAGCACCGGCACGGGCGCGAGCAGGGCGGAGGTGGCGATGCCCGTGGTTTCCGCCGGGGCCACGACGGCGGAGGCGACGAAGCCCCGCGGCCAGGTCCACACCAGGGTCGCCGATCCCGCGTAGAGCAGCGCCACCGCCAGCGCGATGCGCCAGCGGCGCGCCCACAAGGCACGCAGCAGCTCCCCCAGGCTCAAGGCCAGCGCCTCAAAGCCGGCGTCTCACGGCCGGCGTCTCACGGCAACCGCATCCGGTTCGCTCCCGTTACGCTCTAGCAATGGGCACCCAAGGCCCCGCTTTCAACCGGAAGGTGTCCCGGCAAGGTGATGACCGTCCTCACGCGCGAGGTGGGCGCCCGCGCCCGGGCGACCAGCAGGCACCGCCGCCCGACCACGCCATAGGACGGGCTGCACCATCCCTCGGCGAGCGACAGGACCAGAAGCCCATCGGCGGACAGGGCGATCCGGCCCCGTGGCCCCGCGGCGCCATCGGGCGTCGCGGCCCAGCCGGGCCCCGCCAGATGCCAGCGCAGCGCGAAGGTCCCGAAGGGGCCGGACACGCTGTCGGTGACGGTCCACACCCGGCCCTCCACCCGCACCTCCCGGGCGTGGCGGTTGCCGCGATGGTCCCGCACCCAGCCCCCCGCCGGCAGGTCCCCCCGCGCCAGCCACCGCGCGTGCAGGAAGCGCGAGACGACGGGCATCTGGTCGGCCTCGTCGAAGGCGACCGTGTTGTGCGCCGCCGTCCCGCGGAAGTGGTCGAGCCACCAGCCATCGCCGGCCCCCGGGTTGTAGGCGCCGGTCCCGGCATCCGGCAGCAGGGCATCGTCGCCATCCCACAGGTCGAGGTGCAGGGCATCGGCGTGGGAGGGGCGGAAGCGGCGTCCATTCACCGCCGGCGGCCCGAGGCGCAGCACCGCCCGCGTGGTGCCCTCGCGCCGCAGCCACAGCCCGGCGCCGCGCCATTCCCGCGCCTCGGGCGGCCGTTCCTGGCGCGGGGGCAGCGCCAGCCAGGCGCAGCCGGGATCCTCGGGCCAGGCGCTGGCGCCGGCGAAGATCCGCAGCGCCCGCTCGGCGCTGCCGCGCGCGTCGTGCTCACCCGCGAGCGACAGGTCGGCGAAGCGCGAACCATCCTGGTGGCCGAGGCGCGGCAGGGCGCCGCTTCCGGGCGCGGCCAGCCGGTGCAGGAGCCGCGCCGCCGCGGCCAGTCGTTCGCGCGCCGGGGCCTCCAGCGGATGCAGCAGATCCGCCACCGCGAGGACGTCGAGCGCGAGGCGGAGATAGGCCGGGCTGTCCTGGGCGAAGCCGCCATCCGGACCGAACAGCCGCAGCACCGAGGGCGTGAGCCGCCGCGCCGCCCGGCCGGCCGCCGGACGGTCGCCCTCGATCACGGCGCAGGCGATCAGCCCCGCCGCCTCGGACAGCGGGTGGTTGTTGTCCTGCGCCAGGGCGTAGAGCGGGGCGGCCGCGATACGCCGGCGCAGCAGCGCGGCCAGCGGCGCCGCGCCCGGCCCGAGGCCGCCCAGCAACCGGCCCGCCAGGGCCAAGTGCAGGGCCCGCAGCGCGGCTTCCTGCCCGCAGGCCCAGTTCGGCCCGCGGAAAGGTGGGTTCACCCGCAGCCACGCGGCGAGCCAGGCCTCCGCCCGGGCCAGGTGCCCGCCCTCCGGCTCCAGCCGCGCCGCCTGCGCGAGCAAGGGCAACTCCGCCCAGCGCGACGCCTCCCAGACCGGGCGGATATCGGGGCCGGCCAGCGGCCGGATGGCGGCCGCGGCCGCCCGGTGATCGAAACCCGCGGCCGGGACCGGGATCCCGACGGCCCGCGCCGCCCGCAGCACCGCCGCGCGATGCCCCACGGGCAGCACGGGCGCCACGGCGCGGTCCGCG
>JAIEOO010000414.1 GCA_019750475.1 Acetobacteraceae bacterium | reverse complement strand
CGGGGGCGGGCCCCAGGGCTGCGCGGCGGCCGCGGCGGGCGCGGCCAGCCCGGCGAGCAGCAGGGCGCGGCGGGGCAAGGGCATGGCGAACCTCCTGCCCCGTCCAACCGCCACGCCGCCACCGGGTTGCCCCGACGGCCGGGGAGGCGGAAGCTCGGCGCCATGGACACGGCCCCTCCCCTCCTCGTCGCGCGGGATGCGCGCGGCGTCGTCACCGCGACCCTGAACCGCCCCGAACTCGGCAACGCCTATGACGGCGCGATGCTCGACGCGCTGATCGAGGGCCTGGGCGCGCTCGCCGCCGACGCCTCGGTCCGCGCCCTCGTCATCCGCGGCGCCGGGCGCAACTTCCAGACCGGGGCGAACATCCACTGGCTGACGGCGGCGAGCCGCGCCGAGCCCGAGGCCGCGCTCGCCGCCTCGAAGCAGACGACGGAGGCGATGCGCCGCCTCAACGAGTTCCCGCGCCCCACCTTGGCCGTCATCCAGGGTGCCTGCTTCGGCGGCGGGATCGGCATCGCCTGCTGCGTGGACGTGGCGCTCTGCACGCCGGAGGCGACGTTCGGCATCAGCGAGGTGCGGGTCGGCATGGTGCCGACGCCGATCTCCACGCACATGGTCCACGCCCTCGGCTACCGCCAGGCGCGGCGCTACGCGATCACCGGCGAGCGGTTCGGTTCGGCCGAAGCGCTCCGCATCGGCCTGGTGCACGAGGTCGTCGCGGCCGAGGGGATGGAGGCGCGGCTCGACGCCATCCTGGCCGAGACGCTGCTCTCCGCGCCGCAGGGCGTGGCCGTCGCCAAGGCGAGCATGCAGCGCGCCGCGGGCTGGCTGCTCGACGACCGCACCGTGACGGAACTCGCGCATGAGAGCTGGATGCAGCGCGCGAGCGCGGAAGGGCAGGAAGGCCTCGCCGCCTTCCGCGACAAGCGGAAGCCGCGCTGGGCCTGACCGGCCAGACAGGGAGGAACGACCGACATGAACCGCCGAAGCCTTCTCGCCGCGACGCCCGGCCTGCTCGCAGCGCCGGCGCTGCGCGCCCAGCCCTCCCGTCCGATCCGCCTGGTCGTCACCTACCCGCCCGGCGGCGTGAACGACATCGTCGGCCGCATCATCGCCGAGCCCCTGTCGCGCGAGCTCGGCCAGCCGGTGGTGGTGGAGAACCGCGCCGGCGCCGGCGGCAACATCGGCACCCAGGTCGCCGCCCAGGCGGAGCCGGACGGCCACACCATCCTGTTCGGCACCACGGCGCTGTTCGGCGTGAACCCCGTCGTCTACGCGGCGTCCGGCGTGGACGCCGTGCGCGACTTCACGAGCCTCGGCACGATCGGGGAGGTGGCGAACGTCCTCTCCGTCATCCCCGCCCGCGTGGCGGCCACGACCGTGCAGGAGCTGATCGCCGAGGCGCGGCGGCGTCCGCTGACCTACGGCTCGGTCGGCAACGGTTCCTCCTCGCATCTCTCGGCGGCGGTGTTCCTGCGGATGGCGGGCGTGGAGGCGACGCACGTGCCCTATCGCGGCTCCTCGCCGCTCGTCGCCGCGATGCTGGCGCGCGAGGTGGATTTCGGCTTCGACACCACCGCGACCTCCACCGCGCATATCCGCAGCGGCGCCTTCCGCGCGCTCGCGGTCACGACGACGACGCGGCCGGGCGCCCTGGCCGAGGTGCCCACCATGCAGGAGGCCGGCCTCGCGGGATACGACCTCGGCATCTGGTTCAACCTCGGCGTGCCGCGCCGCACGCCGGAGGCGGTGGTCGGGCGGTTGGCGGAGGCGCTGGAACGCGCCCGCGCCGCGCCCGAGACGGCGACGCGCCTGCGGGCCGCCTTCGTCGAGCCGCTGGCCGTGCCCCGCGCCGAGAGCGATTCCTGGGTCGCGGCGAGCGCGGCGCGCTGGCAGGCCATCGCGCGCGACCTGCGCCTCACGGCCGATTGATGACCGCGACGCTCGACCTCGCCGGCGGCGTTGCGACCATCTGGCTCGACCGGCCGGATCGCGGCAACGCGCTCGGCCCCGCCATGGTGGACGCCATCGAGGCGGCGCTCGACGCCGCCCGCGCGGACGGCGCGCGGCTGATCGTGTTCCGCGGCCGGGGACGGAACTTCTGCACCGGCCTCGACCTCTCCGACTTCGAGGCGCTGTCGGACGGCGATCTCGCGCTGCGCATCCTGCGCATCGAGCTGCTCCTGCAGCGCATCCACGCCTGGCCGGCGACCACGCTCTGCGTCGCGCAGGGGCGCGTCTTCGGCGCGGGGGCCGATCTCTTCGCCGCCTGCGACCACCGCCTCGCGGTCGAGGGGGCGCAGTTCAGCTTCCCGGGCGTGGGCTTCGGCCTCGTCCTCGGCACGCAGCGCCTCGCCTCCCTCATCGGGGAGGGCGCGGCGCGCCGCGTGCTGCTGGCGGGCGAGGCGCTGCGCGCGGCGGAGGCGCTGGGGCTGGGCCTCGCGACCCAACCGGCGCGGGAGGACGAGCTGGACGCGGTGATCGCGCGCACCGCCGCCCTGGCCGCGCGGCTCGATCCCGTGACGGTCGCTGCGATCCATCGCCGGACGCGCCACGCGGACGATGCGGGC
>JAIEOO010000415.1 GCA_019750475.1 Acetobacteraceae bacterium | reverse complement strand
GCTGCGCGAGGCCGTCGCGACCGGCCGCGCCGCCGACGCCGCGAGCGAGGCGGCGCTGGCCGGCCGCGGCAGCGTGACCGACGTCGTCCTCGCGGTTGGCCGGGCCGAGCTCACGCTGCAGACCGCGACCGCGATCCGGGACCGCGTGGTCAGCGCCTACCAGGACGTCATGCGGATGCCGATCTGACGCGGCCGCGCCGGACGTTTGACGCGGCCGCGCCGAAGGTTTGCCGCGGCCGCGCCGCGAGCCGGGGGCAGGAGGCCCCGCGACGATGACCGAATACCCCTCCGCCCTGGCGGTGCGCGAGGCGCTCTGGGTGGCGCTCCAGCTCTCCGGTCCGCCCTTGCTGCTGATGCTGGTGCTCGGCCTCGCCGTCTCGCTGCTGCAGGCGCTGACCCAGGTGCAGGAGGCGACGCTCGCCTTCGTGCCCAAGCTCTTCGCCACGGGGGCGCTGCTGCTGCTGCTCGGGCCGTTCATGGTGCGGGTGCTGCAAGGCTGGATGGCGCGGCTGTTCGACCAGGTGGTGGCCGCGGGCGGCCTGCCGTGAGCGACGCGGCGCTGATCGCCGCCCTGCCGGGCCTCGCCTTCCAGGCCATCCTGCTGTTCGCGCGGCTGGCCGCGGCGGCGATGCTGCTGCCGGGCCTCGGAGAGGCCGAGATCCCGCCCACGCTCCGGCTCGTCCTCGCGCTGCTGCTCGTCCCGCTGCTGCTGCCGGCCCTCGCGCCCAACCTGCCCGGCCTGCCCGCAGCGCCGGGCGAGGCCGCGCGGCTGCTCGGCCTCGAGGTGCTGCTCGGGCTGTGGATCGGGCTGACCGCGCGGGTGCTGGCGCTCGCGCTGGCGCAGGCGGGGCAGGTGCTGGCGCTGCTGATCGGCCTCGCCTCGCCCTTGCAGGGCGATGCCGTGCTGGGCGCCGCGGCGACGGTGCCGGCGCGGATGCTGGCGCTGCTCACGGCCGTGCTGGTGCTCGCCTCCGGTCTCTACGCCGTGCCGCTCCGCGCGCTGGTCGAGAGCTACGCCGTGCTGCCGGCGGGCGGCCCGCTGCCGGCGGGGCCGGCGGCCGAGGCCCTTGCCGCGGCCGCGGCGGCCAGCCTGGAGCTGGGACTGCGGCTGGCGGCGCCCTTCGTCCTCGCCGCCGTGCTGTTCAACTTCGCCCTCGGCCTGATGGCGCGCCTCGCGCCGCAATCCCAGGTCTTCGTCGTCGTCGCGCCGGCCCAGCTGCTGGGCGGCCTCGCGCTGCTCCTGCTCCTGCTGCCCGCCATCCTCGCGCTCTGGGGGACGGAGATCGCGGCGGCCTTCCTGCGCCTTCCGGGGGCCTGACGGATGGCCGAGGAGGACAGCGCGGCCTCGGCCGCCGAACGCACCGAGGAGCCGACGCCGCAGCGCCTCCGCCGCGCGCGGGAGGAGGGGCAGGTCGCGCTCTCGCGCGAGATCGTATCGGGTTCGGTGCTGCTGCTGGCCGGCGGTGCCGCCATGGCCTTCGCGGCCCCGATGGGGGAGGCGCTGCTCGCCGCGGCCCGCGGCAGCCTCGCCCGGGCGCATGAGCTGCCGGCGGCGACGGCGCTGCGCCAGTGGCTCGGCGTCGCGGCCTGGGCGGTGCTGCCGGTCGGGCTGGCGGCGCTGCTCGGCGCCGTGGGCGCGACCATGGCGCAGACGCGCGGCCTGGTCTCGGCGCATGCCCTGCGGCCCGATCCGTCGAAGCTCTCGCCGCTGGCGGGGTTCGGGCGGCTGTTCGGCGCGGAAGGCTGGCTCGAATTCCTGCGCATCCTGATCAAGCTCGCGGTGGTCGGCGCGGCCCTGGTCTGGGCGGCGGGTGACGTGGCGCGCCTCGCGGCCATGCTCGGCCGGCCGCTCCAGGCCATCGGGGATGGGCTGGAAGCGGCCGCGCTCCGGCTCGGCGGCGTGGCGCTCGGGGCCTTCGCGTTGCTGGCGCTGCTCGACCTGCTGCTGGTGCGGTTCCGCCATCGCCAGCGCCTCCGGATGACCCGCCAGGAGCTGCGCGAGGAGCTGAAGGAGACCGAGGGCGACCCGGCCATCAAGGCCCGGCGGCGCGCCATCATGGAGCGTGGCGGGCGGCTGCGGATGATGCAGGCGGTGCCCCGCGCGACGGTCGTGATCACCAATCCCACGCATTACGCGGTTGCACTGGCCTACGAACCCGGGCAAGCCGCCGCGCCGAGACTGGTCGCCAAGGGGGTGGACGCGATGGCAGCCCGCATCCGGGAGGTGGCGCGCGAGGCGGGGGTGCCGGTTCTGTCCGACCCGCCGCTGGCGCGCGCGCTCCATCGTCTGGAGCTCGACACCGAGATCCCGGCTCAGCATTGGGACGCGGTGGCCCGCATCCTGGCCTTCGTCCTGCGCCGACGGGGCGGCGGCTGATGCCCTTCCGCGCCGCCCGGAGCGACGCCGCGGTCGAGGCGCTGCTCGGCGCGCTGCCCGATCCGCTGGCGCTGGTGGACCGCGCGGGCATCGCGGGCTTCGCCAACGCGGCCTTCCGCGCGGCGCTCGACCCCGCCGCTCCCTGGCGGCCGGG
>JAIEOO010000129.1 GCA_019750475.1 Acetobacteraceae bacterium | reverse complement strand
ACGCTGAGCGACGGCCACCGGGTGACGGCGCGCTACGTCGTCGAGTAGCCCGGCGCCCCGCCGGCGCGCCCGCGGCGCGGTGCCGCGTCCCTCCGACGAGCGCCGGGGCCCGTCGGCCTGTCCCGCTCAGCCCTCGGCGCGGCCGGCGCGCGGCGACCCGCGCGCGCCCTGGAACAGCAGAAGCCCGGCGCCGCAGACGATGGCGACGTCGGCCATGTTGAAGGTCGGCCAGTGCCAGCCGGCATGGTGCCAGTCCACGAAGTCCACCACCGCCCCGATCCGCACGCGGTCGAGGATGTTGCCCAGCGCGCCGCCGGCCACGAGGCCGAGCGCCAGCGCCTCCGCCCGGTGCCGCGTCCGCCACATCCAGACGAGCAGGAACGCGACGACGGCGAGCTTGGCGGCGACGAGGATCCAGACCTTGTCGGCGGCGCTGTCACGGAACAGCCCGAAGGTGACGCCGGTGTTGAAGCCGAGGCGGAAGTTCCACACCGGCAGCACTTCCACGACCACCTCGTAGGGCGGCCACAGGGCCGCGAGCGCCCACTGCTTGGTGGCCTGGTCAGCCAGGAACGCGACGGTGGCCCCGAGCAGGCCGAGGAGCCGAAGACGGAACGCGCTCATCCGAGCCTCACGAGGAAGGGGAAGGTGGGGAGGGCCAGGCGCGTCGTCTCGCCGGTGGCGACGCCGATGATCGCCATGAGGGCGCCGCCCGCCACCTGGTGGACGCGCCGGGCGCGCGCCGCCGGGCCGGCCATGCCGGGCGGCCGCACGCGGGCTGACCGGAAGGAGGCCGCGCCGCCCGCGAAGGCGAGCCGCCGGCCGAGGGTGGGGCGTTCCGGCATCACGCCCCCGGGGGCAGGCCCAGCAGCAGCCGCAGCTTCTGCACCGCCACCGCGTCGGGTTCCTTGAAGTCGATCGTGCCGGCGAAGCGGCCGGCGGCGTCGAGGAGGAAGACGCTGGCGGTGTGGTCCATCGTGTAGCCGCCGCCCTCGAGCGGGACGCGGCGGTAGGACACCCGGAAGCCGCGCGCCGCCTCGGCCACCCGGGCCTCGGCGCCGGTGAGCGCGACGATCCGCGGGTCGAACAGCTCCATGTAGCGCGCGAGGTGCTCGGGCGTGTCGCGCTCGGGGTCCACGGTGACGAACACCCAGTGCAGGCGCTCGGCGGCCGGGCCGAGCGCCTCCATGTAGGCGGCGAACTCGCCCAGGGTGGTGGGGCAGATGTCCGGGCAATGCGTGAAGCCGAAGAACACCGCCATCGGCTTGCCGCGGAAGTCGCGCTCGGTCACCGCGCGGCCGCGGTGATCGGTCAGCCTGAAGGGGCCGCCGATGGCCAGGGAGGCGGGGCCGGTGGCGACGGCCGGGCGCCCGCCCGCGCCCGGGCCGTCCACGACGAACCAGCCGGTCGCCACCGCCAGGACCACGAAGCCGGTCGCGGCGACGCCCGCCCAGGCCAGCCGGCGGATCAGCCTCAGCGCCCTCATCGGCGGCCGGCCTGCGCCAGCAGCGGGCGGACCAGGGCTGCGAATTGCTCGAAGGAGAGCACGCCGCGGTGCACGCGCCCGCCGATCAGGAAGGAGGGCGTGGCGCTGATCGCGTGGTCGCGCTCGGCGTCGAGGCGCATCTGCAGCACCGCGCGGGCGAAGCCGGCATCCGCCCAGCACGCCTCGAGCCGCTCCGCCGGCAGGCCGGCGAGCAGCGCGTAGCGCCGCAGCGCCGACCGCGGGTCCGCGCTGTGGGCCCAGTTCTCCTTCTGGGCGTAGACCAGCGCGACGAGCGGCTCGAACCTCTCGGGGCCGGCGCAATGCACCATCACCGCCGCGTCCAGGGCCACGCGGTCGAGCGGGAAGTCGCGCAGCACGAAGCGCACCAGCCCGGGATCCACGAACTCCGACCTGATCCGCGGGAAGATGTCGTTGTGGAAGCGCGCGCAGTTGCCGCAGGTGAGGGAGTGGAACTCCACCACGGTCACCGGCGCGTCGGCGCGGCCGATGCTGCGCTCCCCCGGCGGCGGGACCGCCGGCTGCGCGCGGGCCGCGAGCGGCGCGGCGGCGAGGAGGGGGAGCAGGCGGCGGTTCACGATCATGCGGGTTGCTCCTGAAGGCGAGGGGGCGGCGCGCCGGGACGGCGCCGATGGCGGGCTCCGCTCATGGCGGAACCGCCCGAGGCCGGCGGCCGAGCCAGCGCGGAACCAGCGCGGCGTAGCGGTGCCACGCGGCGCCGTGCTGGGCCGCGAGGTGGGCTTCCTCCAGCCGGACCTGCGCCGGGAAGCTCACGAGCGCGGCGCCCAACGCGCCGGCCGTGAGCAGCCCTGGCGCGGAGAGCGCCGCCCCGGCAAACAGCAGCAGGAAGCCGAGGAAGGCCGGGTTGCGCGAGACGGCGAACGGCCCCGTGGCGACAAGGGCGGTCGGGGCGGCGTCGATGCCGACGCGCCAGGACGTCCCCATCGCGCGCTGCGCCCAGGCGAGCAGCGCCGTCCCGAGGCCCATGGCGGCCACGCCGGCCCAACCGGCGGCCGCG
>JAIEOO010000198.1 GCA_019750475.1 Acetobacteraceae bacterium | reverse complement strand
CGCGGCGTTGCGCGACGACACGCTGGCGCCGCTCGCCGCGCTTCAGGGCAACCCCGAGGACGGCGCGAGCCTGGGCGGCCTCGTCGGCCGGCTGCGCGACGGCCTCACCGCGCTGCGCGCCAGCCCGAGCGACAGCATCTCCCAGTCCGAGGCGCTCCGCGTCGCCGAGAACCTGGCCGGGCGCCTCAACGACACGGGCCGCGCCATCACAGCCGCGCGTCAGCAGGTGCAGGACGGCGCTCTCGCCGATGTGGACCGCGCCAACGGCCTGGTCCGCGACATCTCCCGCCTCGACGCGCAGGTGACGGCCGAGATCGCCGCCGGCCGGTCCGGCGACGCGATGCGCGACCAGCGCGACGTCGCCGTGAACCGTCTCTCGGCCCTGCTCGACGTCACGCCGGTGGAAGGCCGTGGCGGCTCGATCACCCTCATCCTGCGGGGCGGTTCCGTCCTGCCGCTCGACCCCGACGCGTCGCCGCTCGGGATGGCGGACGCCGTCGTGAACCCCGAATCCTACTACGGCCCGCCGGCCGGGACGCTGCCCGGCGTGACGCTGAATGGGCGGCCGCTCGACGGCCAGGTGCTGGGCGGCCGGATCGGCGGGGCCTTGGCGCTGCGCGACAACACGCTCGCCCGGATGGGCGCGGAGGCCGACACGCTCGCCACCGCCCTCGCGACGCGGCTCTCGGAACAGGGCCTCACTCTCTTCACCGAGGCGGGCGGCGCCGCGCCGCCGGCGATCGGCAGCGCGGCCTCCACCGGCTTCGCCGCCCGCATCACCGTCTCGCCGGAGGTGCGGGCCAACCCGACCGCGATCCGCGACGGAACGTCCGACGCCGTGGGCTATCCTCTCAACACCACGGGCTCGACCGGCTTCACGGGCCTGCTTCAGCGCGTGCTCGACTACGGGTTCGGCGGGCAGCGGGCCGCGGGCGTCCCGCACACCCCGATCCCGTCGAGCGGTCTCGGGCCGGGTGGAAACCTGACATCCGGCTTCGCCGCGCCGCTCCGCCTCACCGATTACGCCGCCGCGGTCACCGGCGCGCACGCCACCGAGGCGGCCGCCGCGACCGCCGCGTCGAAGGAAGCGAGCAGCCTCGCCGATCGGCTCGGCTCGCTCGTCCAGACGCGGGAGGGGGTGGATGTGGACAAGGAAATGGCCGCGATGGTGACGCTCCAGAACGCCTATGCCGCCAATGCGCGCCTGATGGGCGCCGTCCAGGGCATGTGGGACGCGCTCCTCTCGGCGGTGCGGTGAGGGGCTGACGCGGCATGACGATTTCCGGCTTCCCGGCCTTCGACCGCACCGCCGCCGCCGCCGCGGCCCTGCGCGCGCAGCTCGGCGAGCAGAGCGCCCAGTCGGCGAGCGGCCGTCGCACGACGAGCTTCGCGGGCCTCGGCGAGGATGCGCGCCGCTCGGTGGACCTGCGGGCCGAGCTCGCGCGGCGGGAGGTGCTCTCGCGCTCCGCCGCCATGGGAGAGGGGCGCGCCGCCCACACGCAGACCCTGCTCAGCCGCCTGACCGACATCGCCAAGGACATGGGCGCGAGCGCCGGCACGCTGCTCGGCCTCAACGCGGACAACGCGTCCATCGTCGCCGCCTCGGCCCGGAGCGCGCTCTCCGAAGTGCGCGGCCTGCTCAACGAGCGCTACCAGGGCGAGGCCGTCTTCGGCGGCGGCAACCCGGACGACGTGCCCGTGCCGGCCGAGTTCGACACGAGCGGCATGTTCACGCAGATCGGCTCGGCCATCGCGACCATGGCGCCCGGCACCGGCGCCGTCGTCCGCAACACGCTGCGCGGGATCGGCGCCTCGGACGCCGCCGGCGTCACGCCCTTCTCCACCCACGCGACCAACGCGGCGACGGGCGCGATCCCGGACCCGCGGCGCTCGGTGCCGGTGGAGGACGGCGTCGCCGTGCCGATCGGGCTCTACCCCAATCGCAACGCGGGCATCCCGGCCTCCACCGACGCGGACAGCACGGGATCCTGGGCGCGGGACATCGTGACGGGGCTCGCCGTGGTCGCGCAGCTCGACAAGGCGCCGGACACGCGCAGCGCCGACTTCCGGCAGCTCGTGCAGGGCGCCATCGGGCTGCTGCGCGCCGGCATGAACGGCGCGGCCCGGGAATCGGGGGCGCTCGGCGACGCCGAGTCCCGCCTCGCCGACGCGCGCCGCCGCAACGACGAGGTCTCGGCGCAGGTCGAGACGCAGATCGGTCGCGTCGAGGACGTGGACCTCGCCAAGGTCGTCGCCGAGATGCAGGCGACCCGCACGCAGCTCGAGGCCAGCTATCGCAGCCTGTCGATGCTGTCGGACCTCTCGCTCACCCGCTTCCTGCGGTAGCGGCACCCGGCGCTCCGGCCAGGTCCGGCGCGCCGATGCCGGCGCGCGCCCGGCCGCGCGGCGTCACCAGAAGAGTCCCCGGCTGCCGGCGGGTCGTCCCGGAACGGCGGCGGCGACGGCGTGCACGCCCTCGGGCAGAGCGGTGCGCGGCGCCGGCATCGGCACGG
>JAIEOO010000326.1 GCA_019750475.1 Acetobacteraceae bacterium | reverse complement strand
CGCGCCGGCGGCACGGGTGGTCGCGGCGCGGCGGCCGCGGTGCGGCCGCATCCTCGTCGGACGGCGCCCAGGTTGGGGGACGGTTTCTCCCCGCGGGCGCCCGCCGCTCGGCGGCCGGACCATCGGCATGACGCTGCCTTTCGCCACCTTGGCGCCCGCGGTCAGTAGATCGGGAAGCGCTGGCAGAGGGCCTTCACCTCGGCGGCGACGGCGGCCTCGACGGCGCTGTTCGCCTCGGGCGCGTTGGCCTGGGCCAGGCCGTCCAGCACCCGGCCGATCAGGCGGCCCACCTCGCGGAACTCGGCCTCGCCGAAGCCGCGCGTCGTGCCGGCCGGCGTGCCGAGGCGGATGCCCGAGGTCACCATGGGCTTCTCGGGGTCGAAGGGGATGGCGTTCTTGTTGCAGGTGAGGTGCGCCCGGCCGAGCGCGGCCTCCGCCGCCTTGCCGGTCAGCTTCTTGGGTCGCAGGTCCACCAGCATCAGGTGGCTGTCCGTGCCGCCCGAGACGATGTTCACGCCCTGCCGCACCAGCTCATCGGCCAACGCCCGGGCATTGGCGACCACCTGCCGGGCATAGGCGCGGAACTCGGGGCGCAGCGCCTCGCCGAAGGCCACGGCCTTCGCGGCGATCACGTGCATCAGCGGCCCGCCCTGGAGGCCCGGGAACATGGCCGAGTTGATCTTCTTCGCGATCGCCTCGTCATTCGTCAGCACCATGCCGCCGCGCGGGCCGCGCAGCGTCTTGTGCGTGGTCGTGGTGACGACATGGGCGTGCGGGATGGGGGAGGGGTAGGCACCCGCGGCGACGAGGCCGGCGTAATGCGCCATGTCCACCATGAAGATCGCGCCCACCTCGTCGGCCACGGCGCGGAAGCGGGCGAAGTCGATCTCGCGCGAGTAGGCGCTGCCGCCGGCGATGATCAGCTTCGGCTTGTGCGCGCGGGCGGCGGCCTCCATCCCCTCGTAGTCGAGGAGGCCGTCCTCCTGCCGGACGCCGTAGGAGACGGGGCGGAACCACTTGCCGCTGTAGTTGACAGGCGCGCCGTGGGTGAGGTGCCCACCGGCGGCGAGATCCATCGCGAGGAAGGTGTCGCCGGGCTGCAGCAGGGCGAGGAACACCGCCATGTTGGCCGACGCGCCGCTGTGCGGCTGGACATTGGCGAAGGCGCAGCCGAACAGCTTCGTCGCGCGCTCGATCGCCACCGTCTCGGCGATGTCCACGAACTCGCAGCCGCCATAGTAGCGGCGGCCCGGATAGCCCTCGGCGTACTTGTTGGTCAGCACCGAACCCTGCGCCTCCAGCACGGCGCGGGAGACGATGTTCTCGGAGGCGATCAGCTCGATCCCGTCCTGCTGGCGGACCAGCTCCTGCGCGACGGCCGCCGCGATCTCGGGGTCGGCCTCGGTCAGCGGCGCCTGGAAGAAGCGCGTGGGGACGAAGCGCGGGGCGGTCTCGTTCATGCGAGCAGGCTTTCGGAGGAGGAAGGGGGCGAGAGCTTGTCGAGCCGCCGCTGGTGGCGGCCGCCCTCGTAGGGGGTGTCGAGGAACGCGCGCAGCGCGTCGAGCGCGACCTCGATGCCCGTGGTGCGGGCGCCGAGGCAGGCGACGTTCGCGTCGTTGTGGGCGCGGGTCAGCCGCGCCTCCGTCGAATCGTGCAGCACCGCGGCGCGGATGCCGGGGTGCCGGTTGGCGGCGATGGCCATGCCGATGCCGGAGCCACAGACGAGGACGCCGTACACGGCTTCCCCGGCGGCGACCTTGGCCGTCACGGCATGGGCGAAATCGGGGTAGTCCACGCTCGATTCGTCATGCGTGCCGGCGTCGAGCACGGTGTGGCCGAGGCTTTCGAGCGCCGCGACGACGCCGCGCTTGAGCGGCAGCCCGGCATGGTCGGACCCGATGGCGATGATCATGCGCAGGGCTTACCACGGCGGCGAGCGGCTCCGAAACCGCCGCCCGCTCATTCCAGGGCGGCCTTGCCGTCAGGGCGCCCGGCCGCTCAACTCGGCCAGGAAGGCCGCGACGCGGTCCCGCGCCGCGTCGCGCGCCGCCGGCTGGCCGCCGAAATGGACGGTGCGGCCATTGGGCAGGGTCCGCGCGACGAGCCGGTTCCCGAGGCCGTCGAAGGCGTGGCCCGCGCCGGCATAGGTCACCCGCGTGACCTGCGGCCGCCCCGCGACCAGCGCCTCGCAGGGCTGGGGCGGCGTCCAGTCGTCGTCGCCGCCCAGGAGCATGAGCAGCGGCGTGTCTCCGCGGGCCGGGGCGCCGGCGCAGCCCGGGTAGAAGGCGATGGCGCCGGCGATGGCACCGGCCGGCGCGGCGGACCAGGCGGCGAGGGTGGTGCTGCCGCCATGCGACCAGCCGAGCAGGATCGGGGCCTTGTCCCCGCCCCAGGGCTGCGCCCGCGCCCAGGAGGCCGCCGCCAGCGCGTCGTCGCGCCGCGCGCCGAAGGGCCCGGCCGGGAAGCCGCGCA
>JAIEOO010000197.1 GCA_019750475.1 Acetobacteraceae bacterium | reverse complement strand
CGCCTGGTCCACCGCCGCGGCGCCGAGGCGCGCCCGCTCGGCCGGATCGGCCGCGAGCCGCGCCAGCGCCTCGGCCAGCCCGGACGGATCGGGCGTGGGCGTCACGAGCGCGGCCGGGCCGGCGAGGGCGACCGTCTCGGCGAGGCGATGGCAGACGATGGGCAGCCCGAGCTGCAGATACTCGAACACCTTATTCATCGTGATGGTGTCGGTGTACGGGTTGAGCGGATCGGGCACGACGCCGATCTCGAAGGCCGCGAGGTGCTGGCGGAACGCCTCGCCGGTGAGGTAGCCCGTGAAGGTCACGTGCTCATCGAGGCCGAGCGCCCGCGCCCGCGCCTCGACCGCGCGGCGCGCCGATCCGTCGCCGACGATCACGCAGTCGAAATCCTTGAAGCCGTGGCGGTCCCGCAGCAGGGCGAGCGCCTCGACGAGACCCTCCACCCCGTCCTGCTCACCGATCACGCCGACATAGCCGATCAGCGGACGGCCCTCGCGCCGCAGCCCCGGCGCCGGCGTCGCCCCGCCGAGCACGCTCGCGCGCGGGACGCTGCGGACCACCGTGATCCGGTCGTCGGGCGTGCCGTTGCGCGGGCCGGCCAGCTCGCGGAAGCGTTCATTCGCCACGATGACGTGGTCCGCCGCGGCGTAGGTCAGGCGCTCGAACAGCTTCGTCACCGAGAGGCCGAAGCCGCCCCGCCCGAACTTCGCCACGAACAGCTCCGGCGACAGGTCGTGCTGGTCGTAGACGAAGCGCACGCCGAAGGGGCGGAACAGCAGCGCCACCAGGAACATCAGGTCCGGCGGGTTGCAGGCATGGACGACGTGGAACCGGCGGCGCCGGAACACCCGCAGCGCGAGGCGCGCCTGATGGAACAGGGCCGCCGGATACTCCAGCAGGAAGCCGGCGCGGCCGGACGCTTCCAGCGGCAGCGGATGGCGGAGCACCGTGATGCCGTCGAGGACCTGTTCCCGCTCCGGGTGCATCGCCGTGAGCGGGCAGATCACCGTCACCTCCCAGCCCGCGGCGTGAAGCGCGCGCGCCTCCTGCCAGGTCCGGCGGTCGAAGGGGACCGGGAGATTCTCCACGAGGATGAGGCAATGGCCCCCATGTGGCGCCCGCTCGGGAGGGTTTGGTCCGTCGCTGTTCAAGGGAACCTTCGCTCGCGGGTGACGCGCCGACGTGTCGCCGCCCGCCCACGTCTAACGGCTGCGCGCGCGCCCATAAACCCGGGGGCGGTGCATGGCTGCGGCCATCCGGCCCGCCGATGGCGGCTCGGCCCGGACGGGCCGGGGGCGGGCGACGTCGAGGCGTCGATCGGCGCGCTCCAGCGTGATCCCCCCATCGGGATCACGCTTCCGCCGCGTCTGAGAGGGCGATTCACCGCTCCGGCGATCCCGCCTTCGCGGATCGTGCGCTCCAGCGTGATCCCGTCACCGGGTTCACGCTTCCGCCGCGTCTGAGAGGACGATTCACCGCTCCGGCGTGCCGCCTGCGCGGATCGTCCTCTACAGCGGCCTCTCCGGCTCGAGATCGACGCTCACGGTCAAGGCGTGGGCTCCACCGCCGAGCAGCACGCCGCGCAGGGGCGACACGTCGGAGAAGTCGCGGCCCCAGGCCAGCACCACGTGCTCGTCGCGGACCACCATGCCGTTCGTCGGATCGAGCTGCGCCCAGGCGCCCTCGGCGGGCAGGTCGGGCCCGAGCCAGGCCTGCACCCAGGCGTGCGACTGGTCGGCGCCGCGCCGGCGCGGCTGGCCGGGGGGCGGGCGGGTGCGCACATACCCCGAGACGTAGCGCGCCGGCAGCCCGAGGCCGCGCAGCGCCGCGATCATGACCTGCGTGAAGTCCTGGCAGACGCCCCGACGCAGCCTCA
The DNA here is from genome assembly GCA_019750475.1 of Acetobacteraceae bacterium. Taxonomy (GTDB): domain Bacteria; phylum Pseudomonadota; class Alphaproteobacteria; order Acetobacterales; family Acetobacteraceae; genus Roseococcus. Next base: position 591 of record JAIEOO010000197.1, on the reverse strand, counting down.
GCACCTCGGCGATCGGGGTGGTGATGCTCGTCACCCCCGGCTGGAATGCGAAATCCTCCCGGATGCGCCGCGTGAGGTCGAGCAGCCCGTCGAGGATCGGGCGGCCGGGCGGGAAGCTCGGCCGCGCATAGGCGGCCGCTTCCGGCAGGAGGGGCACGAGGGGCGAGGCGAAGGCGAACTCGGCCGCCTCGGGGGAGAGCCGCGCCGCCGCGACCTCCTCCCAGGATCGGGCCACGGCCCGGGGCGGCGCGAAATCGACCTCGACCAGGCTCTCGGCGGTGACGCTGAAGCGCGTGTGCGGCGCGGTCAGGAACAGCCGGGCGGCCACGTTGCCGTAGTGGTCATGCGTCTCGGCGTGGTGATCGGGCGCGGGCGAGCAGAGCAGCTTCGCCGACAGCACGCGCTGCCCGGGCAGGGGCCGCGGCTTCAGGTGCAGGAGATGCGCGGCGAGGTCCACGGGCTGGGCGTAGCTGTAGGCCGTGACGTGCCGGAGCCAGTAGATCATGGTCTCGAAGCCCGATCGCCCGGCCGCGCGGTGCCGGCGCGGCGGCGGCCCGCCGGGGCGCGGGGATGGGCGCGGCAGGCCAGGCA
>JAIEOO010000070.1 GCA_019750475.1 Acetobacteraceae bacterium | reverse complement strand
GCGGGACGCCGTGCTGCGGGCGGTCGGCGCGGCCATCTTCGGCGCGGCCGGCTGACGCGCCCCGCGCCGTCGGGGCCTTGCGGCGGCCCCCCGCGCGCCACACCTTCCCCCCGCATGGACTGGCTGCGCCGCTACTGGGCCCGCGTGCAGGAGGCGCTGCTGGGGGCTTCGCCGCCCGATGACGCCCTGCGCGACCAGGCGAGGCTCGCCGCGCCGGTCGTCTGGCTGCTGGGCAAGACGGGCGCCGGCAAGACCGCCGTCGTCTCCGCCCTGACCGGCGATGCCCGGGCCGAGGTGGGCAACGGCTTCCAGCCCTGCACGCGCGAGGCGCGCTTCTACGACGCCCCGCCCGAGGCCCCGGTGCTGCGCTTCCTCGACACGCGCGGCCTGGAGGAACCGGGCTACGACCCCGCCGAGGACATCGCCTGGTGCGAGGGCCGGTCCCACCTGCTGCTGGCGGTGATGCAGGCTTCCGACCCGGCGCAGGAGCCCGTGCTGCGCGTGGTGCGGGAGGCGCGGCGCCGCCACCCCGACTGGCCGGTGGTCGTCGCCCAGACCGGGCTGCATCGCCTCTACGCGAGCGGCCAGGGCCATCGGGACGCGCCCTTCCCGGAGGGGGTCGAGGACGCGCTGGCGCGCCAGCGGGCCCTGTTCGACGGGCTGCGCGGCCCGGCCCCGGTCTTCGTCCCGCTCGACTTCACGGAGGAGGGCGACGGCTACGAGCCGCTTCTGTTCCGCCTCGACGCGTTGGAGGGGGCGCTGGCGGCCGCCCTGCCCGAGGCCGCGGCGGCGCTCGCCGCCGGGCGGGCGGATGCGGGCCATGATTCGCGCTCGGCCCGGGCGCGGCAGAGCGTCTGGGCCTATGCCGGGCTCTCCGCCGTGCCGGGCGCCATGCCGGTGCCGGCCGTGGGCGTCGCCGGCCTCGCCGCGTTGCAGGCCGCCATGCTGCGGGCGCTCGCCACCCGCTTCGGGGTGGTCTGGACGGCCGATCTCTTCGCGCGCTTCGCCGGCTGCCTCGGCCTCGGGACCTTCGGCTGGTTCGCCCTGCGCTACGGCGTGGTCGAGGCCGCGAAGCTGGTCCCGGGCGTCGGCACCCTCGGCGCCGGGGCCGCCAACGCCGCCTTCGCCGCCGCCTTCACGGCGGGGACGGGGGAGGCGGCGCTGGTGTTCCTCCGCGCCGCCCGCCGCGGCCAGGCCGCCCCGCCCGAGGAGGTCCGCCGGGCCTATGCCGAGGGCTTCGCCCGCTGGCGGGCGTCCCGCCGGAAGGCCGCCGCATGAAGGCCAACGCCGTCCGCCTCCTCGGCCGCTTCTGGGCAGAGGCGCTGCTGACCCTGCTGCTGGCGCTGCCCTGGCTCGCCCTGTTCGCGCTGGGCTTCGTCTGGCTCTGGCAGAACGGGCGGGTGCTGGAATGGGCGCTCGCCGCCGCCGGGATCGGGCTGCTCGGCTGGCCCTTGCGGCGCTTCGTGGCGCGGCGGGCCGCCACGCGCCTCGCCGCCTTGCAGGCCATCACCTTCCCCGAAGGGGACTGGAACACCGAGGAGCGGGAGGCCTGGCGCAAGGTGGAGGCCCTGGCCGACGCCACGCCGCCGCTCGACACCGATGAACGCGCCCGGGCCGAGGCCCTGCTGCGCGAGACGGTCACCCTCGTCGCCCGGCATTTCCGCGGCGACCATCCCGACGCCCTCTCGCAGGTGACCGTCCCCGAGGCCCTGCTGCTCGGCGAGACGCTGTCCCGCCGGATGCGGGCCTGGATGCTCCGGAACCTGCCCGGCGCGCGCCACATCCAGGTCAGCCATGTGCTGTGGGCGCAGCGGATGGAGGAGCGCTACGGCGCCGCGGCGCGCGCGGGCCTGGAGGCGGCGGAGACCGCCTGGCGCATCTTCCGCGGCGTGAGCAACCCGGTCAGCGCCGCCGCGCAGGAGGTGAACCGCCTCGTCTTCAACCGGGCGGCGGCGGAGATCGGCGGCGGGCTGCGCGCCAAGGTGACGCGGCAGCTGGTGCTGGAGACGGGGCGCGCCGCGATCGAGCTCTATTCCGGGCGGCTGCGCCTGTCGGCGGCCGAACTCGCCTCCGCCGCGCGCGAGGACGTGTCGGACGCCCAGGCCGAGCCGCCGCTGCGGCTGCTGCTGGTCGGGCAGGCGGGGGCCGGCAAGACGGCGCTGCTGAACGCGCTGGCGGGGGCGCTGCGGGGCGATGTCGGCGCGCAGTCGAATGACGGCCGGGTCAGGGAACACCTGGTGACGCAGCAGGGGCGGCCGGCGCTCGCGGTCGTGGACATGCCGCCCCTCGGCGAGTTCGCGGAGTTCCTGGCCGAGGCGCAGCGGGCGGACCTGATCATCTGGGTCACCCAGGCCACGCGCCCGGACCGCGCGGGGGACCTGGCGGCGCTCGGGGCCCTGCGGGGCTGGGCGGCGGAGCAGCGCCAGCGCCGCGTGCCGCCGCTGGTGGTGGCGCTGACCGGGGCCG
>JAIEOO010000004.1 GCA_019750475.1 Acetobacteraceae bacterium | reverse complement strand
CCTCCGCCGCCGGGTCGGGCGCGGCGCAGCCGGCGACCAGCGCCCCGAGGGCGAGAAGCGGCGCCGCCCTCAGGCCGGCAGGACCTTGCCCGGGTTCATCAGGCCGCCTGGGTCGAGCGCGGCCTTGATGCGCCGCATCGCGTCCAGCTCCGCGCCGCCGCGCCAGCTTTCCATCATGTCCGTCTTGAGGCGCCCGATGCCGTGCTCGGCCGAGAAGGAGCCGCCGAGGTCGCGCACCACCTCGTTCACCGCGTCCATGATGTCGTGGCTGCGGGCGAGGAAGGCGGCGGGGTCCATCCCCTCCGGCTGCTCCAGGTTCATGTGGATGTTCCCGTCGCCCATATGCCCGAACGGCACGGGGCGGATGCCGGGGATCAGCGCCCGGCAGACCGCCGAGGCGCGGCGGATGAGCTCGGGCACGGCGGAGACGGGCACGCTGACGTCGTTCTTCACCGAGGCGCCCTCGCGCTTCTGCGCCTCCGGGTGTTCCTCGCGCAGGCGCCAGATGGCATGACGCTGGGCGCCCGACTCCGCCAGCGCCGCGTCCAGCACCTCGCCCGCTTCCATCGCGGCTTCAAGGACGGTCTCCATCAGCGCGCGCAGCCCCGCGCCCTCCCGCGAGGCCGCGAGATCCACCAGCACGTAGTGCCCGGCGGGCGTGGGGACGGGCATGGCGGCGCCCTCGATGTGGCGCAGCACGAAGCCCATGCCGGTGCCCGACATGTATTCGAAGGCGCGCACCGCGCCCTCGTCGGCGGCGCGGAAGCGGCGGAACAGGGCGAGCGCCGCGTCCTCGTCGGCGACGGCGCAGAGCGCGACCTCGCTCTCCTTCGCCGCCGGGAACAGACGCAGCGTGGCGGCGGTGATGATGCCGAGCGTGCCTTCCGCGCCGACCAGCAGGTGGCGCAGCGCGTAGCCAGTGTTGTCCTTCCGCAGCCGCCGCAGCCCGCTCCAGACCTGCCCGTCCGGCATGACGGCCTCGAGGCCCAGCATCAGCTCCCGCGCATTGCCGTAGCGCACGGTGGTGTTGCCGCCCGCATTGGTGGAGAGCACGCCGCCGATCGTCGCCGTGCCCTCGGCGCCGAGGGAGAGCGGGAAGAGGCACCCGGCCTCCGCCGCCGCGTCCTGCGCGTGCTTGAGGACGACGCCCGCCTCGGCCGTCATCGTCATGTCCACGGGGTCGAGCGCGCGGATGCGGTTCATCCGGGCGAGGCTGAGGATCACCTGGCGCGGGTTCCCGTCGGGCGTCGCGCCGCCGACCATGGAGGTGTTGCCGCCCTGCGGCACGATGGCGATGCCGCGCTCCCCGCAGAGGCGCACGCAGGCCGCGACCTCACCCGCGCTGGCCGGCCGCAGCACCGCCATGGCGTTGCCGCGGTAGAGGTTGCGCCAGTCCGAGAGATGGGGCGCGAGGTCGGCCGCGTCGGTCAGCAGGCCGGACGGGCCGAGAAGGCGCGCGAAGGCGTCGAGCTCGCCGCCGGCGGGAAGCGTATCGGGCATGGGCCGGGTTTAGCCCGTTCCGTGGCACGGTGGAAACGCTGGCCCCCGTCCGGGTAGGATGCCCCAGGACCGGAGACCGCCCATGCCCGAACGCAGCATCAGCCTGACGGCCGAGCAGGCCGCCTTCGTGGACCGCCTCATCGCCTCCGGGGCCTACGCGACCGCGGGCGAGGTGGTCGAGGCGGGGCTGGCGGCCCTGCACGCCCAGGCGGCGTCGTCCGACGCGGGGCTGGAGCGCTGGCTGCGGGAGGAGGTGCTGCCCGTCTACGACGCCGTGGAGCGCGGGGAGGAGGACCTGCTGACCGCCGACGAGGTGCGCGCGTCGCTGGCGCGCCATCAGGCCGCACGGCGTGGCGCGTAGGGTCCGCTTCGCACGTCGCGCGTCCGCCGATCTCGATGCAATCCGAGCCTTCATCGCCCGCGAAGCCGGACCGGCTCGTGCGAGTGCGTTCGTGTTGCGGATCGTGGAGCGCTGCGAGAAGCTGGCGCAGTTCCCTCTTCGTGGCACCGCGCGCCCTGAGCTTCGGCCATTGTTGCGGACCATGGGCCTCGGTCGTCGCTTGACCATCGCCTTCCGCGTGGACGCGGAGGGGGTCGTGATCCTGCGAATCCTCTATGGCGGCCGAAGTCTCGAGCGAGCGTTCCGCTCATAGTCGTTACCCCCGCGGCGCCGCCGCCCGTGCCAGGCGGTCGCGGATGGCGGCACCCAGCCCCTCCGCCGGGATGGGCATCGCCGCGATGCGCGCCAGCCCCCGCGCCCGCCCTTCCTCGTCCAGCGTGCGCAGCCCGGCGAAGAGGCGCTGCGCCGCCTCCCGCAGGTCCTCGGCCTCGGAGAGCTGGAACGCCGCCCCCGCGCCGGGCAGCGCCGGCCCGAAGGCCAGCAGCGCCTCGTCCGCCGCCACCGCCGCGGCGTCGAGCCGCACGGGCAGCGTCGGCGCGTAGTGCGACAGCA
>JAIEOO010000363.1 GCA_019750475.1 Acetobacteraceae bacterium | reverse complement strand
CGGGATGCTGGGCGGCGGGCTGCGTCCGCCGCTCGGCAACGCGGCGGGCGCCGCGGCGGCCGGCGGGCTGCTGGGCTCCATCCTCGGCGGCGGCCGGAACGGCGGCGGCCTGCTCCGCGTGGGCGGGATGGGCATCCTCGGGATGCTGGCCTACCGCGCCTACGAGCAATGGAAGGCCCAGCAGGGCGGCGCGGCCAGGACGGCGCCCACCCCCGCCACCGGCGAATTCGCCCAGGCCGAGGCGCCGGCCGGCAACGGCCAGCCCTTCGGCCTCGCGGTGATCCGCGCCATGATCGCGGCCGCCAAGTCCGACGGCACGCTCGACGAGCGCGAGCGCGAGCGCATCTTCGGCGAGGCCGAGCGGCTCGAGCTGGACCCGGCGGCCAAGGGCCTGGTGTTCGACGCGCTGCGGGCCGAGCCCGACCCGGCCGCCATCGCCGCCGCCGCCCGCACCGACGCGCAGCGGGCGGAGCTCTACCTCGCCTCCGCGATGGTGACACAGGACGGCGGCGCGACTTCCTCCGAGCGCGCCTATCTCGACGCGCTCGCGCATCACCTCCGCCTCGAAACCGGCCTTCGCCGCACGCTCGACGACCAGGCCCGCGAGGCGGCCGAGGTGGCGCGATCCCTGCCCGAGACGCGCTGAGGCGCGCCCGGGGACCGGGTGCCACGGCCCCCCGCTCGGGCTCCCTCTCCCGGCCCTGAGCGGGGCGGCCGGCCCGCCCGGCGGATGGCCGCCGGAGCGGCGGCGGAGCCGGAAAACCTGAGAGATCGTTGTTCCGCCTATGTTTTTGCGGCGCAACATCCGGCGCATGACCGCGTTGGGGGTCGCGTGCGGGCGGACCGGCCCGCGTCGCAGGCCGCTTCGGGCGGCGATCCACCGGGCGGGGGGCGGGATGCGCGTGCTTCTGGCGACGACCCATATTCACTATCCCCAGGGCGGGGGTGGGCTGGAACGCAACACCCACGAATTGTGCCTCGCCCTGAAGCGGCGCGGGGCGCAGCCCGCCGTGGCGAGTTCCATGCTGCCGCGGGGCGGCCTCCTGCCCCCGGCGAACCGGCTGAAGCGCTTCCTCCTGCGCCAGGCCTACCCGCGGGACACGATGTGCGGCTATCCCGTGTATCGCGGCTGGACGCCCGAGGGCGCGACGGAGGTGGCGCACCGGTTCCGGCCCGACATCGCCGTGGTCCAGAACCCGCACCCGGAGCGCCTGCTGAACGCCATCGAGCGCGCCGGCACGCCGACCGCCGTCTATGTCCACGAGGTCGAGGAGCTGGACCACTACCGCGCGATCCGCGCCCGCGGCACGCCGGTCATCGCCAATTCCGAGTTCACGGCCCGCCGGCTGCGGGAGCGCTGCGGCATCACCGACGCGGCGATCGTGCGCCCACTCATCGATCCGGCGCATTACCGGCTGACGCCGCGGCCGGAGCGCGTGCTGTTCATCAACACGACGCCGCGCAAGGGCGTGGCGATCGCGCGCGCGCTGGCGGAGGCCCGCCCCGCCATCCCCTTCGACATCGTCGTCAGCTGGGTCCTGAAGGAGAGCGAGAAGCAGGAGCTGCGCGCCTGGGCGGCACGCCTCCCCAACGTCACGCTCCACCAGCCGCGCCGCGACATGCGGCCGCTCTATGCCCGGGCGCGGCTGCTGCTGGTCCCGTCGCAGTGGCAGGAGACCTGGGGCCGCGTGGCGACCGAGGCCCAGATCAACGGCACGCCTGTCCTGGCGAGCGACCGCGGGGGGCTTCCCGAGTCCGTGGGGCCCGGCGGCATGCTGCTGCCGCACGACGCGCCGCTCGGGGACTGGCTCGCCGCCCTCGACCGCATCTGGGGGGACCCGTCCCTCCATGCCGAGCTCTCGGCCGCGGCGCGCGCCCATGCGAGCCGTCCGGAGATCCAGCCCGACGCCATCGCGGACGCGCTTCGCGACGGGCTGCGCGCCTTCCTCGACCGCGGCGCCCCGCCCGGCGGGGCATGATCGCGGCGGCGCCGCCGCGCGCCCCCCTCGCTCAGCCCAGCGCGCGCCAGAGCGCGTGCAGGCCGAGCGCGCCGAGGCCCAGGAATAGCGCCTGGCGGAACGCGGCCTCCGAGAGGCGCCCGCGCAGCCAGGCGCCCAGCCGAAGCCCGAGCAGCGCCGGGATCAGCGCCAGCGCCGAGGCGCCGAGCGCGACGCCGGGGAGCTGGCCGGCCCCGGCGAGCCCGACCCCCAGCGCGAGGGTGGAGACGGTGAAGGCGAGGCCCATGGCGCGGACCAGCGCGTCCTTGCCGAGGCCCTGCGACTGGAGCCACGGCACGGCCGGCAGGATGAACACGCCCGTCGCCGCGGTGACGAGGCCGGTCGCCCCGCCGACGGCCCCGCCCCAGCGCGCGGCCAGGCGCGGGCGCCATCCGGTCAGCCCCAGGGCGGCGTAGGCCAGCAACGCCACGCCCAGCGCGGCGCCGGCC
>JAIEOO010000134.1 GCA_019750475.1 Acetobacteraceae bacterium | reverse complement strand
GGGCGGGGACCGCCTCGCGGGCCGTGTCGCCGCGGCGCCGCCGCCCGAACAGCCGCAGGACGTTGCCGCCCGCGACGGGGCCGGACCCGGCGGGCCGGACCAGCACGGACAGGAACAGGCTGTTGCGGAACAGCCGCCGGTGGCCGAGCAGCCGCTCGCGGTAGGCCCCGTCGAGCTCCCGCGCGAACGCGGAGCGGCAGGGCGCCTCGGGGTAGCACGCGGGGTCGGCGAGCGTGCGGACCAGGTGGGAGGACAGGACGATGCGGTCGGAGGCGACGTTGCGCAGGAGCACGTTGAGCGCGGCGTGCCGGGCGTTGAGCCCGGCGGCGTCCGCCATCTCGAAGGGCGCGCCGTCGAGCGCCAGCACGGCGAGCACGGAGCCGTCGTCGAGCAGCACCGCGCCCGGCGCCGCGTGGCCGAGGAACGGGAGGTAGGTGTCCGGCTCGCGCTCCCGCGCGAGCGCCGCGCCGCGGCCCCACCAGCTACGCATGGACGCGGACCTCGCGCGGGCGGCGGGCCGGGCCGAGCGGCAGGGGGCCGACGGACGAGCCGCCCCACAGCTCCACGTTGCGGGCGCGGCCCTTCGTCTCCGCCCACAGTCGCAGCGTGCCGAAGGCGTGGGCGTCGCGCGCGACGAGCGCTCGCATGGCGAGGTGGACGACGAGCGCGCAGCCCATCCACAGGGGGTTCTCCATCACGACGAAGAGCACCGTCGTCGCCATGACGTTGAGGCCCACCGCCTCCACCGGCACGCCGTGCCACATCGCGGGGCGCGTGCAGGCGAGGAACAGGGGGTCCGCGAGCAGCGGCTCGTCCTCCACGCTCAGCCGCCCACGATCTGGTCGACGATCCACGACGCCGAGAAGACGAGGATCACGCCGAAGACGACGCCGCCCGCGGTGCGGGCGGAGGCCGCGCCCAGCATCCAGCCGATGCCGACGATCGCGATGGCGATCACGGACACGAGCTTCCCGGCGGTGCCCGTGATGATGTTCACGATGTTCTGGAGGAACGTCGTGATGTTGCCCCCGCCCGAGGCCTGGGCGAGGACCGGCTCGGCGAGGAGGAGCGTCGCGGCGAAGGCCGCGAGGCCCAGCGCGGCGAGGGCGCGGTTGGACGGGTGTGGCATGGGGCTTGGCCTTCCTTGCGTTGGGCGTTGGGCGGGCGCTTGCACCGTGCAAGGCGCAGGCGGAGCTGGCGGGCCGCACGGGCGGCCCGAAACGTCGTCTCCGTTCCGGCTGGAGCGCGGGGCGGCGCTAAGGCGGGGCCTGCCCGACGGACGCTTCGAGCCGCGCCGGCGGGTCCCGGGCCGGCGGCGCCGGGGGCCGGGCCCCCGACCGCCGCCAACGCGCCTGGCCGTACACGTCCCAGTCGGGGGGCGGCGGGGCCGGCACCCCCCTTTCCGCCTGCCCGTCCGCGGCGGGGGGAACCGCCTGGCCACGGAGGCGCAGCGCCGGCACCACGGCGTCGGCCGCGGCCTGGACGCGCGCGACGTAGCCGTTGCGGAAGCCGCGCTCGGGATGGCCGGTGTTGTAGTGCGACAGGGCGCGGAGGAGCGCCGCCTGCGCGTCCTCGCCCGGCGGCGGGGCGCGCCAGCCGTCGCGGAGCACGCGCTCGGCGGCCGCGAGGCTCCGGCAGGGGTCGAAGGCGTCGTCCACCGTCATCCCGAGGCGGGATAGATTTGCGCTGTTCACCTGCATCAGCCCGAGGTCCAGCGAGCGCCCCTCGCGGAGGAGGGCGCGGGCCAGCGCCGCCGCCTCGGCCGCCGAGGCGGGACGGAAGGAGCGGCGGCCGGTGTTGTCCCCGATCGCAAAGGGGTGGAGGCCGCTCTCGGCGCGCGCGACCGCGGCCAGCGTGTCCACGTGCACGGACGGCGCGCAGGCCGCGGCGAGCGCGGCGAAGGCCGCAAGCGTCAGCGCGCTCACGGCGCGCCCCCGCCGCTACGACGCGGGGGGTGTGAGGTGTCCCCCGGCGAGCGCCGCGCGGGGGATCGAGCGCAGCTCGGCGAGCCGGGGGCAGTCCTCCACGTGAAGCGAGACGGGCAAGGCGTAGCCGAGGTCGTCGCGGAGGAAGCGAAGGAGCCGATCGAGGTCGCGCCACGCGCGCACGCCCGGGGGGCGGAACAGCCCGATGGCGACGTAGCCGCGGCGCCACGACGGGAGGAGCAGCGGCACGTGCTCGGCGAGGCCGCCCGAGCCGCGCCGCGTGACCACGACGGCGCGCTCGATGACGCCGCCGCGGCCGAGGCCCACGCGGAGATCCCCCTCGCCCAAGGTGTCGGCCGCCGCCACGTCCCGCCCGGCCTCCCCTCCGTTCGCGCGGGCGCGAGGCTAGAGCCTTTTCACATCGTCCGTGGATAAGCTGAGTGTGCGATGTAGTTGGCGCACTCGGCTGGGGAGAAGCGG
>JAIEOO010000335.1 GCA_019750475.1 Acetobacteraceae bacterium | reverse complement strand
TGCCGCCGGCCTCGCGCGCCGCGGCCTCCACGGCGGCGAAGTCCGGCGCCGCGCGCCAGGCCTCGGCGATGCGCCGGGCGGCGGCCTCGTCCTGGACCAGCGCCTGGAACACCTCGCGCCGCTCCGGCGTCTCGTAGCGGGCGCGGTGGCTGGCGTAGGCATCCTCGATCTCGCGCTCCGTCACCTGCACCTCGGCGATGACGCGCTCGGCGTTCAGGGTCGCGATCGCGACGTCGCGGTATTCGGGCGTCGAGAAGCGGTTCGCGTTGTTCTCGTGGAAGCGGGAGAGCTGCGCCTCGGTGGGCTCCGCGGGCTCGGGGGCCGCGGCGAATTCCAGCTCGACCAGCGTCGCCGTCCGGCGCTCGAGCTGCCAGGCGAGCAGGGGGCGGGCCAGCGCCGCCGGGACCGCCGCGCCCGAGCGCACCGCGCCCGAGAGCTGCTGCCGCGCGAGGTCGGTCCGCAGCAGGGCGAGGAACTGGTTCTCCGTCAGCTCGTTGTTGCGGAGGAAGCTGTTGAACAGGTCGCGCGAGAAGCGGCCATCGAGGCCGTGGAAGCCCGTGATCTGGAAGACGTAGGACCGCACGGCGTCGTCGGGCACCGTGACGCCCATCCGCCGCGCCTCCTGCTGCACGACGCGGTCCAGGATGAGGGCGTCGAGGGCCTGTTCGGCGATGGCCCGGCGGATGCGGGCGTCGGGCGTGATGCCCTGGAGCGCCCGGCTCACCCGCTGCAGCTCGCGCCGCGCGGCCTCCTGCGCCTCGGTCACCTCGATCGTCTCGCCGGCGACACGGGCGATGGCGGTCTCGCGGAAGGCGTTGCGCACCATGTCCTCAATCCCCCAGACGGCGAAGGAGAGGATCAGCAGGACGAAGAGGACCTTGGCGAACCAGGTGCCGGCGAGCCGGCGCATCCAGGTGAGCATGGCGTTCCGCGAAAAGGGCAGGGATGGGGTCGCCATAGCGGACGGCCAGCCCGTTGCCAAACGCGCGGCGTGGCTTATGCCAGGACCCTGAGAGGAAGGGAGGCACGCATGACCCCCGGGATACGCCCGCTGATCGCCGGCAACTGGAAGATGCACGGGACGACCCGCATGGCCGGCAAGCTGGCGGAGGCGGTGCGCGAAGGCGCGCCCGGCCTGAACGCCGACCTGCTGATCTGCCCGGCCTTTCCGCACATCGCCATGGCGGCGGCCTTGCTCCTCGGCAGCCGGGTGGCGGTGGGCGCGCAGGATTGCCACGCCGCGGCCCAGGGCGCGCACACGGGCGACGTCGCCGCCCCGATGCTGCGCGAAGCGGGGGCGACCTTCGTCATCCTCGGCCACTCCGAGCGCCGGGCGAACCACGGGGAGACGGACGCCGCGGTCCTGGCGAAGACCGAGGCCGCCCTGGCCGCCGGGCTCATTCCCATCGTCTGCGTCGGCGAGACCGAGGCCGAGCGCCTCGCGGGCCTGGCCGAGACGGTGGTGGAGCGCCAGCTCCAGGGCTCGATCCCCTACGGCTTCGTCACCGCGGGCGGCGTCGTCGCCTATGAGCCGGTCTGGGCCATCGGCACCGGCCGCACGCCGACCGAGGCCGACATCGCCGGCATGCACGCGGCCATGCGCCGCGCGCTGACCGACCGCTTCGGACCCAGCGCCCGGACGACGCGGCTGCTCTATGGCGGCTCGGTCAAGCCCGGGAACGCGGCGGCCATCCTGGCGCTGGACGATGTGGACGGCGCGCTGGTCGGCGGCGCGAGCCTCGTCGCCGAGGATTTCCTCGGGATCGCCCGGGCGGTGCCGGGCTGAGCGCCCGGGTCCGTCCCCGGCCGGTTCCGAGGGTGGCGCGCGGGCGCGGGCCGGGTTAGAGACCCCCGGCCATGTCCACCGTCCTGCTCGTCCTGTTCCTGCTGGTCACGCTCGCGCTCATCGGGGTCATCCTGATCCAGCGGAGCGAAGGGGGCGGTCTCGGCATCGGCTCCTCCCAGGGGATGGGGAGCTTCATGGGGGGGCGCGGCACGGCGAACCTGCTGACGCGGACCACGGCGATCCTCGGCACGGCGTTCTTCGTCCTGGCGCTGACCCTCGCGCTGCTCGACCGCGGCACGGCGGTGAACCGCTCGATCCTCGACGCGCCCGCCCCGGCGGCACCCACGACGCCGAGCCTGCCGGCCGTTCCGACCAACTGACCGCCGGGCGGCCCCGCCCTCGCGCCCCCGGCCCTCCTCCGTGACCGAGGCCCGGAAGTGCCCCTGATCCGGCACGATGTCGTCGCGGCGCGCGCTTCCACGCGGCGTCCGCGGGCGAGGGCCCGCCGCTCCTCCGGCGGCATGGCTGGCCGGGTTTCTGGCTAGAGCCATTTCACGCCGACCGGAATCGCGATTGGTGCTTCCGGCGCGGGTATGATATGTGATTCATCGGGCTCC
>JAIEOO010000011.1 GCA_019750475.1 Acetobacteraceae bacterium | reverse complement strand
GAGGTGCTCGAGGCGATGGAGCAGGCCATGGGCAAGGCCGGCCGCGCCAAGTACGGGCAGGAGAAGGACATCCGCGCCACCATCGACCGGAAGAACGGGGAGGTCCGCCTCTCCCGCTGGACCGAGGTCGTGGAGATGGAGCCCGTCGAGAACGAGGCGACCCAGATCCCGGTCCGCATCGCCCAGAAGATCAAGCCGGGCATCCAGGTCGGCGAGTTCATCGTGGACCCGCTGCCGCCCATCGATTTCGGCCGCATCGCCGCCCAGACGGCGAAGCAGGTCATCGTGCAGCGCGTGCGCGAGGTCGAGCGGAAGAAGCAGTTCGACGAGTACAAGGACCGCGTCGGCGAGATCGTGAACGGCACGGTCAAGCGCACGGAATACGGGAACCTGATGGTGGATCTCGGCCGGGCCGAGGCGCTGCTGCGCCGCGACGAGACCATCCCGCGCGAGGCCTTCAAGAACGGCGACCGCGTCCGCGCCTACATCTACGACGTGCGCGAGGAGACGCGCGGGCCGCAGATCTTCCTCTCCCGCACCCATCCGGGCTTCCTGGCGAAGCTCTTCGCCCAGGAAGTGCCCGAGATCTACGACGGCATCATCGAGATCAAGGCCGTCGCGCGCGATCCGGGCAGCCGCGCCAAGATGGCGGTGATCAGCCGCGACAGCTCGATCGACCCCGTCGGCGCCTGCGTCGGCATGCGCGGCAGCCGCGTGCAGGCCGTCGTCGCCGAGCTGCAGGGCGAGAAGATCGACATCATCCCCTGGTCCTCGGACAACGCGACCTTCATCGTGAACGCCCTCGCCCCGGCCGAGGTCGCCAAGGTCGTGCTCGACGACGAAGGCCGCCGCGTCGAGGTGGTCGTCCCGGACGAGCAGCTCTCCCTCGCCATCGGCCGGCGCGGCCAGAACGTGCGCCTCGCCTCGCAGCTCACCCGGTACGACATCGACATCCTCACCGAGGCCGAGGAAAGCGAGCGCCGCCAGGAGGATTTCCGCAAGCGCTCCGGCCTCTTCGTCGAGGGCCTGGACGTGGACGACGTCATCGCGGGCCTGCTGGTCACCGAGGGCTTCTCCACCGTCGAGGAGATCGTCGAGGTGGACGACGAGGAGCTGGCGGGCATCGAGGGCTTCGACGAGAACATCGCGGCCGAGCTGAAGCGCCGCGCCGTCGCCTTCCTCGAGCGCCGCGACGCCGAGTTGGACGAGAAGCGCCGCGAGCTGGGCGTGGAGGACGTGATCGCCGACCTCGGCACCTTCACCCCGGCCATGCTCGTGGCGCTCGGCGAGAAGGGGGTGAAGTCGCTCGACGATCTCGCCGACCTCGCCTCGGACGAGCTTGTCGAGATCGTGGGCAGCGACCAGATGGATGAGGAGACGGCGAACGCCGTGATCATGGCTGCCCGTGCCCACTGGTTCGACGAGGAGGCGACCGGGGGCGTGGAAGGCGGGGTGGATGGAAGCGGCGAGCCAGCCTCCGCCTGAGGCCTCCCTGCCTGACGGCGACGACGATCCGCCGGAGCGCGGGCCGCTCCGGCGTTGCGTCGTCACCCGGGAAAGCCAGGCGAAGGAAAGCATGATCCGCTTCGTCGTCGGGCCCGATCGCGCGCTCGTCGCCGATCTGGCTGGACGCCTCCCGGGCCGGGGCATATGGTTGTCGGCGCAGGGGGACGTGTTCGACAGGGCCTTGAAGGCCGGCAGCTTCGCCAAGGCGGCCCGCGGGCCGGTGCAGCTGGCGCCAGACCTCAAGGCCCGCATCGTCGGAGGGCTCCGCTCCCGCATTCGCGACCTGATCGGTTTCGCGCGGCGCGGCGGCCAGGCGGTGGCAGGCCGGGAGGCGGTGCTGGAATGGCTCCGCGCCGGGCGACCGGTCCTCCTCGTCGAGGCGTCCGACGGCAGCGAGGCGGAGCGTGCCAGGCTGCTCGGGGGACGCCCGCTGGAGGTGCTGTCGCCCCTGACGGCCGAGGAACTCGGGGGCGTGTTCGGCCGGGACCGCGCCGTGCACGTCGCCATCGCCGAGGGCCGCATGGCGGATGCGCTGCGGCAGGAGGCGAAGCGCCTCGCCGGCTTCGCGCCGGGCTGAGGGTTTGACATCGCCGGGACGCGTCGCGCCCCGGTCACATTGGATCGGCAGCCATGCCGCGGGGGAGTGTTCCCGGCGGCATGTTTCTGTCCTAGTTGGATTTGGATTTCGGATCGGCGAATGAGCGACCAGAACGACCAGGAAGCGGCGAAGGGCCGGTTGAGCCTGAGGCCCGCCGGGCGCCTTGAACTGGGCGGCAAGACTGTGGACGCGGGCAGCGTCCGGCAGAGCTTCAGCCATGGGCGCAGCAAGGTCGTCCAGGTCGAGGTGGTGAAGAAGCGCGCCCCGGGCGCCCCGCCGGCCGCCGCCGCGC
>JAIEOO010000311.1 GCA_019750475.1 Acetobacteraceae bacterium | reverse complement strand
GCCGCCGCCGCCGCCGCCTCCCCCGCCGCCGCCGCCTCCCCCGCCGCCGCCTCCGCCGCCGCCCCCGGTTGCGCAGTGCTCGCCGGGTCCGTTCATCGTGTTCTTTGAATGGAACAAGTCGGACATTACCCCGGAAGCGGCCGGCATTCTCGATAACGCCGTCTCGGCCTATCAGAATTGCGGCAATGCGCGGGTGATGCTCGCGGGCTTCACCGACACCTCGGGTACGCCGAAGTACAATGTGGGCCTGTCGCAGCGTCGTGCCGACGCGGTGAAGGCGTACATGACCTCGAAGTCGATCCCCGAAGGCGTGGTCTCGACCCAGGCCTTTGGTGAGCAGCGCGACAAGCTGCGCGTGCAGACCGCCGATGGCGTCCGCGAAGTGCAGAACCGCCGCGTGGAAATCACCTACGGTCCGGGCTCGGGCAACTAAGCCACGGCCGTAAGGCAAGAACATTGGGGAGGTCGGGGTTGCCCGGCCTCCCTTTTGTTTGGGCGCGTGTTCGGCGCCGCCGGAGGCGTGCCGCGCCGGGTGTCACCCAGGCTGACCGCGAAATCCTCGATTCGGTCGGGCCGGGCGCGGAAGCGGCAAGCAGCGTCGCTCGACGCCGTTCGGAGCCAACGGCGCTACGTCACTGGGGTGATTGACGAAGCCCCTCCCCTTCAGGGGAGGGGTTGGGGTGGGGCCTATCCCCTAGGCGCCGCGCCCCGCATGATGGCCCCACCTCCCGACCTCCTCCCCTGAAGGGGAGGAGGGGTAAGGTCGTCACGCTTCGGGTCAAAGTTCACCCCGCTGGCGCGTCCGTCGCCACGTCCCCGGCGCCCCCGTCCGCCGCATCCGCCTCTGCCAGCGCCTCTGCCAGCCAGCCCGGCACATGCGCGTCGCCCAGTGCCTCCACCCGGCGCAGCGTCACCATCAGCCCCAGCGCCGGATAACACACACGCGCGCGCGGATCGTCGCTGATCGGCGCGGCCACCAGCCGCCGGTTCACCTTCGCGCGGTGGTGCATCCGCGCGGTATTTTCCTGCCCGACATAGCAGCCCTTGGTGAAGCTCACCCCGTTCAGCTCGCGGCCATTGGCCTCCAGCCACAGCGTCTCGCCATCGCCCAGCTCGGCCGCCCCCTCGCACACGCCGTGGCGCAGCCGATGCGCCTGCCAGCCGGTCGCCGGCGCCGCCACCGGCCCCAGCCAGCGCCGGCCGAGTGCTGCCAGGCGCGGATCGGGCACGCCCGCCGTACCATCCGCCGCCCAGTGCACGGCAAGCGGCGCCGGTGCGATGGTGATGGCGCGCCGCAACCGGTAGAGCGCGAGCCGCTTCGCCAGTGCCTCCGCCCGCGCAGCCTCGCAGTCGATCAGCACCGCCTCGCCATCACCCCACAGGATGAAGTCGAACAGCACCTTGCCCTGGGGCGAGAGGAGCGCGGCATAACGCGGCGCGCCATCGGCCAGGCCGGCCACATCCTGCGTCACCAGCCCCTGCAAAAAGGGGCGCAGCTCGGCGCCCTCCAGCCGGAGCACGGCGCGGTCGGCGAGCATCGTCGCTGCCATATCGGGGGTAGCATCGTTCATTCCCCCTAGCTAAGGGTGCGGCCATGGAAACGGAAGACCGGCTCGTCATCCGCCGCCCCGACGACTGGCACGTCCATCTGCGCGATGGCGACATGCTGGCGGCGGTGGTTCCCTTCACCGCGCGCCAGTTCGCCCGGGCGATCGTGATGCCCAATCTGGTGCCGCCCGTCACCCGCTGGGCGGCGGCAGAGGCGTATCGCGCGCGGATCATGGCGGCGGTGCCGGCGGGCGTGGCCTTCACCCCGCTGATGACCTGCTACCTGACCGACGATGCCGACGCGGCCGACATTGCCGACGGCCATGCGCGCGGCGTGTTCACTGCGTGCAAGCTCTATCCCGCCCACGCCACCACCAATGCGGCGCAAGGCGTCACCGATGTGCAGCGCCTCTATCCGGTGCTGGAGGTGATGCAGCGCATCGGCATGCCGCTCCTCATCCATGGCGAAGTGACCGACCATGAAGTCGACATCTTTGACCGCGAGGCGGTGTTCATCGAGCGCACGCTGCGCCATCTGGTCCGAGATTTTCCCGCGCTGAAGATCGTCTTCGAGCATATCACCACGGCGGACGCGGCCGATTTCGTGCGCGACAGCCGCCCGCTGGTCGCCGCAACCATCACGCCGCAGCATCTGCACATCAACCGCAATGCGATGTTCGAGGGCGGCATCCGCCCGCATGCCTATTGCCTGCCGGTCGCCAAGCGCGAGTTGCACCGGCTGGCCATCCGCGCGGCCGCCACTTCCGGCAGTCCCAAATTCTTCCTGGGCACCGACAGCGCGCCGCACGCGCGCGAAGCGAAGGAAGCCGCCTGTGGCTGCGCCGGC
>JAIEOO010000105.1 GCA_019750475.1 Acetobacteraceae bacterium | reverse complement strand
GCGGCGGCGAGCACGCCCGCCAGCACGGGGCCGATGCAGGGCGTCCAGCCAAAGCCGAAGGCGGCGCCGATCAGCGCGGCGGAGGCCGGGCCGCCGCCCGCGGCGGGCGGGCGGAAGCGCAGGTCGCGCATCAGGGGCGCGGCGCGCAGGAGGCCCATCTGCACCAAGCCCATCAGCGCGATGAGCAGGCCCGCCGCGACCGTCAGCTCCGCCGACCAGCGGCGCAGCATCCCGCCCAGCGCCGTCGCGCCGAGGCCCAGCAGCACGAAGACGAGGCCGAAGCCCGCGACGAAGAACAGCGACAGCCGCAAGGCCCGCCAGCGCTCGGCCCGCGCGGTGGCGAGGTCGGTGCCCGCGACCCAGGCGACGTAGCCCGGCACCAGCGGCAGGACGCAGGGCGACAGGAACGACACCATCCCGCCCGCGAAGGCGAGCAGGAGGCCGAAGGCCGACAGCTCCAGGGTCACGACCCGGGCGGCCTTCCCAGGAGGAGCCGCAGCTTCTCCACGGCCACCGCGTCCGGCTCCTTGAAGTCGATCGTGCCGGCGAAGCGGCCGGCGGCGTCGAGCAGGAAGACGCTCGCGGTGTGGTCCATCGTGTAGCCCCCGCCCTCCAGCGGGACGCGGCGGTAGGCGACGCGGAAGGCGCGCGCGGCCCCGGCCACCTGCGCCTCCGTCCCCGTGAGGCCGACCACGCGGGGGTCGAACAGTTCCAGGTAGCGCGCGAGGTGCCCGGGCGTGTCGCGCTCCGGATCCACGGTCACGAACAGCCAGTGCATCCGGTCGGCGTCGGGGCCGAGGGCGGCCATGTAGTCCGCGAACTCGCCGAGCGTGGTCGGGCAGATGTCCGGGCAGTGGGTGAAGCCGAAGAACACCGCGAGCGGCCGTCCGGCGAAGTCGCGCTCCGTCACCGCGCGGCCGCGGTGGTCGGTCAGCGCGAAGGGGCCGCCGATGGCGAGCGAGGCGGGCCCGGTCGCGACCGGCGGGCGCGCCGGCGCCAGCGGCCCGTCGCGCAGCGCCCAGCCCAGAACCAGGGCGAGGGATACAAAGGCGACCGCGCTCCAGGCGCCGCGCCGGAGGAGGCGAAGTCCGCTCACGGGCGGCGCGCCGCGGACGGCAGAAGCGGGCGCACCAGCGCCGAGAACTGATCAAAGGTCAGCACGCCGCGGTGGACGCGTCCGCCGATGAGGAAGGAGGGGGTGGCGCTGATGCCGTGCTGCCGCTCGGCGTCCCACCGGGACTGGCCAATGGGGCGCAGGAACTCAGGGCTGCCCCAGCAGCGGTCCAGTTGCTCCGGCCCGACGCCCGCGAGGCCGGCGAAGCGGCGGAGGAACGCGCGCGGATCCGCGGCGTGCGCCCAGCTCTCCTTCTGCGCATAGAGAAGCGCCACCATCGGGGCGAAGCGCTCGGGCCCGGCACAATGGGTGGCGGCGGCGGCCAGCAGCGCCACCTGGTCCAAGGGGAAGTCGCGCAGGACGAAGCGCACGAGGCCGGTGTCAACGAACTCGGTCTGAATGCGCGGAAACACCTCGTTGTGGAAGCGCGCGCAGTTGCCGCAGGTGAGGGAGTGGAACTCGACCACCGTCACCGGTGCGTCGGCGCGCCCGATGGAGCGCTCCCCGGGCAGGGGCGGGAGGGAACTCGGCCCTGGATCCTGTGCCCACGCGGCAGCCGGCGCAAGCGCGGCGGCGAGCAAGGCGAGGCGGCGGGACGGGTTCATTGCGGTCTCTCCATGCGACGAAGCGAACGGGCGGCCAAGGCCCCGGCGAGCAGGGCCGCGACGGTGAGGGCGAACGGCCACTCCCCCAGCCGGGCGTAGGGGGTCGCGGGCAGCGCGCCGGGCAGGGGCGCGTCGAGCACGCCGCGCGCCCCGAGCGGCAGGGCGTCGCGCACGCGCCCGCGGGCGTCCACCACGGCCGAGATGCCGCCGTTGGCGGCGCGCGCCAGGGGAAGGCCGAGCTCCACGGCGCGGAGCCGGGCGGCGAGGAAGTGCTGGTGGGGGCCCCAGGAGAGGCCGAACCACGCGTCGTTGGTGACGGTCAGCAGCCAGGCGGCGGCGCGGGGCTCGCCGGCCAGCGCCGCGGGCGCCTCGGGGAACGCCGCCTCGTAGCAGATCAGCGGCCAGAGCGGCCGCAGGCCGGGCGCGGCGAAGGCCGCGCGCGGGGCGCCGGGCACGAAGTCGGTGTCGCCCGCGGTCATCTTGCGCATGCCTCGGGGCAGCCAGGCGCGCAGCGGCAGGAACTCGCCGAAGGGGACCAGGCGGATCTTGTCGTAGGCGGCGACGACCCCGCCATGGGAGTCGAGCGCCAACAGGCCGTTGCGCGGGCCCGCCCCGTCGCGGCCGCGGCGCACCGCGCCCAGGAGCAGCGCGCCGCCCGGCGGCGCGGC
>JAIEOO010000421.1 GCA_019750475.1 Acetobacteraceae bacterium | reverse complement strand
GCTCGGCCGGCACCGGCTGGTCGGTGCGCGACGCCGTGAACTCGGGCGGCGAGACCCTCGTCTTCCTCACCGACGCCACCGGCAGCGTCTGGGAGTGGAACCTCTCCACCACAGGCCACATCACCAGCTCACACGCGCTCGGCGTCGCAGGCGCAGGGTGGACGCTGCTCTGACCCGCGAGCCGGGGGGAGGTGTCCCCTCCCCCCGGCCTGTTCCTTCCCCGGCTTGCCATCCGCCCGCCGCCCCGGCATGGCCCGCCTATGGCACGCATCGTCGTCATGGGCGTCTCGGGCTGCGGCAAGTCCTCCCTCGGCGCCGCGCTGGCCGAGGACCTCGGCCTGCCCTTCGCCGATGCCGATGATTTCCACCCGCCGGCCAACATCGCGAAGATGGCCGCGGGCATTCCCCTCACCGACGACGACCGCTGGCCCTGGCTCGACGCCATCGGCGCCTGGCTGGCCGCCCGCCCGGCCGGCATCGCCGCCTGCTCGGCGCTGCGCCGCGCCTACCGCGACCACCTCCGCGGAGCCTGCCCCGGGCTGCGCTTCCTCCACCCGAGCGGCGCCCCCGCCCTGATCGAGGCCCGCCAGGCCGCGCGGCCGGGCCACTTCATGCCGCCCTCCCTGATGGCGAGCCAGTTCGCCACGCTGGAACCGCCCGGCCCGGACGAGGGCGCCATCACCCTCGACATCGCGCGGCCCCTGCCCGACCTGGTCGCGCGGGCCAGGGCGGCGCTCGCCGCCGGTTGACGCCGCGCCGCGCCGGCCCGACACGCCCCCCACACTCGGAACGGGAGAGAACCATGGCGCTCGACGCCGCGACCAAGACCAAGCTCGAGGGCATCACGACCGCCACCCTCACCACCGTGCTGCTGAAGAAGGGCCTGCGCACCGTCTGGATGCGCGGCGCCCAGCCCTTCTCCCCCGCCGCGCAGGGCAAGCGCCTGGTGGGCGAGGCCTTCACGCTCCGCTTCGTCCCCGCGCGCGAGGACCTCGCGACCCCCGCCTCCTGGTCGAACCCCATCAGCACCCGCGCCGCCATCGAGGCGATGCCCGAGGGCGTGATCGCCGTGGCCGACGCCATGGGCATCACCGATGCCGGCATCTTCGGCGACATCCTCTGCGCGCGCCTCGCGAAGCGCGGCGTCACCGCCCTCGTCACCGACGGCGCCGTGCGCGACGTCACCGGCGTGAACGGCACGGGCCTGCCCGTCTGGTGCGCCGGCGGCGCCGCGCCCCCCTCCGTCGCCTCCCTCACCTTCGTCGCCTGGCAGGAGCCGATCGGCTGCGGCGGCGTGGCCGTCTTCCCCGGCGACGTCGTGGTGTGCGACGGCGATGGCTGCGTCCTCATCCCGAAGGACCTGGTCGCCGCCGTCACCGACGAAGCCGTCGAGCAGGAGCGCCTCGAGGGCTGGATCATGAAGCAGGTCGAGGCCGGCCACGCCCTGCCCGGCCTCTACCCCGCCAATGCCGAGAACAAGGCCCGCTACGAGGCCGACAAGGCGGCGGGCAGAGCCTGATCCCCACGACAGTTTTCCGCGTCCCGCCGCGCGGCGGCGGGGCGCGGAAAACCGTCGCGGGGGCCCCGTTTGCACGAGCGTTGGCGAGTGCGGTCGGTCCAGGCCTTCCGCTGGCGCTGTTCTGACCTTTCCAGGTGGCGCCGCCCTCGCGGCGAAGCCGCTTCGGGGCACCGGAGCGGGCCCTGGATTGCGGGCGGTCTGGTCGCCCGCGCGACCGAATGTGGGTGACGAGGGCGTCCGCTTTTTGAGTTTCTGGTTTTTTGAGTTTCTGGTGGCCCTTCGGCGAGGCCAACCCAAGCTTCCGCCTCACCCGAATGTTGAGTCTCCGGCGTTTTGACGTTTTGAGCCGCCCTTCGCGGTCAGCACCAGCCACGACGCGGGCATGCCTCGCCCCAGTGTCTTCGTGAACGTAGCAAGAACAACGCGGAAAAGTCCAGGGGAAAGCTGGGGCGACGCCGCAGCATGGGGGCCGCCGGACGCGCCGCGTTCCGAACGCCGGCCGAGCCCCGCGCGCCACGCCACGGACCCCCCGACCGGAATCACGCCCGAGCGGCAGCGCGGGCCGGGCTGCGAGGGCCGCTTCGACGCCCCCAGCGGCCTTCCGGATGCGCCAGAGCTCCGTCGCCTGGCAGGCCGAGCCCTCGCGGCCGAACGCGTCGGACAGGCCGGCCTGGACCTCGCGGCGTCACCACGCCCGCCGGCTCGCCGCAAACTCCCAAGGGGTCCGGGGACCGGAAGTCCCCGGCGGGGGGTCGGGGGCAGCGCCCCCGTGACCCCCTTCCGGCCCCGCCCGCGCTCCCGCATCCTGGCCGCGCATCAGGGGA
>JAIEOO010000291.1 GCA_019750475.1 Acetobacteraceae bacterium | reverse complement strand
GCAACGCCACCGCCGGCCGCAGCACGGCGCCGGCCCGCCCGCAGGCCCAGGCGAGCCGCAGCGGCCGCCAGCAGGTCGCCCAGCAGCAAGCCCGGGGCCGCGGCTTCACCGCCCCCTACACGCGCGGCACCGCCAGCGCGTCCAACCTGCGCCAGACCGCCATGGCGAGCTGCACGACCCGCGGCGGCCGCCGCGTCTGCACCGCCGCGCCGCGCAACGTCTCCTTCCGCTGGAGCGGCGGCATGCCGGCCCCCACCCTCGAGCAGATGACCTGCCCCGACGGCACCATGGCCACCACCGCGCTGGGCCACACCAACGTCGTGCGCTGCGTGCCGCTCTAGATCCCCACGCCGCTTTTCCGCTGACCCCGCCGCGGAGCGTCGGGGTCAGCGGAAAAGCGCCGCGGGGGCCCCGGTTGGGGGGTTCGCCGGGTGTTCGGTCGGGCAGCGTCCTGTGGGGGCGCTGCCCTTTTTCTTGGGCGGTCGCTCCGCCCTCGCGGCGGAGCCGCTTCGGGGCATCGAAGCGGGCCCTGGATGATGGGCGCTCCGGGCGCCGGCGCGACCGAATGCGGGGCGCGGAGGCCGTGCCTGCGCGGTGGCGCCGCCCTCGCGGCTCCGCAGCGGGCGCCGGATGACCGGCGCTCCTCGCGCCTGCGTCCGCGCTTGCCCGACTCGTGCGGCGGCGCCAAACCTCGTCCCGTGCTGCACCTCCTCAAGCTGTCGGTGGGCCCGAAGACCGTGGCCCAGCTCCGCGCCATCCAGGCGCTGCGCGCGAAGGCCGAGCCGCCCCTGCGCCACCAGACCCGCATGGTGCCCAAGCGCCGGGAGGAGATCCTGGACGGCGGCAGCATCTACTGGGTCGTCGGCGGCTTCGTGCAGGTGCGGCAGCGCATCCTCGACCTCATCGAGGATCGCTGGGACGACGGCACGACCTGCTGCGGCATCGTGCTCGACCCCGAGCTGGTGCCGGTGGAGGCGCGCTCGGTGAAGGCCTTCCAGGGCTGGCGCTATCTCGACGCCGCGGATGCCCCGCCCGACGTCACGGCGGCCAAGGCCGGCGCCACCGGCATCGAGGCCCTGCCCGCCCATCTCCGCGCCGCGCTGCGCGAAGCCTGCCTGATCTGAAACGCAAGAGGCGCCGCCCGGTCAGGACGGCGCCTCGCGCATCGGAAATCCCGGATCAGAAATCCCGGCGGGGCGGCCGCCGCTCGCGCGGCGGCGGCGGCGGGGCCGCGAGCTCCGCCTCCAGTTCCTTGATCTTGTTGCGCACGCTCTCCCGCAGGGCGGGCGTGGCGTGCGGCTTCATGTTCGCCAGCACCTCCTTGAGGTCACGGAGCTGCTTCTCCTTCTCGACGCGCGAGCGCGAGAGGGGGCGGTTGTCGGAGAGCTGGCCTTCGCGCGAACGCATGGCTCAGAGGTCCAGCATCAGGCGGCGGGGATCCTCGATCCCCTCCTTCACGCGGACCAGGAAGCTCACCGCTTCCTTCCCGTCCACGATCCGGTGGTCATAGGACAGCGCCAGGTACATCATCGGCCGCACCTCGATGGACTTGCCCACCACCATCGGGCGGTCCTGGATCTTGTGCATGCCCAGGATGCCCGACTGCGGCGGGTTCAGGATCGGCGTGCTCATCAACGAGCCATAAATGCCGCCATTGGTGATGGTGAAGCTGCCGCCCGCCATCTCCTCGAGCTTGAGCTGCCCGTCGCGGACGCGCTTGCCGAAATCGGCGATGCGCTTCTCGATGTCCGCGAAGGAGAGGTCATCGGCGTTGCGCAGCACCGGCACGACGAGGCCGGACGGTCCGCCCACCGCGATGCCCATGTGGACGAAGTTCTTGTAGATGACCTCGTCGCCCTCGATCTCGGCGTTGACGGCCGGATACTCCTTCAGGGCGGCGACGCAGGCCTTCACGAAGAAGCTCATGAAGCCGAGCTTCGTGCCGTGCCGCTTCTCGAACACGTCCTTGTACTCGGCACGCAGCGCCTGGACCGCGCCCATGTCCACCTCGTTGAAGGTGGTGAGCATGGCGGCCGTGTTCTGCGCCTCCTTCAGGCGGCGGGCGATGGTCGCGCGCAGGCGCGTCATCTTCACCCGCTCCTCGCCGCCCTCCAGGGCGCGCGTCGGCTTGGCGGCCGGCGCGGCCGCGGCCGGCGCCGCGGCGGGACGCGACAGGAAGTCGAGCACGTCGCCCTTGGCGATCCGCCCATCCTTCGCCGATCCGGCCCCGATCTGCGCGGCGGTGACGTTGTTCTCCGCCATCAGCTTCGCGGCGGCCGGCAGCGGCGCCAGGCCCGCCGCGGGCTGGGACGTCGCGGCGGCGGTGGCTGCGGCCGCGATC
>JAIEOO010000063.1 GCA_019750475.1 Acetobacteraceae bacterium | reverse complement strand
GGCGCCGTGTCCCGCACGCCGCTGCCGCCTCCGCCGCCGACGCGCCGCTGAACGCGCCGGCGGGCTTGCCGCGGCGCCCCGGCCGGGGCGAAGTCGCGGCGAGGAGAACGCCCGCATGAACCAGACAGCGGAGGCGCTGCGCCAGCGCCTTCAGGTCCAGCGCCCGGCCATCGCCATGGCCGCGCACAACCCGCTCGCCGCGAAGCTGGCGGCCGAGGCCGGGTTCGACGCCATCTGGGGCAGCGGCTTCGAACTCTCGGCCTCCCACGCCGTGCCCGATGCCAGCATCCTGCCGATGTCCGTCCACCTCGAGATGATGCGCGCCATCGCCGAGGTGCAGCCGGCGCCCATCGTGGCCGACATCGACACCGGCTTCGGCAACGCGGTGAACCTGGCCTATGCCGTGCCGCGCTATGCCGCGGCCGGCTGCGCGGCCGTGGTGATCGAGGACAAGACCTTCCCGAAGGACAGCAGCCTGCGCCCCGGCGGCCGGCAGGAGCTGGTCCCCACGGGCGAGTTCCAGGGCAAGATCGAGGCCGCCCGCGCCCATGGCGGCGGCATGCTGGTCATCGCCCGGACCGAGGCGCTGATCGCCGGCCAGGGCCAGGAGGAGGCGCTGCGCCGGGGCGAGGCCTACGCCGAGGCCGGGGCGGATGCCGTGCTGATCCACAGCAAGCAGAAGACGCCGGACGAGATCCTGGCCTTCTGCCGCGCCTGGCCGGGACGGGTGCCGCTGGTGCTGGTGCCGACCAGCTACCCGCAGCTGTCCTTCGCGGATGTCGCGGCGCTCGGGAAGGTCGGGCTGATCATCTGCGGCAACCACGCGATCCGCGCCGCCGTCGCCGCCATGCGGGACACCTTCCGGTCCATCCTGGCGGAGGGCGGGATCGCGGGGGTGGAGGGGCGGATCGCCTCGGTGGCCGACGTCTTCGCGCTGCAGGGCGATGACCGCCTGCGGGAGCTGGAGAAGGCGTTCCTGCGCTGACGGCGGCGGTGCTGGTGGGGTGGCTGGGGGACCTGGATTCGAACCAAGGCTGCCCGGGTCAGAGCCGGGAGTTCTACCGCTAAACTATCCCCCAACAGCCGTCGGGCCGGCGTCACGCCGGGGCCGGGGCACTACCAAACCCCCGGGGCGCCCGCAACCCCCTAAACCTTCTTGCTTGCGCCGGGCCTCCCGCGCGACGATATCCACAGACGAACCGTGGACCCCCCCCCGCCACCGATGCGCGCCGAGCCCGTCCTGCCCAGCCCCGCGATCCTGCCGGCGCCCGCCGTGCGGCCGGTGCCGGCGCTGTACGCGGCGCTCGACCTCGGCACCAACAATTGCCGCCTCCTGATGGGCGCCCCGCGCCCGGCCGCCCAGGGCGGCGGGTTCCGGGTGGTGGACAGCTTCAGCCGCATCGTGCGCCTGGGCGAGGGGCTGGCCGGCAGCGGCGCCCTGGGCGAGGCCGCGATGGCCCGCACCCTCGACGCCCTCTATGCCTGCGCCGAGCGCCTGCACCGCCGCCCCGTGCGGCGATTCGCCGCCGTCGCGACCGAGGCCTGCCGCCGCGCCGCCAACGGCTCCGCCTTCCTCGACCGCGCCGCGGCCGAGACGGGCATCCGCCCCCGCATCATCACCGCCCGGGAAGAGGCGGAACTCGCGATGGAATCCTGCGCCCCCCTGCTGGGGCCCGAGGACCGGCGCGCCATCCTCTTCGACATCGGCGGCGGCTCGACCGAGATCGCCTGGATCCGCAACGGCGCCCGGCCGGAACTCGTCGGCTACATCTCCCTGCCGATGGGCGTCGTCACCCTGGCCGAGCGCGCGGGGGGCACCTGCTTCAGCGCCGAAGGCTTCGCCGAGGTCGTGGACGACGTGGTGGAGCGCCTGGCCGCCTTCGACCGCCTGCACTGCATCAGCCAGGAGATCCGCGCGGGCGGGGTGCGGCTGCTCGGCACCTCCGGCACGGTGACGACGCTCGCGGGCGTCGTGCTCGATCTGCCGCGCTACCGCCGGCAATACGTGGACGGGCTGCGCCTCGACGCCGGGCAGGCCGATGACGCGCTCGAGAGCCTCTTCGCCATGGGCCGGGACGGCCTCGCCGCCCATCCCTGCGTCGGGCCGGACCGGGCCGATTTCGTGCTGCCGGGCTGCGCGGTCTACGCCGCCATCCGCCGCCTCTGGCGCCTGCCGGACCTGACGGTGGCCGACCGCGGCCTGCGCGAGGGGATGCTGCTGCGCCTGATCCGGCAGGACCGCCGGGGCTAGGTGTGTAGTCCCGGGGAGTAGTGGTGCATCCTTGTCGCCTCAGGAGGAGGATGCGCTGTGGCAGCAGGTC
>JAIEOO010000084.1 GCA_019750475.1 Acetobacteraceae bacterium | reverse complement strand
CCGCCCTGCCGGCCGCGCCGCGCCCCCTGCCCCGTCCGCCCGAGCCCGACCCGGTGCTGGACGCGCCGCGGCCGCGCACGCGCGGCGTCGTCATCTTCGGCCTGATCGTGATGATCGGCTTCTTCGGCGGCTTCATCGCCTGGTCCGTCCTCGCCCCGCTGGCCGAGGCCGCGATCGCCCCCGGCGTCATCAAGGTCGAGGGCACGCGCCGGACGCTGCAGCACCTCGAAGGCGGGATCATCCGCGAGATCCTGGTCCGCGACGGCGACCGCGTGCAGGCCGGGCAGGTCGTGATGCGGCTCGACGACGTGCAGTCGGGCTCGGCCGTCGAGCAGCTGCGGGCCCAGCGCTTCGCCCTGCTCGCGCAGGATGCGCGCCTCGATGCCGAGGCGATCCGCGCGCGGGAGATCACCTTCCCGCCCGAGCTGCTGTCGACCGACAATCCCCGCGTCCGCGAGGCGGTGGACGGCCAGCGCGCGCTGTTCGAGGCCCGGCAGGCGAGCCTGCTCGCCCAGCTCTCCGTGCTCGAGGCGCGGCGGGACCAGGCGCAGGCCACCATCGTCTCCGCCGAGGGGCAGCTCACCGCCTCGCGCCGCCAGCTCGAGCTGATCCGCCAGGAAGAGTCGATGCGCCGGGGCCTGGTCAGCCAGGGCCTCGCCCGCCTGCCGGAGCTGCTCGCGCTCCAGCGCGCCTACGCCGGCCTCGAAGGCAGCATCGTGGACATCCAGGGCCAGATCACCCGCGCCCGCGCCTCCATCGCCGAGGCCGAGCAGCAGATCCGGCAGGTCCTGGAACAGCGGCTCCAGGAGGTGAACACCGAGGCGCGCGACGTCTCGGCCCGCCTCGCCGATGCCGAGGAGCGCCTGCGCGCCGCCATCGACGTCTCGCAGCGGCGGGAGATCTCGGCGCCCGAGGCCGGGACCGTGGTGAACCTGCGCCTCTTCACCGTGGGCGCGGTGGTGCGGCCGGGCGACCCGCTGATGGACCTCGTCCCCGACCAGGACCGCCTCGTGGCCGAGGTGAGCGTCCAGCCCATGGACATCGACGTGGTCTATCCGGGCCTCCAGGCCGAGGTGCGCCTGCCCGCCTTCAAGCAGCGCCTCGTTCCCTACCTGCACGGC
This sequence comes from Acetobacteraceae bacterium, assembly GCA_019750475.1. GTDB lineage: Bacteria > Pseudomonadota > Alphaproteobacteria > Acetobacterales > Acetobacteraceae > Roseococcus. The sequence continues at coordinate 1,164 of JAIEOO010000084.1, read as the reverse complement.
CACGTCACCTTCGTGGCGGCCGACGTGACCAACGACCCCAACACGCGGATGAGCTACTACCGCGCCTATGTCCTGATCGACCGCGAGCAGCTGGAGCGCCTGCCCTCCGTCTTCCTGACGCCGGGCATGCCGGTCGAGGCGCATATTCGCATCGGGGAGCGCAGCTTCTGGCGCTACGTCACGCAGCCGATCCGCGATTCGCTCCACCGGGCCTTCACCGAGCAGTGACCATGCCGGGGCGGGACGGGCGCCGGCCCCTCCCGCCCCGCCCTGCGCCCTGTTATGGCAGGCTCCGACACGCAGCCGCCGGAGCGACACCATGACCGAAACCCGCACCATCTTCGCCGACGGGCTGCTCGACGCCTCGGTCCATCACGGGGTGGCGCGGCTCAACCTCGCGCAGCTCGGCAGCGACGGGAAGCCGGTGCCGTCGGGCCAGCTCTGCGTGCCGCTGACGCAGCTTCCGGCGCTGACCAACGGCCTCGTGACCCTGCTCCGGCAGATCGAGGCGAAGGTGAAGGAAGCCCAGGCGGCGCAGGCCGCCGAGGCCCCGCCCGCCGAAGCCGCCTCCATGCCGAGCGCCTTCACCTTCGGCGGGCGGTAGGCCCGGCGCCGCGGCAGCCCACGCTTGCTGCGCTCGGGCCGCGCGCGGTAGGACATCGCGCATGATCCCGCGCCTCCTCGTCGCTCTTCCGCTCCTCGCGCCGCTGGCGCTGCCGCTCCCCGCGGCCGCCCAGATGTCGGGCATGGGCATGGGCATGGGCACTTCCGGTCCCGGCGGGGCGCTCGGGCGCCCGCTGCGGCCGCAGGAGGACACGCGCCCGCGCGAGGCGCCGCCCGCGCTGCCCGGCATCGCCGGCCGCCGCCAGACCGGCGTGATCCCGCCCGAGGTGAACCCGCTCTCGCTCAACCCGAACGACGCGCTGTTCGACGGCATCGCGCGCGGCGACATGGGCACCATCCGCGACGCCATCAACCGCGGCGCCGACGTCAACGCGCGCAACCGCCTCGGCCTGACGGCGCTCGACGCCGCGGTGGATCAGGGGCGGCCGGAGATCACCTTCTACCTGCTCTCCGTGCGCGGGGTGGCCGCCAACCCGACGGCGCCCGACCAGCCGGAGCCGCCCCGCGCCGGCCGGCCGGTGCGGGAGCCCCCGGCCGCGC
>JAIEOO010000008.1 GCA_019750475.1 Acetobacteraceae bacterium | reverse complement strand
CGGGGTGGAGCAGCCCGGTAGCTCGTCAGGCTCATAACCTGAAGGTCACAGGTTCAAATCCTGTCCCCGCATCCCATTCGACCAGCATGCAAACGCCCCGGACGCCTCGCGCGTCCGGGGCGTTTCTCGTTCACCCGCTCAACCGACCCCACCGCGACGGAGGCGCCCGCTGGTCTCAGCGCGACACCCACGGGCCCGCCGCCGGGCGAGCGGCCGCCGCCGATGCCCGACCGACCGGCGCTCGCGCCGCCCGCCGGGCCGCCGCCCAGCGCGACATGACGACGGCGCCCGCGACACCGGCCGCGAGCACGATCCCGGCCACCAGCGGGCGGAACCAGAACCACGCGACCGCGATCACCAACGGCGCGAGCAGCAGCGTCAGCAGCCCGGCGACGATGCCCGTTCCCGCCCCGATAATGGACCCGAACAGCGGGACGACATCCGCGAACACGACGAGCGGCCGCAGGATCAGCAGGAAGCCGATGAACATCAGCACCGCCCCCACGCCCCGGAGGACCCAGGTGAGGACGCGGTTCTCGCTCTCGGCCGCGCGGATCATGTCGGACGCCGGATGCGTGCCGGGCCGCAGCAGGAACAGCCGGTCCCCGGCCCGCGTCTGATACGGCTCGAAGCCGTCCCCGGCCTGACGGCCGATCACGCTGCCCGGGCCCGAGGGGACCACGGCGAAGCTCACCCGCATGTCGCCGATGCGCGGCGAGGCCGGGTCGGCCCCGAGATACACCGCGCCGTCCACGATCTGCTGGCGCTGTCCCTGAACGGTGGTCACGGGCAGGGCCTGGCTCGGGCCGAAGCCGCTCAGCTGCGTGCTCGTGATCGCGCGAGCGCCGAGCCGCGCGTCGCTGGCCACCGTCTCGCGGCTGCGGAACCGCATGGGCGGGTTCTGGTGTCCGTCCGGCCGGCGGAAGTTCGCGGAGTCGATCGGCTCGGACGACCAGCCGCGCACGTAGCGGTAGGTCGTCACCGTTTCCTGCCCGCCGCCCACGCGGCTGCGCGTCTCCGACTGCGTCTCCTCCCGCCACTGGTACATCTCGACGGTGCGGATCAGCCGCAGGGCGCCCTGCGCCGCCACGCCGAACTCGGCGTCCCGCAGCGTGCCCGCGCTGGTGATGGGCCCCGCCGCGTGGACGAGGCGCCCATCGAGCGCCGGATCCACGCGCCCGGCCTCGACCGACACGACGATGCCGGCGCCCTCGGCCAGCGACCGCGCGGTCTGGACCGCCCGGCCCTCGTTCCAGAACAGGAGGAAGGACGAGCCGGGGATCAGGAGCAGCCCGAACAGGATCCCGGTGAAGGCGCCGCCCAGGCGATCCCACCAGGATCTGTGTTCGGTCTCGGTGAAGCTGTCGCTTCCGGTGGCCGTCCAGCTGCCGCCCGGTTCGGATGCGTCGTCGTCAGCCATCGCGTGCCCTCCCTGCTTGGGGTAAGGGTTCCACAGTCGGCGGCCGGATCGGAAGCCCCTCCCATGGCGAAGAGGGTCGGTCCGGCGATAGAAGGGTTGCATGCTTCGCTCCCTCGTCCTGCTGCTGGCCCTGTCCGGACCGGCCCTGGCCCAGCCCTCCCCCGAGACGCAGCGCGCGGCGGCGCGGCAGGCGCTGGCGGCGCTCCAGGCCGGGCGCTTCACCGAGGCCCAGGTCGCCGCCCAGCAGGCCGACCCGCTGCTGCAGAAAATGGTCACCTGGCAGCGGCTCACGCAGCGCGGCGGCGCCTCGACCGCGGCCGAGATCGTGGGCTTCATCGAATCGGCCCCCGACTGGCCGCAGCAGGAGGCGTTGCAGCGCCGGGCCGAGGAATTGCTGCTGAGCGACCCGGACGACGCGCTCGCGCTCCGCTTCTTCACCCCCCGGCCGGCGCGCACCCTCGACGGCGCGATCCGCCATGTCCGCGCCCTCCTCAACGCCAACCGCCGCGCCGAGGCCCAGGCCGCCGCGCGCCGGGCCTGGGCGAGCGACACCGCCGGCGACCCGGTGGACGAGCCCGAGTTCATCGCCCTCGCCGGCCAGCTGCTGACGCCGGAGGAGCATTGGCGCCGCTTCGACCGGCTCTCCTTCGCGCGGGATTTCGCCGGGGCCGGGCGCGTCCTCCCCTTCCTGGCCGCCGATCGCCGCCCGCTGGCCGAGTTGCGCCTCGCCTACGCGGCCGACGGCGCCTCGGCCGATCCCAACCCGGCGCTCGCGGCGCGCGATGCCGGCGCCACGCTCGAGCGCGCCCGCATGTTCCGCCGGCGCGACCGCGACAGCGAGGCC
>JAIEOO010000020.1 GCA_019750475.1 Acetobacteraceae bacterium | reverse complement strand
GCGGCGGCGGCTCCGGCGCGCCCGCGGCGCCGGCCGCGACGCGCAGCATCTGCGCCGCCGTGTGGGCGTGGATCGCGGCCCCGGGCAGGGGCGTTCCGCGCGCGAGCCCGGTGGTGAGCGGCGTGGTGAAGCTGTCCCGCACCGAGAGGCTGTCCATGCCGACGACGACGCCGCGCCCGGCCAGCAGGGCGGGCGGCGCGTCCATCGCCTCGGCGACGGAGACGCGCGGGAAGCCGCCGCGGTAGGTCAGCAGCAGCTGGTAGCCGGCGGCATCGAGGCGCGCGTAGGGGCCGAAGGGCTCGTCGAGGATCCGCAGCACGCCTCGCCCGAAGGCGAGACCGGCGCCGGCGGGCCGCGGCCGCTCGCCGGCGAGGCGCATGGCGAGCGCGGCGCCGAGCGAGAACGCCACGCGCCCATCCGACGGATCCTCGGCGGCGATGAGGGAGCGCCGCACCACCTCCCCGGCGTCGGCGACCACGTCGGCGAAGGCGGCGCGTCCCGTGCCGCGCAGCGGCGCGGGCGGCGGGATGCCACGATGACCCGCATCGCCCAGGCGATAGGCCCAGAGGATGCGGTCCTCGCGCGTCAGCAGCGCGGCCAGCGCCTCGCCGCCCTCGCCCACCGGGCGGTCGCGGTAGAGGTCCATCGCGACCACCTCGGCGCCCGCGCCCAGCAGGCGCTCGATCAGCGTGGCGAGCACGCCGTCGGGCAGCGGCCAGCCGAAGCGCTCGATGTCCTCCTCGGTCGCGATGACGAGGGCGATGCGCCGATCCTCCGGCGCCGCGGCGTGGTGGCGCAGCGCGGCATCGTGGAAGGCGAGCTCGAGGGGCTGGAGCCAGCCCGCGCCCCGCACCGCGACGACGAGCAGCGCGACGAGCGGCGCGGCGAGCAGGACGCGCGCGGTCCGGCGCAGGACCGGGCGCAGCAACCGCCGCCAGCCGGTGTCCTCAGTTCGCGGCAAGCCGCGCCGGTCCCTCGCGCCGGCCGTCGCCGATCAGGGCGAAGGGCGCCCACCAGGCGGGGTGGGCGAATTCCGCCGGGAAGCGGTTGCCCGCGCCTTCGAGCAGGAGGAGCTGCGCCTGCCGCAGCGCCTGGGCGCCGCGCACCCCGCGTTCCTGCCGTTGCAGCAGGTCGGCCACGGTGACGGCGGAGGCGAGGTCGTCCACGGCCCAGTGCGTCGCCAGCACGCCGCGGGTGCCGGCGAAGAAGAAGGCGCGCGCGAGGCCGGCCAGGCCCTCCCCCGCCAGCTCCCCGCCGCCGGGGCCGACGGCGGTGTTGCAGGCCGACAGGATCACGAGGTCGGCGTCGAGCCGCCACTCCATCACCTCGCTCGCGGTGATGAGCGCCGCCTGGGCATCGGCGGCGCCCCGCGGCGGGGAGGCGAGCAGCGCTGGCTCCCGCAGGCAGGAGAGTTCCCCGGGCAGGACGGTGTGGGTGGCGAAGTGGATGACGCGGTGCCGCCCGAGGCCGAGGCCGCGCACGGCGGCGGGGGTGAAGGCCTCGCCGAGCCGCGTGCGGTCCGCCCCGGCGCGCAGCAGCCGCGCCGCCACGTTCACCTCGGCCCGGGTGCCGGGGAGCGGCGGCAGCAGCGCCGCCACCCGCGCGTCATTGGCGCAGCGGTCGGGCGGGAAGGCGGCGCGCAGCTGCGCCTGGCTGGGCGAGACGGGATCGCCGAACCCGGCATAGGGCAGCGGCGCGGCCGAGGCGCCGGGGGCGCGGCGCAGCGTCACGAGGCCCTGCGGCGACGGCATGTGGGAGATGGCGAAGCGCCGCACCAGCCAGGGCGCGCCGGGCCCGTCCTCCGGCCGTTCGGGCAGCAGCGCGAAGGGCAGGCGCAGCATCGGCCCATCGGCGACGACGAGCAGCGCCGAAGCGCCTTCGAGCAGCGGGGCGAGCGGCGCGACCAGCGCCTCGTGCAGGGCGTGCGCCGCCGCCACGTCGAAAGGACGCGCGGCGCGGCCGGTGACGAGGCCGGCCCGCACGCGCTGCACCAGCGCGTCCATCCGCGCCTCATCCAATGCGACGCGGCGCACCAGCGCGCGGCCGTCGGCGCGCAGCGCGACGGCGTGGCCATGGCCGGCGCCGACCAGCATCACCATCAGCGCCTCGTCCGGTGCGAGCGCCGCCGCGGCCTCCGCCGGTTCGACCGAGCCGAGCACGAGCTGGCGATAGCCGGGTGCCGCCGCCGCCGCCTCGTCCTCGGCGGCGTCGCGTTCGCGCCGCGCCTCGGCGATGCGCTCCGCCAGCGCGGGATC
>JAIEOO010000247.1 GCA_019750475.1 Acetobacteraceae bacterium | reverse complement strand
GCGCCCGGTGCCGCCGCCCGAGGCCCGTCCCGGGGAGTGGCGCGGCCGCGCGGCGGCGACGGTGCTGGCCGTGGCGACGCCGGGCGACGCCTTCCGGGGGCAACCGATGGAGATCGTCATCCGCCTCGACCGCACGAACCGGGACACCGCCATCGTGCAGCCGAACGAGGCCGGGCTGCGGCCCGGCGACCGCGTCGCCGTGACCTTCGGCGAGCGCGCCCGGCTCACGCGCGCCAGCGGCGCCCGCCCGGCCGGAACCATCTCGGTCGAGAACGAGCCGGAGGGCTGATCCGCCGCGCCCGTCAGCCGGCGGCTTGCGGCTCCGGGGCCGGCGCCTCGGCGTCCGGGCGCGACGCGACGGCCGCCATCCAGGGGGCTTCGCGCGTCGCGGCCTCCACCCGGTTCCGCCCGCCGGCCTTGGCCCGGTAGAGCGCGAGGTCGGCCGCGCGCAACGCGGCCCGGAGATCGGAACCGCATTCCGGCATCGCGGCGACGCCGATCGACGCGGAGAGCGGCGGGTCGTTGCCGGCCTGCTCGATGGCGCGGCGCACATCCTCGGCCCGGCGCAACGCCTGGGCGAGGCCGCAATCCGGCAGCACCACCACGAACTCCTCCCCGCCGAAGCGGCAGGCCAGGTCGGCGGCGCGGAAGGATTGCGCGAGGACGGCGCCGACGCGGCGCAGGGCGGCGTCCCCGGCGGCATGGCCGTGCCGGTCGTTGATGGCCTTGAAGTGGTCGAGGTCGATCAGCAGCAGCGCGACGGGCGAGTGCCGCCGCCGGGCCTGGGCCGTGAGCTTGTCCCAGCTCTCCTCGAGGAAGCGGCGGTTGTGCAGGTCGGTGAGCGGGTCGCGCAGCGCCTCGCCGCGCAGCTTCTCGCGCAGCGCGATGTTGGCCAGCGCGAGCGAGACGCCGTCCGACAGGGCGAGGGCGAGGGATTGGCGGCGGTCGCCTTCGGCCAGCCCCTGGACGCGCAGGATGCCCTGCATCTCGCCGCGCGCGGCGACCGGCAGGCACAGCGCGTGGGTGACGCCCGCGTCGCAGCCGCCGCCCGGGCCGCAGGCATGCGGCCGGCCGCGCTTCATGGCCCAGCAGCAGGATTCGCCGATGGAGGGCGGCGCGTCCCCGCCCCAGGCGGCGGCGCGGTCCAGCCGGGGGGCGCCGGAGGCCGGCAGGTAGAGGGCGGCGGCGCAGCCCGGCAGGACCTCGCGCGCGGCCTGGCTCGCCACCGCCTCCACGTCGGCCACGCTGTCGCAGGCCTGGAGCATCTCGCTCATCCGCAGGAGGGAGGCGACCTCCGCCGCCGAGCGCCGCATGCCGGACTGGGCGGCGCGCGTCGCCTCCTCGCGCCGACGGAGCAGCAGCCAGCCGGCGAGGAGCGCGCCGGCCGAGAAGGTGGCGGAGGCGAGCACGAGGGCGAGCACGATCTGCTCGACATCGGCGAGGCGCTGCTTGAGCCCGTCGAGCTGGGCCCGCCGCTGGGCCAGGAAGCGTTCGACGCGCTCCCGCACCTCGGCCGTCTCGCGCGTGCCGCGCCCGGCCGCGCCCTGCTCGATCACGCTGTCGCGCGCGCCGGCATTGATGAGGGCGTAGCCGCGCCGCCGGTGATGGACCCAGATCGCCAGGGCGGAGGCGAGGTTGTCGGCCTCCTCCAGCGCCAGTTCGCGGTCCATCTCGGCGACCAGGCGGCGCTTCGGCTCATCCTCGAGGGTGGCGAGGGCGCGGGCCAGCGCCTCCCCGTGCTGCGGCTGCCGGTACAGCAGGTAGCCGCGGAAGGCGGCGTCGGCCTCGGCCACGGCGCGGAGCATGCGGTGGGCGTTCTCGAGCTCGATGCGGCGGTCCATCACCTCCGCCTGGAGCCGGGTGGAGAAGGTGTGGCCCCACATCACGGCCACCGCGCCGATGCCCACCAGCACCGTCACGATCACGTAGAGGGCCCTCAGCCAGCGCATCCCGTCATTCCCGGCGCAGTCGCGAGGACAGCTTGGCCTGGGACGGCTTCACCGCTCCCTAACCGCGCGTTCCGCCGCCTGGAATCACGACGCGGCGGGGGCGCGCCCGGCGAGCATTCCGCCGCGTGGCGCGACGCGGTAAGCAGCCGACGCGGTCAGCAGCCATGGATTGGAGACCCCGCGTGAACGCCGAAGCCCCCCGCCCCATCGCCGCCCTTGCCCGCGACGCGCGTGCCGCCGCCGGCCAGCTGGCCCGCGCGGGACGACCGGCGAAGGACGCGGCGCT
>JAIEOO010000135.1 GCA_019750475.1 Acetobacteraceae bacterium | reverse complement strand
CGCCGGCTCGACCCGGCCGCCCGGCTCCTCGCGCAGGCGCGCCTCGTCGCGCGCCTCGCCCGCACCCTGGGCGCTGAGGGCGCCGACCGGGCCGCTGCCCTCGACCGGCTCTTCGCCACCGACTTCTTCACCGCCGGGCCGGGCCGGGCGCTCACCCGCGACCTCTACGCGCGGACGGTGCCCGACACGGAGGCGATCGATGCCGGGCTCGTCCGGCTCCTCGCGCGGGTCCGGACCTGAGCATGGGCGCGCTCGGCCTCTCGGGGTTCGATCTCGCGGCGCCGCTCGCGCTGCTCCTGCTGCCGCTGCCGCTCTTCGCGCGCCGGTTCCTGCCGCCGGAGCGCGCGGGCGGCAGCGGCGCCCTGGTGGTACCGGGCTCGCTCGTCGCGGGCGTGGGACGGGCCGAGGCGCTGGCGGCGCGCGCGCGCCGCCGCGCGCTCCTCGGCTGGCTGCTCTGGGTCTGCCTCGTGACGGCGCTCGCGGGTCCCCGCCTCGTGCTGCCCGCCGCCGCGCTGCCGGCCTCGGGCCGCGAGATCATGCTGGCGCTCGACCTCTCCGGCAGCATGGAGCGGATCGACTTCGCGCTCGACGGCCGCAACGTCGCGCGGCTGGCCGCCGTGAAGCGCGTCGGGGCGGATTTCATCCGGCGCCGGGCCGGCGACCGCATCGGCCTCGTGATCTTCGCCGACCAGGCGGACGTGGCGGCCGCGCTCACCTTCGACACCGCCTCGGTGGCGCATGCGCTGGAGGAGGCGCAGATCGGCCTCGTCGGCCGCTCCACCGGCATCGGCGACGGTCTGGGCCTCGCGCTCAAGCGCCTCGACGCCGCGCAGGCGCGCGAGAAGGTGGTGGTGCTGCTCTCGGACGGGGCCAACAATGCCGGCCAGACCACGCCGCACGACGTGGCGGTGCTGGCGCGGGACCTCGGCATCAAGGTCCACACCATCGCGCTCGGCCCGCGCGACACCGCCGACGTGCAGGGCGACCCGGACGTGGTCGACGCGGAGGCGCTGCGCGACGTGGCCGAGACCAGCGGCGGGCGCTTCTTCCGCGTGCGCACCACCGACGACCTCGCGGCGGTGGCCGCCTCCATCGACGCGATCGAGGGCGGCCGCGCCAAGGCGCCGCCGGTGCCGCTGCGCCGCGACCTCTGGCCCTGGCCGGGGGGGCTCGCGCTCCTCACCGCGCTCGCGCTCATCCTGGCGAGGCGCACCGCATGATCGAGGCCGTCACCCTGCTGCGGCCCTGGTGGCTGCTCGCGCTGCCGGTCGTCGCGCTCGTGGCGTGGCGGGCGGTGTTCCGGGCCGCCCCGCTCGGCGACTGGCCGCGGGCGGTGGAGCCGCACCTGCTCGCGAGCCTGAAGGCCCGCGGGGCCATCCTGCCCGGGCGGCGCCGGGCGCAGGGCGCCCTCGTGGCGGCCGCGGCCATCCTGGCGCTGGCGCTCGCCGGGCCGGCCTTCGAGCGCAGCGGCGCGGCGGGCTACCGCAACCTCGACGCCACGATCCTGGTGATGGACCTGTCGCGCTCCGTGGCCGAGGGCGGGCGCCTCGACGAGGCCCGCAGCGTCGCCCAGAGCCTCGCCGAGGCGGCGGGCACCCGTCAGGTCGCCGTCGTGGTCTATGCCGGCGACGCCTACGTGGCGGCCACGCCGACCACCGACCGGGACGCTCTCGGCACGGTGCTGTTCGCCCTCGACGGCGCCACGGTGCCGGACCGCGGCAGCAACCCGGCCCGCGGGCTCGCCCTCGCCCGCCGGATCCTGGCCGAGATGGGCGCCGTGGCGGCCGACGTGGTGCTGCTCTCGGATGGCGGCGGCATCGACGATCCGGCGCGCCGGGAGGCGGCGGGACTGGCGGGGGACGGGCACCGGCTTCACACCCTGGCGATCCCGACGCCCGGCCTGCCCGCCGAGGCGCCGCGGAGCGACCGCGCGGCCCTGGACCGGCTGGCCCGCGCGGGCGGGGGCGCGGCGGGCGAGATCGACGCCCCCTCCCCGGTGGTCGCGGCGGTGGCCGAGACGGGCGCGGGCCACCTCGCGGCCGGCAGCTACGCGGTGCTGGCCTGGCAGGATGTCGGGCGCTGGCTGGTGCTCCTCGCGCTGCTGCCGGCCCTGCTGCTCTTCCGGAGACCCGCCTGATGCCGGCGGTCCCCGCCTTCCCGGCCGGGCCGCTGCCCTGGCGCCTGCCGCGGCCCGGCGCGCGCACGCTCGCCGCCGGTCTCGCGCTCCTCGGCCT
>JAIEOO010000300.1 GCA_019750475.1 Acetobacteraceae bacterium | reverse complement strand
GGCTCTTCCGCGGGGGGCGGGCGCCCCCCGCGCCGCCCCGGCATGGTCAATGCGCCTCCATCGCGGCCTCGCACGCCTCGCGGCAGGCGCGGCACGCGTCGGCGCAATGCGCGCAGTGGCGGTGGTGGCCGGCGTGCCTGCGGCACTCCGCCTCGCAGGCGGCGCAGATCGCGGCGCAGGCCGCGAGCTGGGCGTGGAGCGCCGCCCGGTCGTGCGGGCCGCCGCTGCCCAGCAGCAGATGCGCCGTGGCGGCGCAGGCCGCCGCGCATCCGGCGTCGAGGCGGATGCACGCCACGAGCGACGCGCAGTCCCTCTCGGACAGGCAGGCATCGGCGCAGGCCGAGCAGGCGAGCGCGCAGTCGAGGCAGGCCCGCAGGCAGTCGGCGAGCGCGGCGGGGGGCGGTTGCGGATGCGTCCGCAGCACCTGGAAACCGTGGTCCATCACGCATGTCTCCTCTTCGCTTGCGGCGGGCGGGGCACCGAGCCCCGCCGCCTCGGGCCGCGTGCCAGACGTGCCACGTGGCAGGTCAATGCCCCGCCGGCGCATCCGCCAGGTCGTCGAGGATCGGGCACTCGGGCCGGCCGTCGCCGGCGCAGGCCGCGACCAGCGCCTCCAGCGCGCCCGCCATTCCGCGCAGCTCTTCGGCCTTGCGCGCGACGTCGGCGAGGTGCCCCTCGGCGAGGCGCAGCACCTCGGCGTTGCTGCGGGTCCGGTCGTTCCAGAGCGAGAGCAGCCGCGCCACGTCGCGGAGGCCGAAGCCCAGCGACCGGGCGCGCGCGATGAAGCGCAGGGTGTGGACCTGCGCCTCGCTGAACCGCCGCAGCCCGCGGCCGGTGCGGCTCGCGGGCGGGAGCAGGCCCAGGCCCTCGTAGTGCCGGACCATCTTGGGGGACACGCCGGCGCGGCGCGCGGCCTCGCCGATGGAGAAGCGCGCGGCCGGCGGCTGGAATGGCGTTGGGGTCATGGAAGGCGGCGCGTCCGCCCGTCCCGCGCCGTGGCCCACCGCCTCGCCGCCCAAAGGCAGAGGGGCGGCAGGGCCATCCATTGCAGGACCGGGGTGAGGCCGGTGCCCAGCACGGGGAGCCGCGGCATCGCCGGCGCGTAGGCCCACCGCCCTAGGACCTCGACGGCGGCCCACTCGATGGCGACGGTCGCGGCGACGCCGAGGAGCGTGGCAAGGGCGGCCACGCGCCCGAACCCCTCGGCCGGCCAGCCCCTCGCGCCCGTCAACAACAGCGCCACGCCGAGCGCGGCGGCGCCGAGCACCCCGTCGCCCGCCGTGCAGTGCAGGACGGCGCGCCACACCTCGGCCGGTGTGGCTTCCGTCCAGAGCGTGTAGAGGCGGACGTGGGCGGCTTCCCATGCCAGATTGGCGAGCAGCAGGAGCCCGAGGTAGGCAGCGGCAGTGGCCAGCGCGGCGCGTCTGCGGCGCGTGACCGCGGTGGAACGGGCGGCCTCGGACGGCGCTATCCGTCGCACCGCACTACCCCGACCGGCTCGCCAGCCGGTTGTAGACGCCGGCCACAATGACCCCTGCCAGGGCTCCCGCGGCGGCGCTGGCGAGCAGCCCTTCCACCCAGGCCACGGCCGAGTTCGCCGCTGCCGCCGTGAAGAGGGCCACCCAAGCGTGCGACAAGCGGAGGCCGGGGCCGAGCAGCTCCAGCATGGCGCAGAGGACGAAGATGACGGCGAGCGCTGCCGCGCCCCCGGCCGCGAACGCGGCCGGCGCGAGTCTCACCGGCGCTGTCCCGGTTCCGATATCGCTGGTCATGGCACGCCATCCCGCCCCGACCGCGCCGCGTCGTCCCGGGTATCGTCGTGGTGGTGCCCACCGTGCCCGCCGTGCATGAGGAGGTGCATCAGCGGACAGGCGAGCAGCAGGAGGTAGGGCAGGGCGCCGAGGGCGTGCCCCCAGTGCTCGCGCAGCGCGTAGAAGGCGGCGACGAGGGCGAAGCCGATGACGGCCACCCCGGCGCGTGTGCGCCACGGGGCCGGCTTGCCAGGTGCGTCCGCTGTCCGGTCCATGTCACGGCATCCCCATCCGCATGGCCCGGAAGTGCTCGGCCATCAGCTCGTCGGCCGTGCGGCGCTGCTCCTCCGACAGCACGGCGTAGAGCGGCCCAGCCGCCCCGGCGACCGCGCGCGTCGCCTCGAGCTGCGCGGCGAGCAGCGCGATGCGGCGCTCCATCTGCTGCGGCGCGGGCGTGGCACCGCCGGCGGTCGC
>JAIEOO010000036.1 GCA_019750475.1 Acetobacteraceae bacterium | reverse complement strand
GCGCGCCCGCGCGCGAGGGCCCGGCGGTCCCGCTCCGCGGGCGAGGCGGCCTCCTGCAACAGCAGAAGCGGTGACGGGCCGCACAGCGCGGCCGTCTCCGCCGCGGCCCGCGCCGACCCGGCATCCTCGCGGAGGATGAAGCGGCCCGCCGGGCGGGCGTCGGTGCGGCGGCCTCCGGCGAAGCCGTAGCCGCGGATCGGTGCGACCATCTGTGTCCCTCACGTCGCGGGTCATGCCGCCTCCCGGCAAGCCCTGCCGGCGGGTCCGGCCGGGTCTGCCGGGACGGCGGCCGCGTGGCTGGCACGCCGCTTGGACCGAGGGCGCGCCAAACCGCGAGGCCCGTCTTGCGTCACGTCGCTTTCCGCATCCTGAAGGTCGCGCTGCCCTGCCTGCTGCTCGCCATGCCGCAGGCCGAGGCGCAGCCGGTCCGCATCAAGGACATCGCCGACATCGAGGGCGTGCGCGACAACCAGCTCGTCGGCTACGGGCTCGTCGTCGGTCTGCCCGGCACCGGGGACCGCCTCCGCACCGCGATCTTCACCCGCCAATCCCTCGTCGGCATGCTGGAGCGCCTCGGCGTGAACACCCGCGACAACGAGGCGCGGCTCGACACGCGCAACGTCGCCGCGGTGATGGTGACGGCGAACCTGCCGGCCTTCGCCACGCCCGGCTCCCGCATCGACATCGCCATCGCCTCGCTCGGCGACGCCACGAACCTGACCGGCGGGACGCTGCTCGTCACGCCGCTGCTCGGCGCCGACGGGGAGGTCTACGCCGTGGCGCAGGGCGCCGTCGCCACCGGCGCGATCGCCGCGCGGGGGGCCGCGGCGAGCGTGCAGCGCGGCGTGCCGACGGCGGCCCGCATCGCCTCGGGCGCCATCGTCGAGCGGGCCGTGCCTTACACCCTGGCCGGGCGCGACCACATCCGCCTGGCGCTGCGCAACCCCGACTTCACGACGGCGCAGCGCATCGCCGCCGTCATCAACCGCGGCCACGGCAACCTGGCCCGCGCCACCGACCCGCGCACGGTCTTGCTCACGCTCGGCGGCCGGGAGCCCGTCGCGTTCCTGACGCAGATCGAGCAGCTGCGCGTCGAACCGGACCAGACGGCGCGCGTGGTGATCGAGGAAGCCTCCGGCACCATCGTCATGGGGGCGAATGTGCGCGTCTCCACCGTCGCCATCGCCCAGGGCAACCTCACCATCCGCATCACCGAGACGCCGCAGGTCAGCCAGCCCGGCGCCCTGTCGGGCGGAGAGACGGCGGTGGTGCCGCGCACCCAGATCGAGGTGGACGATCAGGCGGACCGGCGCATGGGCATCCTCCGCGGCGGCGTCACCCTCGCCGAGCTGGTGCGGGGGCTCAACAGCCTGGGCGTCGGCCCGCGCGACCTGATCACCATCCTGCAGACGATCCGCGCCGCCGGTGCGCTCCAGGCGGAGCTGGAGGTCCGGTGACGCCGCCCTCGTCCCGCCGCCCGCAGCGGCACCGTCCCGCCTGCCCGGCCGCGGGGCCGGCCAGGCTGGAGCGTCGCTGATGCTGCCCGCCCCGGCCCTGCCCTCGGCCGGCGGCGCCGCGACGCCGGCGCGGCTGCGCGAGGCCGCCCTCGCCTTCGAGGCCCAGGTCCTCGCGCAGCTTCTCCAACCGGCCTTCGCCACGACCGACGCCTCCCGCTCCGCCTTCGGCGGCGGGGCGGCGGAGCGGCAATGGCAGCCCGTGCTGACCGAGGCCCTCGCCGCCTCCGCCGCGCGGTCCGGGCGCGGGCTGGGCCTCGCCGACATGGTGCTGCGCCAGGCGCTGCGCCTTCAGGAATCCCAACAGCAGGAGAACCGCCCATGATGGACGCCGTGATCGCCGCCGGGGAGCGCCTGGCCGATGCGCTGCGCGCCGAGAACGAGGCGCTCGCCGCCCTCGACCTGACCCGCGCCGCGGCGCTCGCCACGCGCAAGCTCCAGGCGACGGACGCCTTCGCCGCCGCGACCGCCGCGGCCGCCAGGCTGCGGGCGCGGCCCGAAGGCGCGCTCCGCGCGGAAACCGAGCGCCTCGCCTCATCGCTGGCGCAGCTCGGCGCGGAGAACCGCCGCCTGCTGGAGGAGGCCATCGCGCTGCAGTCCCGCGTCATCGAGACGATCGCGGGCGTCGCGCGGCCCCGCCAGGGAGCGCCGGGCTACGGCGCCGCCGGGCGCCGGCGCGGCGCCGTGCAGAGCGAGGCGATGGC
>JAIEOO010000059.1 GCA_019750475.1 Acetobacteraceae bacterium | reverse complement strand
CGGCGGCGCCGCTGCCGGGGCGACGGATGGTGCTCGAAGCGCCCGCGCTGCTCGCGCTGGCGCGGCAGCACGGCCTCGCCTGGCGTCCGCTGACGGGGCAGGAGCGCGTGGTGATCGAGCGCCCCGGCCGCGCGGTGCCGCGCCCCGACATCGAGGCCGCGCTGCGGACCGAACTCGCGCGCCACGGCGTCTCCCCCGATTGGGAGATCGAGCTGCCGGGCCTCATCCCGCCCATGGTGCCGGCCGCGTCCTGGTTCCAGCTCGCCATCGAGGGCCTTCACGTCGAGGAGCCCGGACCCCGCTTCGCCGCCACCCTCGCCGTGCTGGCCGACGGCATGCCGGCGCAGCGCCTGCGCGTCGCGGGCCGCGCCGTGCCGACCGTCCCGGTGGTGCTGGCCACGCGCCGTCTCGCCCTCGGCGAGGTCGTCGGCGCGAACGACGTCCGGCTCGCGCGGCTGCGCGCCGAACGCGCGCGGCCCGGCCAGGCGCAGCAGGTCGAACAGGTCGTCGGGCAGGAGCTGCGGCGGCCCATGGCGGCCGAGCAACCCTTCGCCCTGCTCGATCTCGGCCCGCCCGCCATCGTCCAGAAGAACGCCCTCGTCACCCTGCTGCTCGACGCGCCGGGCATCCAGCTGACCGCGCAGGGCCGCGCCCTCGAAGCCGCCGCGCGCGGCGCCACGGTGCCGGTGATGAACCTCGCCTCGCGCAGCATCGTCGAGGGCGTCGCCGTCGCGCCGGGCCGCGTGCGCGTCGCCCTGGGCGCCGTCCCCTCCCTTCCCCGCCCGTGAGAGCCACCCCCATGCGCGCCGCGATCCTGCTGCTGCCCCTCGCCCTGGCCGCCTGCGGCCAGGCGGAACGCCTCTCCCGCCTCGGCCGCGCGCCGGACCTCTCGCCCGTCGCGAACCCCACGCAGGATCCGTCCTGGCGCCCGGTCTCGATGCCGATGCCCGCGCCGCAGGAGCCGCCGGCCGTCGCCAACTCGCTGTGGCGGCCGGGCAGCCGCACCTTCCTGCGCGACCAGCGCGCGGCGCAGGTGGGCGACATCATCACCATCCTCGTCACCATCGCCGATGACGCGCAGCTCCAGAACCGGACCCAGCGCGGCCGCAACGGGACGGAGACGATGGGCGTGCCCAACCTCTTCGGCCTCGAACGCCAGGCGCGGCTGCTCCCGCGCGGCGCCAGCCCCGCGAGCCTCGTCAGCACGACCGGCACCGGCAGCTCCGACGGCAACGGCACCGTCCGCCGCAACGAGACCATCAACCTGCGCCTCGCGGCCACGATCACCCAGCTCCTCCCGAACGGGAACATGGTCGTGCAGGGGCGGCAGGAGGTGCGCGTCAACGCCGAGCTGCGCGAGCTGACCCTGCAGGGCGTCGTCCGCCCGCAGGACATCGCGAGCGACAACACCATCCGCCACGACCGGCTGGCGGAGGCGCGCATCGCCTATGGCGGGCGGGGATCCCTCTCGGATCTCCAGCAGCCGCGCCTCGGCCAGCAGCTGCTCGACATCCTGCTGCCCTTCTGACCACCGCCCCCGGCCGCCCGGTCGCGGCAACAACCGTGCAAGGATTGTGCTCCAACCATCCCGGACTGGACCCCAGTCGCAAGACGCGGCGAAGCCCTCCCGGATGGTGACACATGGACGGACGAGCCGACCTGCTGCTCGACGCTCCCCGCGCCTTGACCGAAGCGGAAGCGCGCCTGGCACCCGACCCGAGGCCGTTCGCGCGGCCGGCCGCGGCGCCCGCTCCGGATGCATCCCCGCCCCCGCGCAAGCCCCGCCTCGGCACAGCGCTCCGGGTCGGCGCGGCCGTGACCGTGATCGCGGGCGCCGGGCTCTTCATCCAGGACCGCTTCTTCACCCTCGAGAGCCACCGCGCCGTGCTGTCCGCCGCGCCGATCACGCTGCGGGCGCCGCTCGACGGCGTGATCGAGCTTCCGGGCGTCCCGCCGCCCGGGCAGGTCGTGGACGCGACGCCCGGCTTCGCGCTGATCCGGAACCCGCGCGCCGACAACGGGCGCCAGGCGGACCTCCGGGCGGAGCTCGCCATGCTGGAGGGCGACGCCGAGGCGATCCGCCGGCGCCTCGCCGCCCTGCGCCCCGAAGCCGAGGCCGCGGCCGCCGCCGCCGCCGCCTTCCAGACGGCCCGTCTGGAACAGCTGGCCGCGCGCCGCGCCGAGACGGCGGCGAACGAGGCCGCCGCCCGCG
>JAIEOO010000015.1 GCA_019750475.1 Acetobacteraceae bacterium | reverse complement strand
TGAGCGCGGACGGGCGCGTCGGGGCGCCGCGCCTCGCCGAACCCGGTCCGGGGACCGGTCGGAGGCGCGGTTGCGCGGTTCACGACCGGCACCCTCGCGCCGGTTCGGCCGCGGCGCGTCCCTCGGCGCGCGTCCGCGCCTCCCGGCAGCTGCGTTGAATGGATGTGAACGCCGGCGCCAGGTTCGCGGCCTGTTTCGCTTCACCGCGCTGCGGCCTGCTGGCATAGGCGGCCGATGCGAATCCTCTACCACCTGCCGCTGTCGCCCTTCTCCCGGAAAGTCAGGCTCGCCCTCGCGGAGAAGCGCATCCCCTTCGAGCTGCGGGTCGAGAAGGTGTGGGAGCGGCGCGAGGAATTCCTGGCGATGAACCCGGCGGGCACGGTGCCCGTGCTGGTGGAGGAGAACGGCCTCGCCATCGCCGACAGCTACGCCATCTGCGAGTATCTGGACGAAGCCTATCCCGACATCTCCCTGTTCGGCCGGACGCTGGCCGAGCGCGCGGAGGTCCGCCGCCTCGTCGCCTGGTTCGACACGAAATTCGCCGAGGAGGTGACGCGGAACCTCATCTGGGAGCGGCACCTCAAGCGGGCGCTCGGCCATGGCAACCCCGACGGCGCGGCGATCCGCGCGGGCTACGCCAACCTCAAGCCGCATCTCGACGTCATCGGCTGGCTGGCGGAGAGCCGGCCCTGGCTCGCCGGCGCGCATCTCAGCCTCGCGGATTTCGCGGCCGCCGCGCATCTCTCGGCGCTAGACTACGCGAACGACATCGACTGGTCCTACAACGAGGCGGCGAAGGAGTGGTACGCGCGGGTGAAGTCCCGCCCGGCCTTCCGCCCGCTGCTGGCCGACCGCATCAGCGGCATGGCGCCGCCGCCGCATTACGCCGGTCTCGACTTCTGAGCGGTTGACAGCACGGTCCGGGGCCGGAAGCTGCCCGGGGAGGGGGACATCGGATGGCCGAGGGCAAGGTCGCCTGGGTGACGGGGGCGGCGCGGGGCATCGGCCTCGCCACCGCGAAGCGCTTCCTGGCCGATGGCTGGTCCGTCGCGCTGCTCGACATCGACGCGCCGAACCTCGCCCGCACCGAGGCGATGCTGGCCGATCCCGCGCGCGTCCTGGCCCTGCCCGGCGACGTCTCCGACCCCTCGGCGGCGGCCGCCGCGGTGGACGCGATCCGCGCCCGCTTCGGCCGGCTCGACGCGCTGGTGAACAATGCCGGCATCGCGAGCTTCGGCCCGATCATGGAAACCACGCTGGAGACCTGGCAGCGCACCCTCGCGGTCAACCTCACGGGGCCGTTCCTCACGGCCCAGGCGGCGGTGCCGCTGATGGCAGAAGGAGAGGGCGGGGCGATCGTCAACATCGCCTCCATCTCCGGCCTGCGCGCCTCGACCCTGCGGGTCGCCTACGGCACCTCCAAGGC
Source organism: Acetobacteraceae bacterium (assembly GCA_019750475.1). Classification (GTDB taxonomy): domain Bacteria; phylum Pseudomonadota; class Alphaproteobacteria; order Acetobacterales; family Acetobacteraceae; genus Roseococcus. The sequence continues at coordinate 781 of JAIEOO010000015.1, read as the reverse complement.
GGGGGTGATCCACCTGACCAAGCAGCAGGCGGCGGAATACGCGGCCTTCGGCGTGCGGGCGAACTGCGTCGCACCCGGCCCGGTGGACACCGCCATGGCCAAGGCCGTCCACACCCCCGAGATCCGCGCCGACTACCACGACGCCATGCCGCTCAACCGCTACGGGCTCGAGAGCGAGCTCGCCGCCGCGATCTGCTGGCTTGCCGGCCCCGAGGCGAGCTATGTGACCGGCCAGTGTCTCGCGGTGGATGGCGGCTTTGAGAGCACGGGCATCGGCCTCGCGACGCTGCGCGGCCAGCGGCGGAACCGGTAGGCGCGGCGGGCTCGCCTCGCGCCATGGCTGAGGCCGCGGCCTCGCTCCGGCGCCTGGGCGGCGCGCTGCTGGACGCCCTGCTGCCGCCCCATTGCCTGACCTGCGAGGCCCCCGTCGCGGCGCAGGGCGCGATGTGCCCCGATTGCTTCGGCCGCCTCTCCTTCGTGACGGCGCCCCTCTGCACGCGCTGCGGCGTGCCCTTCGCGCATGAGGGGGAGGGGCCGTGCTGTTCCGACTGCGCCGCGCGGCCCCCGGCCTACCGCGCGGCCCGCGCGGCGCTCCGCTACGACGACGGCGCCAGGGCGCTGATCCTGCCCTTCAAGCATCGTGACCGCACGGAACTGGCGGGGCCGCTCGCGCGGCACATGGCGCGCGCCGGCGCCGAACTGCTGGCGCGGGCGGAGCTGATCGCGCCCGTGCCCCTGCATTGGCGCCGGCTGCTCGCGCGGCGGCACAACCAGGCGGCGC
>JAIEOO010000162.1 GCA_019750475.1 Acetobacteraceae bacterium | reverse complement strand
GGCGCGCGACCGGGCCGGGCAGCGCCGGCATGCGCGCGGCCGGCGTGCCGGGCCGGGCCGAGTAGGGAAACACGTGCAGCAGCGACAGCCCGGCCTCCCCGATCAGGGCCAGCGTCTCGGCGTGGTGCGCCTCGGTCTCGGTCGGGAAGCCGGCGATGAGGTCGGCGCCGAGCGCGACCTCGGGCCGCGACGCCCGGGCGCGGCGCGCCACCGCCAGCAGGTCGGCCCGCCGATGCCGGCGCCTCATGCGCTTCAGCATCAGATCCGCCCCGTGCTGCGCCGAGAGGTGGAGCTGGGGCATCAGCCGCTCCTCCTCCGCGAGCGCGCGCCACAGGGCCTCGTCCATGGCCGCCGGGTCGAGCGTCGAGAGGCGCAGCCGCGGCAGATCGGGCACGGCGCGCAGCACGGCCCGCACCAGGTCGCCCAGGCGCAGCTCGTCCTGCCGCCAGCTCGCGATGTCCACGCCGGTCAGCACCACCTCGCGCCGCCCGGCCTCGACCTGCGCGCGGACGGCGGCGATCACCTCCGGGACGGGGACGGAACGCGAGGGGCCGCGGCCGGCCGGGATGATGCAGAAGGTGCAGGCGTGGTCGCACCCATTCTGCACCGCGACGAAGCCGCGCGTGGCGCCGCCCGCCGCCGGGCGCGCCGCGTCGGCGCGGGTGATGGGCGGGGCGCCCCTGTCCCACGCCGCGGGGTCAAGCTTCGTGCCGTTGCCGACCACCCGCGCCACCCCGGGCAGACCCGCCCAGCGGCCGGGCGCGATCTGCGCGGCGCAGCCGGTGACGAGGATGGGCCGGCCAGGCGCCTCCCGCGCCGCGCGGCGGATCGCCTGGCGGGCCTGGGCCTCGGCCTCGGCCGTCACGGCGCAGGTGTTGACGATGAGCGCGTCCGGCCAGCCGGCGGCCGGAGCGAGGGCGCGCATCGCCTCGCCCTCGGCGATGTTGAGCCGGCAGCCGAAGTTCAGGACCTCAGCCAAGCGGCCATTCGCCGGTGAAGGACGTGGCGACGGGGCCGGACATCAGCACATGCCCGTCGGCCCGCTGCTCGATCACCAGATCGCCGCCCGGCAGCGACACCGTGGCGCGGGCGCCGCTGAGGCCCCGGCGGCGGGCGTTCACCAGCGTGGCGCAGGCGCCCGAGCCGCAGGCGAGCGTCAGCCCCACCCCGCGCTCCCACACCACGAGCTTCAGGTGATCGGGCGCCAGGACCTGGACGAAGCCGATATTCGCGCGCTCCGGCAGCAGCGCGTGGCGCTCCAGCGCCGGCCCGATGCGCGGGATGTCGAGGACGGACAGGTCGGCCACGAAGAAGGTGGCGTGCGGGTTCCCCATGGAGCAGCAGGCGGCGTCCGCCACGCCCTCCGCCGCCATGGGCACGTGGAGCGTGTCCATCTCCCGCGCCAAGGGCACGTCCCGCCAGCCCAGCAGGGGCGGGCCCATGTCCACCCGGACGGTCCCGTCCGGCAGGCGCTCCGCCCCCAGCAGGCCGCGCAAGGTGCGGATGGAGATGCGGTCCTTGCCCGTCTCCTCGAGGACCAGGGAGGCGGCGCAGCGGGTGCCATTCCCACACGCCCCGGCCTCCCCCCCGTCGGGGTTGTGGAAGCGGATGAAGACATCGGCATCCGGCGCCGCTTCCAGCGTGACGAGCTGGTCGAACCCCACCCCCCGGTGCCGGTCACCGATCCGGGCGATGGCGGCCGTGTCGAGCGGCGCTTGGCCGCCCCGGGCATCCAGCACGACGAAGTCGTTGCCGAGGCCGTGCATCTTGCGGAACGGAAGGGTTGAGGGCGCGAGCATGACGGCCACGCATATAGGATGCCGCGAGAAGACGTGGCAGCCCGCACGCCCCTGCCCTATCTGCCCCGCATGCCGCGCCCTGCCCCCCTCCTCCTCGCCGCGCTGCTCGCCCCCGCGTTGCTGACCCTCGGGGCCTGCCAGAACCGCTTCTCGGCCGACGAGTACGCGAGCCGCGCCGTCCAGCAGGCCAACCCCGTCCAGCAGGGGGTGGTGGTCGGGCTGCGCCGCGTCGCCATCACGGCCGAAGGCGCGGTGGGCGCGGCGACCGGCGCGGCCGCGGGCGGCGCACTCGGCGCCGCGGTGG
>JAIEOO010000235.1 GCA_019750475.1 Acetobacteraceae bacterium | reverse complement strand
CGCCACCACCTCCCGGTCCTCGGGCGCCAGATGCGCCTCCGCCACGTCACGCAGCCGCGCGGCGAGCGCCGCGTCGCCGGGCCCGTCGCGGGTCAGCGGCACCTCGGCGAGGCGCCAGCCGACGCCGCCCACCCACGCCGCGACGGTCAGGAAGCGCCCCCACGACCCGGTGTGGACGTAGCGCGTCGCGCCGGCGGCGTGGGTCAGGCGCAGATGCTCGTGCCCGCCGATCATCAGCGTGCCGTCGGGCAGGAGCGGCAGGATGGCGCGGTCCGCGGCGAGGCCGGCATGGCTCAGCACCACGCGGACATCCGCGCCGTCCAGCGCCCAGGGCAGGACGGCGCGGGCCCAGGCGACGGGCTCGGGGAGGATCAGCTCGGCCCGCGCGGCCTCCCGGTAGGTCGCGGCGTCGTCGGTCGCGATGCCGACGAGGCCGAGCTGGCGCTGCCGCCGCAGCGGCCAGCGCATCCGCGTGTCGGCGACGGGGCGGCCGGTGCGGGCGTCGCGGATGCTCGACACGACGACGAGGTCGCGCTCCCGCGCGCGGCGCACCACCTCGGCGAGGTCGTCCACCAGCGCCGTCTCGTGATTGCCGATGTTCAGCACGACCGGCGCGCGGTCGCGCAGCGCGTCGAGCAGCGCCCAGTCCCCCGCACCGTCGGAGCGGCGGGCGATGGCGTTGCCGCGCTCGAACACGTCCCCGTTCACCAGGATCATCGCCTCGGCGTCCGGATGCGCGGCGAGCGCGGCGTCCACCGCGGCGACGAGCTGCGGGGCGGTGGCGGAAGCCGAGTGCAGGTCCGCGACGCAGAACAGCAGCAGCTCCGCCCCGCTGGCCTGCGCCGAGGCCCGGCGGGGGATCAGCAGGGCAGGCGCGGCGAGGAGGGCGCGGCGGCGAAGCATGCCGCGAAGCCTGCGCCCCGTCAGGCCCGCGCTCAAGCGCGGCCTCAGGCCGGCCGCACCTGTCCCGTGCCGACCACCTCGTAGCGGAAGGTGCAGAGCTGCTCGAGCCCGACCGGTCCGCGCGCGTGCAGCCGGCCGGTGGCGATGCCGATCTCGGCGCCGAAGCCGAACTCGCCGCCGTCGCAGAACTGCGTCGAGGCGTTCCACAGCCCGACCGCGGAATCCAGCCCGTCGAGGAACTGCCGCGCGGCGGCGGCGTCCTCGGTGACGATCGCCTCGGTGTGCTCGCTGCCGAAGCGCCGGATGTGGTCGAGCGCGCCCTCGACGCCGTCCACCACCGCGACGTTCAGCACGGCGTCGAGCCACTCGGTCGCGAAATCCGCCTCGGTCGCGGCGGGCAGGTCGGGGCGGATGGCGCGCGCGCGTTCGTCGGCGAGGAACCGGCAGCCGAGCGCCGTGAGATCCTCGAGGATGGGCGGCAGCAGCGCGGCCGCGGCGGGCGCGTCCACCAGCAGCGTCTCGGTCGCGCCGCAGACGCCGGTGCGGCGCATCTTGGCGTTGGCGACGATGCTGCGCGCCATGTCGGGGTCGGCCGCGCGGTGGACGAAGGTGTGGCAGAGCCCCTCGGCATGGGCCAGCACCGGCACCCGCGCCTCCTCCAGCACGCGGGTGACGAGGCCCTTTCCGCCGCGCGGGATGATGAGGTCGATTAGCCCAGACGCGCGCAGCATCTCGCCCACCAGGGCGCGGTCCTGGGTGGGCACGAGCTGGATCGCCGCGTCCGGCAGCCCGGCCGCACGCAGGCCCTGCTGCAGGCAGGCGGCGATGGCGCGGGCGGAATGGGTGCTGTCGGTGCCGCCGCGCAGGATCACGGCGCTGCCGGCCTTGAGGCAGAGCGCGCCGGCATCGGCCGTCACGTTCGGGCGGCTCTCGAAGATCATGCCGATGACGCCGAGCGGCTGCGCCACGCGCCGGATGACGAGGCCGTTGGGCCGCGTCCACTCGGCCAGCACGCGGCGGACCGGGTCGGGCAGCTCCGCCACCTCCTCGAGGCCGCGGGCCATCGCCTCGATCCTCGCGGGCGTCAGCGTCAGCCGGTCCCGGAAGGCGGAGGACAGGCCCGCGCCGGCGGCGAGGTCGCGCGCGTTGGCCTCCAGCAGGGTCGCCTCGGCCGCCCGCAGCGCG
>JAIEOO010000433.1 GCA_019750475.1 Acetobacteraceae bacterium | reverse complement strand
GAAGGGCCCGGCCGGGAAGCCGCGCACGCCGCAGGCCTCGCCGAGACCCCGGCTGCCGAAGCTGTCCGGAAAGAGGACGGGGTGGCCGAGGGCTGTCAGCCGGGCCGCCCAGTCGCGCTCGCGCGGGCCGAGGCGGATCGGGGCGTCGGCGCCGCCGATCCCCGAGCAGCCATGGAGCGCGACGATCGCCGGACCGCTGGGCTCCGCCGGGAGGTAGAGGCGCGCGCGGAGCGTGGCGGCGCCGGAGGCGAAGCGCACCTCCTCCGTCCGGGCGCCGGCGGGTAGGGCGAGGGGCGGCTGAACGGTCCCGGGACCGGCCTCGCCGAGGGGAACCCCGGCACAGGCCGCCAACAGGACGCATATGAGAAGGGCGAAGCGCATGGCGAAGCATAGGCTGGGCCACGCGGAGCTGGCGAGGCGGCACGCCGCCCGGCCGCGACCCGGCGGCGCGGCTTCGGTTTATTCCGGAGACATCCCGCGGCTGCCGGCCGTCGCGCCTTCGCCGCGCAACAGCCGGGCCTTGTTCGGGACGCCCCAGCGATAGCCTGTGAGGGACCCGTCGCTGCCGACCACCCGATGGCAGGGCACCACGGGCGCGAGCGGGTTCTGGGCGCAGGCCCGCGCCACCGCCCGGATCGCGGCCGGCTGGCCGATGCTGCGGGCGAGGCCCGCATAGCTGCGGGTCTCGCCCCGCGGGATCGCGCGCAGCGCTTCCCACACCCGGCGCTGGAACGCCGTGCCTCGCATGTCGAGCGGCAGGTCGAGCGCGCCGCGCGGCTCTTCGAGATAGGCCGCGACCGCCGCGACGAGACCGGACAGCGCCGGGTCCTCCCGCAGGGACGCTGCCGGGAAGCGGTGGCGCAGATCGCCCTCGAGCGCGGGGAAGGGCTCCCCGAAGCCGATGAAGCAGACGCCGCGCGCCGTCGCGCCGACCAGCAGCGGGCCCATGGCGCTCTCGGCGCGGGCCACGCCGATCACCTCGCCCGCGCCGCCGCGCCGGGCCGCATGCCGAGGTGACGGGCGCTGTCCTCATAGACGCGGCTCTCGCTGCCGAAGCCGGCCTCGGCCACCGCGTCGGCGACGCGCGCGCCGTCGGTCAGGGCGGCCTGCAGGCGGCGCGCCCGCACCCCTTCCGCGTAGGAGCGCGGGGTCACCCCGGTCACGTCCCGGAACAGGCGCAGGAAGTGGTGGCGCGCGTAGCCGGCGCGGTCGGCGAGCGCGGCGAGGCTCGGCATCGCCTCGCTCTCCTCGATCAGGCGGATGGCCGCGGCGACGGCGTCGCGGTGGAGCGCGGCGCGCTCCCCCTCCGGGTCGCAGCGCTTGCAGGCGCGGAAGCCGGCGGCGCGGGCGGCGTCGGCATCGGCGAAGAAGCGCGTGTTCCGCCGCAAGGGCGGCCGCGAGGGGCAGCCCGGGCGGCAGAACACGCCCATGGTCGTGACGGCGTAGAGAAAGGGGCCGCAGGCCGGCGCGGCCTCGCGCGCCAGCAGCGCCTGCCAGCGCCGTTCCTCGAGGGGGGCGTCGTCGTGGGCGGGGGCGAGGGCGTCGGGCATGCGATCGGTGTCGCATGGCCCGGGGCCCCGCCGCCATCCGCGCGTTGCGCCGGCAACCGGGTGCCGGGGGCAACCGCGACGCCGATGGGGACGTTGCCGCGCCATGCCCACCCCGAGCGTCACCCGCACCGACCCGAAGCTCTGGAACCGCATCGTCGCGAAGGTGAAACGCGGCGCGAAGGGCGGCGATCCGGGGGAATGGTCGGCCCGCAAGGCGCAGCTCGCCGTCGCGGAGTACAAGAAGGCCGGCGGCGGCTACGCGGGCCGCAAGCCGGCGGGCAACCACCTCAGCGAATGGACGCGGGCGGAGTGGGGCACGAAGTCCGGCGCGCGCTCCAGGGATACGGGCGAGCGCTACCTGCCGCGCGAGGCGGTGACGGATGAGGAGTATGCCCGCAGCACCGCGAAGAAGCGCGCCGACACGGCGAAGGGCCGCCAGCACAGCCGCCAGCCGCCGGATGTCGCGAAGAAGGCCGCGGGCGCGCGGAAGGCCGCGCCGGCCAAGGCCGCCGCCGAGGGTGGCCCGCGCGCCGCC
>JAIEOO010000033.1 GCA_019750475.1 Acetobacteraceae bacterium | reverse complement strand
GCGCGCGCCTCGGCCGCGGCCGCCATGCCGGCGGGCCCGGCGCCCAGGATCAGCAGGTCGGGGGTCATGCCGGCAGCCGCGCCGTCCGGGCGCCCCGCATCGGCTCGGCGCGCAGCCCGTCCCGCACCGTCTCCAGGCAGGCCTGGACATTGGCCCGCCCATCCACCTCGACCAGGCAGTCGTAGCAGGCGCCCATCAGGCAGAGCGGCCCTCGGGCGCTGCCGGAGACGGCGGTTTCGCGGAAGGCGGGAATGCCGGCGGCGAGCAGCGCGGCCGCCAGGGACTCCCCGGCGCGGGCGGGCACGGCCCGCCCGTCCCAGACGATGGTGCAATCGGTCGGTGCGGTGCGGCGGAACATGGGTGGCAGGCTAGAGCACGATCCGCGACGGCGGAAACGCCGGAGCGGTGAATCGTCCTCTCAGACGCTGCGGAAGCGTGATCCCGGGTTCGGGATCACGCTGAAGCGCACGATCCGCGAGGGCGGAAACGCCGGGGCGGGGAAGCGTTCTCTCAGACGCTGCGGAGGCGTGAGCCCGGCGGCGGGATCGCGCCGAAGCGCACGATCCGCAAGGGCGGAAACGCCGGGGCGGGGAAGCGTCCTGTCAGACGCTGCGGAGGCGTGATCCCGTGTCCCGGGACCGCCGGAGGCCCCGCCCCGCAATCCCATCGGGTCCGCCCGCCGGACGCGCGGGCTATTCGGCCGGGACGGCCCCGGGCTCGACATGGACCGCGCGCACCGGCCGCGCACCGCGCAACGGCGCTGCGGCCCGCGACCGCGCGAGCCGCCGCTCGAGGCTGGCGAGCCCGGCCACCAGCTCCCACACCGCGCCCGGTTCGCGCGACGCGGTGTCGAGCCAGGGGTCCTTGAGGGCGCGGAGATGGGCGCCCACGCGCCGCGCCTGGTCCGCGACCTTCAGCAGCGCCGGGACCGAGGCCGCGAGGCGGTCGGCCGAGGTGACGAGCAGCGTGTCGCCCGCCTCCAGCTCGTCGAGCAGCCGCCCCAGCTCGAACCGGCTGCGGTAGGAGCCGATATCGGCCTCGGCGAAGATGATCTCGGCCCCGCCGGCGATCAGCATCTCGCGCTGCCGCTCGATCGGCGGCGAACCGGTGGAGGCGCGCGCGTAGCCGAGCACCCGGCCCGGTCGCGGCACGATCAGCCCATCCATGGTCAGAACTCGAAACCGGCCAGGAAGAACAGGACGAGAAGGAACCCGATCCAGCCGGCGCCGTGGAGCAGGTACACGCCGAGCGACATGGGCTCTTCGTCCCGCTCGCGCCGCCGGGGGACCGCGGCGGCCATTCTGTCGGACATGCAAATCCTCGTTGATGCGCGTTTCGCAGTGCCCCGGCGCGAGGTCCCCCAACCGCTGACGCCGAGGCCGCGAAGATGACGGCACACGCAGGGCCTGATCAACGCCGAAATGGTTGCATGCAGAAAAAATCACGCCGTCCGGTTGTCGCCGGGCGGGTTTTCGCTGCCACTCGCGCCGTTGTTGCGGAACTTCACCACCATGACGCGCATCGCACCGCGACCGGGAGGGGCAGCCGGTTCGCGCGATGGTTGCGGGCCGCCGCTCACCAGCGGCGCGAGGGGCCGCAATCCAGGTGGATGAACCCGTCCCGCCGGTAGAGCCCGACGCCGCCGAGCTGCATGTCCGCCGCCACCCGCGCGATCCCGAGCGACTGGCGGTCGTCCAGGCGGCAATCGGCCGCCATGCCGCTCATGTGCAGGGACACGCGCGACACCCGGCGGGAGCGCTGGGCGTTGGCCGCGTTGGTCTCGGGCGCGCGGTAGCCGCTGATCACCTCCCAGGTGGCGGAGGAGCCGAGCCGCGTGTGGACCGCGGTCAGCACGTCGAACAGCCGCGGGTCCATGGGCGTCGCCTCGGCCATGCCGGGGTCCCGCATCACCCAGTCGAGCCGCCGCAGCGCGTCGCGCTCGTACCGCCCGTCGCGCCAGTAGACGCCGGAGAAGGATTCGCCCGTCTGCACGCGGCGGATCGAGATGGCCCGCGGCGCGCCGCCCAGGGCCGGCTGCGCCGCGGCCTCCCCGGCGATGGCCCCGGCCGCCAGCGCCG
>JAIEOO010000079.1 GCA_019750475.1 Acetobacteraceae bacterium | reverse complement strand
CTGGCCGCCCGCCCGGCGCGCGAGACGCTGCCGCCCGTCGCCAGCCCGGCCGCGCCCGTCGTCGTCGCCCAGGCCGCGCCCGTGCGGCCCGCCATGCACATGCAGCCCGTGGAGCCGATGGCCGGCGGCTCGCTCCTCGGCGGCAGCCGGATGTCCCTCCCGCCGCCGGTGCCGCCCACGCCGCGATGAACGACGTCCCCCCGCCCCCATCCCCCCACGAGCCGCCCCGCGCGCCCACCGGCGCGCCCTGGGGCGTGCGCGCGGCCGGCATCGTCCCGCCCGCGCACGATCCCACGCCCCGCCACCGCGCCGTCGTCCGCGTCTCGCAGCCCGAGCACGAGATGCAGCGCCGGCTGCGGGCGCGCCTCGCCGTGGCGGCCGCGGGCTTCGGCGTGCTGTTCGGGGCCGCCGCGCTCAAGCTGACCGACGCGACGATCCTCTCGCCCCTCCCCTCGCGGGTGGCGATGGCGCCGCGCATCGCCCCGCCGGAGCCGCCGGTGAACCGGGCCGAGATCACCGACCGCAACGGGGAGACGCTCGCCGTCACCGTGCGCGGCACGGCGCTCTACGCCCGCCCGACCGAGATCGACAATCCGGCGCAGGTCGCGGACCGGCTGGTGCGCATCCTGCCGCATCTCGACCGCGAGCGGCTGACGCTGCGCCTCTCGCCGCCGCGGCAGTTCGCCTACATCGACCGCTTCATCACGCCGTCGCAGATGCAGGCGATCAACGATCTCGGCGTCCTCGGCCTCTACTTCGAGAACGCCGAGCGCCGCACCTATCCGCGCGGGCGGGACGCCGCTCACGTGCTCGGCGTCGTGGACGTGGACGGCCAGGGCATCGCCGGGGTCGAGAAGTGGTTCGACGAGCGGCTGCGCGTCTCCCGCGCGCCGCTGCGCCTCTCGCTCGACATCCGCATCCAGCGCGAGCTGCGCGACGCGCTGGCCTTCACGATCGAGCGCTTCAGCGGCATCGGCGGCGCGGCCATCCTGATGGACGTGAACACGGCCGAGGTGCTGGGCATGGTCAGCCTGCCCGACTTCGCCGCCTCCGACCTCGCGAATTCGCCGCCCGAGCAGCGCTTCAACCGCGCCGTCACCGGCGTGTACGAGCCGGGCTCGACCTTCAAGCTGCTCTCGGCCGCCATGGCGCTCGAGCTCGGCACGGCGCAGCTCTGGTCGGGCTACGACGCCTCCCGCCCGATCCGCGTCGGCCGGCACGAGATCAACGATTTCCGCGGCCAGAACCGCTGGCTGACCCTGCCCGAGATCATCGCCCACTCCTCCAACCTCGGCACGGCGCACATGGTCGCGGCCGTCGGCCCGACGCGCCATCGCGAGTTCATGGACCGCCTCGGCCTGCTGCGCCGCGTCCCGGTCGAGCTGCCGGAATCCGCGATGGTGCTGGCCCCCGGCCCCCGCACCTGGCGCGAGCTGAACACGATGACGATCGGCTTCGGCCACGGCATCTCGGTCACGCCGCTGCACGTCGTGTCGAGCATCGCGGCCATCGCCAATGGCGGCATCCTGCGCCCCACCACCATCCTCGCCCAGCAGCCCGGCGAGCAGCGCGACGGCGTCCGCGTCATCTCGGAGGCCACGTCCGAGCGCATGCGCCGCCTGATGCGCGTCGCGGTGACCGACGGCTCGGGCCGTTCGGCCGACGCGCCGGGCTATTTCGTCGGCGGCAAGACCGGCACGGCGCAGAAGATCGGCGCCAACGGCCGCTACATGGAGAACCGGCGCATCTCCGCCTTCGTCGGTGCCTTCCCGATGAACGCGCCGCGCTACGCCCTCTACATCATGGTGGACGAGCCGAAGCCGCGCGCCGACACCGGCCCCTTCGCCACGGCGGGCGTGGTCGCCGCCCCGGCGGCGCGCCGGATCGTGGAGCGCACGGCGCCGATCCTCGGCATGGTGCCCGAGGCGCCGGAGCGCGTGGCCGCCATCCAGCAGACCATCGCCCTGCCGCTGCGTCCGGGCCGCCCCGGCACCATGCCGGCCCAGGCGCGCCCCGCCGCGACGCCGACCGCCAACCCGGCC
>JAIEOO010000314.1 GCA_019750475.1 Acetobacteraceae bacterium | reverse complement strand
TGCTGCTGGTGGACGAGCCCGTCGCCGGCATGACCGACCAGGAAACCGAGCACACCGCCGCCCTGCTGCGCCGCATCGCCGGCACCCGTTCCGTCGTCGTGGTCGAGCACGATCTCGAATTCGTCCGCGCCCTCGGCAGCCGGGTGACCGTGCTGCACGAGGGCTCCGTCCTCTCCGAGGGCTCCATCTCCCATGTCCAGGCCGATCCCAGGGTCGTGGACGTGTATCTGGGGCGCTGAGCGGTGCTGGAAGCGAAGTCCCTCGACCTCTTCTACGGCGCGAGCCACTGCCTGCGCGGCGTCTCGCTGCAGGCGCGGCCCGGGGAGATCGTCGCCGTCCTCGGCCGCAACGGCGTCGGCAAGTCGTCGCTGCTGCGCGCGATCATGGGGCTCGAGCGCATCCGCGCCGGCGCCATCGTCTGGGAAGGGGCCGACATCTCGGCCCTCGCGCCCTCCGAGCGCGCGCGGCGCGGCATCGGCTACGTGCCGCAGGGGCGGGAGATCTTCCCCTTCCTGACCGTGCAGGAGAACCTGGAGACGGCGCTCGCCGCCGCGCCGCGGGGCAGCAAGGTGGATGCGGAGCTGTTCGACCTCTTCCCCATCCTGCGGCAGTTCCTGCGGCGCCGCGGCGGCGACCTCTCGGGCGGTCAGCAGCAGCAGCTGGCCATCGCCCGCGCCCTGACGACGCGCCCGCGCCTGCTCATCCTCGACGAGCCGACGGAGGGCATCCAGCCCAACGTGATCAAGGACATCGGCCAGGTCATCCGGCTGCTGGCGAAGGAGCGGAACATGGCCGTCATCCTGGTCGAGCAGTACTTCGAATTCGCCCAGGCCCTGGCCGACCGGCTGGCGATCATGGTCCGCGGCGAGGTGGCGCTCGCCGGGCGGCCGGACGAGCTGGACGAGGCCGCCGTGCGGAAGCTGCTCACGGTCTGACGGCGGCACCGCCACGCGGCGCGATCACCTGGAGCCGGATCCGCGAAGGCGGCATCGCCGGAGCGGCGAAGCGTCCTCTCGGGCGCGGCGGAGGCGTGATCCCGGGTTACGGGATCACGCTGTCGGACGCCCAGGCCGCCTTGCGCTTCTCGCGGAAGGCGGCGATCCCTTCCGCGGCCTCGGCCCCCGTGACGGTGCGGCCGAAGGCGCCGGCCGCCGCGTCGGCGTAGCCTTCGGGCGCCAGCGCCCCGAGGGCCGAGAGCAGCGCCTTGGTCTCGCCCAGCGCCACCGGGCCGCCCTGCATCACCCGCGCGACCGTCCGCGCGACCAGCGCGTCGAGCGCCGCGCGATCCGTCGCCACCTCGTGCAGCAGCCCCATGCGGAGCGCCGCCGCCGCGTCCACCACGGCCGCCTCGAGCACGAGGCGCGTCGCCTGCGCCCGGCCCATCCGCCGCACCAGCCAGGGCAGGATCTGCGCCGGCACCAGGCCGCGCTGCACCTCGGGCGCGCAGAACCGGGCATCGGCGCTGGCGAAGGCGATGTCGGCGGCGCAGGCGAAGCCGAGGCCCCCCGCGTGGCAGGCGCCCTCGACGGCCGCGATCACCACCTGCGGCAGTTCGCTCAACGCCAGGTAACGCGCCCCGAGGACGCGGTTGCGGGCCTGCTGCTCCGCCGGGCTCGCCGCCACCTCGGTCAGGTCGAGCCCGGCGCAGAAATGCCCGCCGGCGCCGCGCAGCACCACCACGCGGGCGGACGGGTCCTGGCGCAGCCCGGCGATCAGGGCGTCCAGCGCCTCACCCATGCCGCCGCCGATGGCGTTGCGCCGGGCGGGGCGGTTGAGCGTGACATGCACCACCCCGCCCTCGCGCGTGACGAGGACGGGGGGCGCGTCGCTCATCGCTTCCACCAGCCGCTGCGGCGCGGCGTCGCGGCTTCCTCGACCGGCTTGGGCTGGACCGGCGGGGCGATGTAGGGCGCGTCCGGCTTGGGGGGCTCGGCCGCGGCGCCGTTGGCCGCCCCGGGCGCAGGCGCGGC
>JAIEOO010000100.1 GCA_019750475.1 Acetobacteraceae bacterium | reverse complement strand
CTGGGGCGTCGCCGCGACCGGGATCGGAAGCGCGGGGGCGGCGGCGCTGGGCGTCGCCGGGCTGGCCTGAAGGACCTCCGGCAGCACGAGGCCGACGACCGCCGTCCCGTCCGCCGGCTTCGACTCGGGCTCGTTGGACGCGGCCTTGGCGTCCTCGCTCGCGACGGGGCCCTGGGCTTCGGCGTCCGCGGCGTCGCGCGCGGCGCCGGAGGCGAGCTGCGGCGAGCGTGGCGGCTGGGCGGCTTCCGCGGCATCGAGGGCGGCGCCGAAGCCGGGGGCCGGCTGCGGCGAGCGTGGCGTCGGGGCGGCGTCCGGCTGGGCCGGGATGGCTGGGATCATGGCAATCGTGAAGGAGCAAGGAACGGGCCAACGCGATTCCAGGACTTTCTCAAGGCTTGCATGACCTTTGTGCCCGGCGCCGCGTGCCGGGGGCGGCACCAATTGCCGGGCGCTGAAGACGCGCGGGTGGCGGCAATGCCTGCTTCGGATTTGCCGACAGAGATGGCACGCCGCTTGCGGAGCCGACCCAGACCGCAATCCCACCAGGCGAGGCCCGGACGATGTCCCTCTTCAGCTCCCTCTCCACCGCCGTTTCCGGCATGAACGCCCAGTCGGAAGCGCTGAACGCGATTTCGGACAACGTCGCGAACAGCCAGACCGTCGGCTACAAGCGCGTCGACACCCGCTTCGAGTCCATGGTTTCCGACATCGGCCGCCGCAACATCGCGGGCGGCGTCCTCGCGCATGCCGACGCCACCAACGACGTGCAGGGCGGCATCGACCAGGTGGACAACCCGCTGGCCATGGCGCTGTCGGGGCGGGGCTTCTTCTCGGTGGCACGCACCATCGCGCGCGCGTCCGACGGCGCCCGCGTCTTCGACCCGCAGCAGATGGTCAGCCGCGCCGGCGACTTCTCGCTCGACCGCGACGGCTACTTCGTCAACGGGTCGGGCGACGTGCTCCAGGGCTGGGCGCTCGGGCCGGACGGCAAGGTGAACACCAGCAGCCTCGCCCCGCTCCGGGCGGACCGCAGCCCCTTGGCGCCGCAGCCGACCGGCGCCCTCTCGCTGGCGGCCAACCTGCCGGCGAACGGCGCCGCCAGCGCGACCGGGAGCACCGACGTGCAGGTCTACGACGCGCTGGGCAACCTGCAGACGCTGAACCTGGCCTGGGCGCGCGGCAGCGCCGCCGACACCTGGACGCTGAACGTCACCCAGGCGGGCGGCGCCAGCCTGGGCAGCTTCGTCGTCGCCTTCGGCACCAACGGCGCGCCGGCCGGAACCATCGGGTCGGTCACCACCTCCGCCGGCGCGGTCATCGGCACCTACAGCGCGGCCGCCCCGGCCACGGCCCGCATCGACCTCTCCGCCACCTTCAACGGTGCCGCCCAGCCCGTCTCCCTCAGCTTCGGCGACTTCGGGGGAACCAACGGCCTGACGCAGTTCTCGGGCTCCACCTACGAGCTGCGCAGCGTGGACCGCGACGGCGCGCCGCAGGGCGCCTTCGCCTCCGCCGCCATCCGGGCGGACGGCACGATCATCGCGAACTACGACAACGGCCGCAGCCGCACGATCGGGCGCGTGCCCGTCGTCACCTTCGCCGACGCGGATGCGCTGGAGCGCCTCGGCGGCCAGGCCTTCGCCGTGACCGAGCTCGCCGGCACGCCGCGGATCAACGCGGCCGGCGCGTCCGGCGCCGGGGTGATCGAGACGGGCGCGATCGAGCGCTCCAACGTGGACATCGCCGCCGAGTTCAGCCGCATGATCATCGCGCAGCGCGCCTACACGGCGAACACGCGCGTCGTGACGACGAGCGACGACATGCTGCAGGAGACGATCAACCTGAAGCGGTGACCGGCTTCGGGCGACCCGCCGCGGCGGGTCGCCTCTCGCGCATCGCGGCCGGCGGCGGCGCCCGGGCGTCCCGCGGCTGCGGCGTCCCGCGG
>JAIEOO010000023.1 GCA_019750475.1 Acetobacteraceae bacterium | reverse complement strand
GCCGCGGCCGCGGCGGTGGCCGCCGCCCCGGCCGCGGCGCAGGGCGTGCCCCGCACGGGTGGCCCCTCCACCCTGACCTTCCCCGAGCTGCGCCACGGCTGGTCCCAGACCGACGCCGTCGCCGAAGGCCATGAGCGGCACGTCGTCATCCGCTGGGGCGACCCGGTGCTGCCCGGCGCGCCGCCCTTCGACCCGAGCAACCTCACCGCCGCGGCCCAGGCCATGCAGTTCGGCGCGAACAACGACTTCCTGGCCGTGCTGCCGCCCGAGCGCGGTGGCCGCGTGACCGACCGCGCGATCCTCTGGGCCAATCACGAATACAGCAGCACGCGCCTGATGTTTCCGGGCTTCGGGGCGAGCGCGGCCGCGCGCGCCAACATCACCGCCGCCCAGACCGGCGTGGAGATGATGGCCCATGGCGGCAGCATCGTGGAGATCGAGCGCGCGGAGGGCCGGTGGCGTCCGGCGCAAGGCGGGCGGCTGAACCGCCGCATCACCGCCGAGACGCCCATGCGGATCGCCGGCCCGGCCGCCGGCCACCCGCGCATGCGCACCAGCGCCGACCCGGCGGGCACGCGCGTGCTCGGCATGCTGAACAACTGCGCCGGCGGCGTCACGCCCTGGGGGACGATCCTGACCTGCGAGGAGAACATCAACTTCTACTTCGGCCATCTGCCGGCGGACGAAGCGCTGCGCCCCGCCCTCCGCCGCTACGGCATGGTGGGCAGCCCCGCCTATCACTGGTTCCGCCACGTGCCGCGCTTCGACCTGGCGCGCGAGCCGAACGAGCCCAACCGCTTCGGCTGGGTCGTCGAGATCGACCCCTATGACCCGACGAGCACGCCGATCAAGCGCACGGCGCTCGGCCGCTTCAAGCATGAGGGGGCGGCCACCACCCTCGCGCCGGATGGCCGCGTGGTCGTCTACATGGGCGACGACGAGCGCTTCGACTACGTCTACCGCTTCGTCACGGCGCGGCCCTGGAACCCCGCCGCGCCGGAACGCGACCTGCTCGACGAGGGCACCCTCTCGGTCGCGCGGTTCGACGCCGGCGGCACCATGCGCTGGCTGCCGCTGGTGCATGGGCAGGGACCGCTGACGCCGGCCAACGGCTTCCACTCCCAGGCCGATGTCGTGATCGAGGCCCGGCGCGCCGCCGACCTGCTGGAAGCGACGCCGATGGACCGGCCCGAGGATGTCGAGGCGAACCCGGTCACGGGCCGGGTCTATGTCATGCTGACGAACAACACCGCCCGCCGTGCCGAGCAGGTGAACGCCGCCAATCCGCGGGCCGCGAACGCCCATGGCCACGTGGTCGAGCTGGTGCCGCCGACGGAGGGGGGACGGCCCGACCACGCCGCCGAGACGATGCGCTGGACGATCTTCCTGCGCGGGGGGCGGCCGGGCATCGATGCGGGGGCGCAGTATCACCGCGCCGTCAGCGACAGCGGCTGGCTGTCCTGCCCCGACAATTGCGCCTTCGACAGCCGGGGCCGCATCTGGATCTCGACCGACGGCGCCCAGGGCGCGGCCGGCGTGGCGGACGGCATCTATGTCGCCGACACGGTCGGGCCCGGCCGGGCGCTGACGCGGCTCTTCTACCAGGGACCCACGGGCTGCGAGATCTGCGGCCCCTGGGTCACGGAGGACGATTCCACCCTGTTCCTGGCGATCCAGCATCCCGGCGAGGACCCGGGCAGCACCTTCGACGAGCCCTCCACCCGCTGGCCGGACTTCGCCGATGGCGTGCCGCCCCGGGCCTCGGTGATCGCCATCACCAAGCGGGGCGGGGGGCCGCTCGGGAGCTAGAGCACGATCCGCGAAGGCGGCATCGCCGGAGCGGTGAATCGTCCTCTCAGACGCAGCGGAGGCGTGATCCCGGTCGCGGGATCACGCTGGAGCGCACGATCCGCGAAGGCGG
>JAIEOO010000211.1 GCA_019750475.1 Acetobacteraceae bacterium | reverse complement strand
TCGTCCTAGGACGCCGGGACGCCGGCGCGCTTGCGGGCGCGGGCCAGGTCGCCGGCGACGAACTGCCAGAGCGCCGCCACCTCCTCGGCCGCCTTGCTCCGCGGCGCCGCCTCCGTCGCCGTCCGGCCGGTGGCGGCCGCCACGGGGAAGTCGGCGCGGATGCGGAGCGGCGGGGCGACGCGCCCGCGCTGCGCCAGCGCCGGCAGCGCGTCGTCGTAGAGCCGGGACTTGCCGGGGGCCGCCTGCGTGACGACGAAGACGAACGGCCGCCCGGACTCCTCCACGAGGTCGAGCACGGCCGGCAGGGCCTCCAGGTCGTCCGTGGTCGCGCGCGTCGGCAGCAGGATCAGGTCCGCGAGGCGCATGACGGCGCCGAGGAAGGGATGGACCGAGGGCGGCGTGTCGATGATGCAGAGGTCGGCCCCGGAGGCGCGGAGCTCGCCCAGCGCCTCGACGATCCGCGCCGGGGGAGGGGCCGCCAGCGCTGGGTTCGGCTCGCCCTCCGCGCCCTCCGTGCGGCGGTTCCACCAGCCACGGAGCGTGCCCTGGGGGTCGAGGTCCACCAGGACGACGCTCTTGCCGGCCGCCGCGGCGGCCACGCCGAGCTCGCGGGCGAGCGTGGTCGCGCCGACGCCGCCCTTCTGCTTGGCGACCATGATGGTCTTCATGCGCTCCCCCGCCGAATCGGGCGCACGCTAGCGCAGGAGGACGCCGCAACGCCAGCTTCCCGGCGTCCTAGGACGCCATGAAGCGCCGCGGGCCGCATTGCGGCCCGCGGCGCACGAGCAGGGTCGTTCTACCTTCGAATTTTCCGGAGCGGATCGGGGGCGGGCCGGTGCCCGCCCCCTTCCGGCTACGCCGCCTTCTGCTTGGCGGCGGCGATCATCCAATCCGTCGCGGCCTGGGCCTTGCCGGCGGCGGTAAAGATCGCCCGCCGGTCGCCGCGCAGCAGCCCGAGCCAGTGCGCGACGTAGCGGGCGTGGTCGGACCGGGGCTCGGCCGCGAGGCCAAGGGCGGCCAGCGCGAAGGCCGCCCCGAGCTCCGCCACCAACTCCTCGGCCGCATAGGCCCCGCTGCCGAACCGCCCCGTCAGGTCGCGCGCGAGCCGGGACGGGTGCCCGGTCCAGTGCGCGGCCTCGTGGGCGAGGGTCGCGTAGTAGCCCTCGCCCGTGCGGAAGTCGGCGAAGGGCGGCATCTGCACGTGGTCGGTCGCTGGGCTGTAGAACGCGGCATTGCCCCCATGCCGGAGATCGAGGCCGGGCAGGGCGGCAAAGAACCGCTCGGCCTCGGCGATCCGCGCCGCCTCCGGCAGGGCAAGGGCGGCGCTGGCGGGGATGGTGGCCCCGTCCACCTGGGCGGCGTTGAAGACGGCGTAGGCGCGCGCCCAGGGGCCGCGCCTGGTGCCCTCCTCAGCCTCCTCCCCGTTCTCGGCCTCGCCGTCCTTCGCCGCGTCCGGGAAGCGCCAGAACACGACGGTGGCGGCGCGCTCGCCCCGCCGGACCTGGCCGCCGAGTTCGGCCCATTGCCTGTAGGTGCCCCAGAGGCCACCGGGATAGCCCTTGGCCTCGGCCGCCGCCCAGAGGGCCAGCGTGTTGACGCCCCGGTAGGCCGCGCCGCGGGCGACGTTCACCGGCAGCATCGGCGAGCCGCCCGGGTCGCGCCGGCGGTGCCAGGGCATGCGCCAGTCGCGCCCCTTCGCCATCCCGCTCTCGATCGCCGCGATGATCGCGTCGGTGACGCGCGCGTAGACGTCCGCGCGCTCCTCGGCGGCCGGCGGGGGAGGGAAGGCCTCCCGCGCCATGCGCTGCCGCGTGCTGGGCCCTTCCCGCCGGGCCATGGCGTGCCGGGCCGCCATCACCCGACCCACCGGCCGGAGCGGGCGCAGGCGGGGCCGGTGAGGTCGGCGCAGGCCT
>JAIEOO010000297.1 GCA_019750475.1 Acetobacteraceae bacterium | reverse complement strand
CTGCGCCCGGCGGCGGAGTGGCCGCCGGGCGAGGCGAAGCACGCGGCGATCGGCGCGGCGCGCGCCGCCGTGGCCGCCGTGCTGCAGGTGCCGCTGGACGACGTGGTGCCGCTCGCCCTGCCGAAGGAGGGCGAGCCCTGGAACCTCGACACGCTCTGGGTCGCGATCGAGCGCGAGCTGGACGCCGCCCGGGCCGCGCGGTTCGAGCGGCTGCGCGAGCGCGCGGAGCGCATCGACATCCTGGGCGAGGCCGGACGCGCGGGGCGCGCCGTTCTCGGCCTCGGGAAAAGCCTGATCGGTCGTTAGCCGCGGTTGGTTGCCGTGCTGCAAAGCGTGTGTTAGACGCCGCGCGCCTTCCGGGGGCACCTCCCCTGGTCCGCCCTCATCAGCACCGGGAAGCCCCACTTGGCCGCCGAAGATACCGCTCAGAACCTGGGGGCCCAAAACCCCACGGGCGTTGCCGAGCGCTACGCGCTCGCCCTGCTGTCCCTCGCCGACGAGAAGCGCCAGCAGGACCCGGCCGCGCTGGACCGGATCGCGGCGGACCTCGAGCGCGTTCTCGACCTCTGGCGCAACGACCCGGGCTTCCGCTCCTTCGTCGCCGATCCGCGCCTCGCGGCGGCCGATCAGCGCAAGGCGGCCTTCGCGGTCCTTGAACGCGCCGGCGTGGGCACCGACGTGCGCAATGCCGTCGGCGTGCTGATCAACAACCGGCGCCTGAGGAACCTGCCCGAAGTGGCGCAGGCCTTCGGGGCCAAGCTGGCCGAGCGGCGTGGCGTGCAGGTCGCCCACGTCACGACCGCCTTCCCGCTGAGCGCGACGCAGCGCGCGGCGCTCACCGCCCGGCTCACCGAGGCGGGCTATTCGGGCGTGCAGCTCTCCGAGACCGTTGACCGCTCCATCCTGGGCGGGATCGTCGTCCGGATCGGCTCCCGCCTCTACGACAACTCGATCAAGTCCAAGCTGCAGCGACTGCAGTATGCCATGAAGGGGGCCGCCTGAGATGGATATCCGTCCGGCTGAGATTTCCGACATCCTGAAGCAGCAGATCGCGAGCTTCGACGCCGACGCCAACGTGGCCGAGGTCGGCACCGTGCTGACGGTGGGCGACGGCATTGCCCGCGTCTATGGCCTGCAGAACGTCATGGCCGGCGAGATGGTGGACTTCCCCGCCTCCGGCCTGAAGGGCATGGCGCTGAACCTCGAGACCGACAACGTCGGCATCGTGATCTTCGGCGACGACTCCACCATCCGCGAGGGCGACACCGTCTCCCGCACGGGCACCATCGTGGACGTGCCGGTGGGCAAGGGCCTGCTCGGCCGCGTGGTGGACGGCCTCGGCAACCCGATCGACGGCAAGGGCCCGCTCGTCAACGTCGAGCGCCGCCGCGCCGAGCTGAAGGCGCCGGGCATCATCCCCCGCAAGTCCGTGCACGAGCCGATGCAGACGGGCATCAAGGCGATCGACGCCCTGATCCCCATCGGCCGCGGCCAGCGCGAGCTCGTCATCGGCGACCGCCAGACCGGCAAGACGGCCGTGATCGTGGACACGATCATCAACCAGAAGCCGGTCAACGCGCAGGGCGACGAGTCGAAGAAGCTCTACTGCATCTACGTCGCGGTCGGGCAGAAGCGCTCCACCGTCGCGCAGCTCGTGAAGCAGCTCGAGGAGTCGGGCGCGCTCGAGTACTCGATCATCGTCGCCGCCACGGCCTCCGACCCGGCGCCGATGCAGTTCCTGGCGCCCTACACCGGCTGCGCCATGGGCGAGTTCTTCCGCGACAACGGCATGCACGCGGTCATCTTCTACGACGACCTGTCGAAGCAGGCCGTCGCCTACCGCCAGATGTCGCTGCTGCTGCGCCGTCCGCCGGGCCGCGAGGCCTATCCGGGCGACG
>JAIEOO010000171.1 GCA_019750475.1 Acetobacteraceae bacterium | reverse complement strand
CTTCCTCGCGGCCCTGCCGCAGGGCTACGACACGCCGCTCGGCCCCGGCGGCTCGCGGCTGTCGGGCGGGCAGCGCCAGCGCGTCTCCCTCGCGCGCGCCCTGCTGCGGAACCCGCGCGTCCTGCTGCTCGACGAGGCGACGAGCGCGCTCGACGCCGAGAACGAGGCCGCGGTGCAGGCGGCGCTGGCGGAGCTGCGCGCCGGGCGCACCACCCTCGTCATCGCGCATCGGCTGGCCACGGTGCAGCACGCCGACCTGATCGTCGTGATGGAGGATGGCCGCGCCACCGAGCAGGGCACGCATGCCGAGCTGATGGCGCGGGACGGGCTCTACGCCCGCCTCGTCCGCACGCAGGCCTTCGCCGCCTGAACGCGCGAGGCGCGCTGCCGCCTGGCCGCCCCCGGGAGCTTGCCGACAGCGCGATCCCGTCACGCGGGATCACGCTTCCGCGGCTTTTGAGCGGACGATTTGCCGCTCGGGCGATACCGCCTTCGCGGATCGTGCTCTAGGCTTGTCCGGCCAACAACGAGACACGTGACATGAGGAAGGAAACGCCCACGCGCCGCGGCCTGGTCGCCGCCGCCATCGGGCTCGCCGCCGCGCCGGCGGCGGCGCAGCCGGCCTGGCCGAACCGGCCTGTCCGCATCCTGGTCCCCTATCCGCCCGGCTCCGGCACGGACATCGTCGGCCGCGTCGTGGCCGAGCGCCTCGCGGCCGCGCTCGGCCAGCCGGTCGTCGTCGAGAACCGCGCCGGCGCGGGGGGCACGCTGGGCACCGATGCCGGCGCCAAGGCCGCGCCCGACGGACAGACCTTCCTGATCTCCGATGTCGGCCCGCTCGCCATGGCCCCGCATCTCTACGCCCGCTTGCCGTACGATCCGCTGCGCGACTTCGCGCCGGTCGGGCTGATGGCGCGGCTGCCGTTCGTCCTCGCGGCCCACCCCTCGGTGCCGGCGCGGGACGCGGCGGAATTCGCCGCCCTGGCCCGGACGCGGCCCGGCGCCTTCGCCTACGCCTCGGTGGGCAACGGCAGCGCGACCCATCTGGCGATGGAGCTGTTCGCGCAGGCCGCCGACGTCCAGCTGACCCACGTGCCGTATCGCGGTTCGGCGCCGGCGCTGAACGACCTCGTCGCCGGGCAGGTGCAGGTGATGTTCGTCAACACCGCCTCCTCCGCCGATCTGATCCGCGAGGGGCGGCTGAGGGGGCTCGCGATCGGTTCGCGCGAGGCCTCGCCCGTGCTTCCCGGTGTGCCCACGCTGAGCCGGTCGCTCGGGCGGGAGATGGAGGCCGGCGTCTGGTTCGGCCTGCTCGCGCCGCGCGGCACCGAGGCGCGGATCGTCGAGCGCCTGTCGGAGGAGCTGGCCCGCGCGCTGCAGGACGGCGGCGTGCGCAGCCGGATCGAGGCGCTGGGCGGCGAGGCCGCGCCGAGCACGCCCGACGCCTTCGGGGCCCTCGTCGCCGCCGAGGTGGCGCGCTGGGCGCCGGTGGTGCGGTCGAGCGGCGCGAGGATCGACTGATGGCCGCGACGCGCATCCTGGCCGAACTCGTCGCCGCCCCGCCCGCCATCCCCCCCGCGATCCGGCACGAGGCCGTCCGGTCCTTCGTCAACTGGCTCGGCTGCGCCGTCGCCGGGGCGCCGCATCCGGGCGTGGATGGCGCAACCGCCTGCGCACGGCAGGACGGGCCGCATGGATGGCAGGGCGCGGGACAGCCGCAAGGACCGGGAGATGGACAACGCATCGGGCAAAGCGCGGGATCCGATACCGGCCGCCACGGCGGCGGCGGAGCGCTGCCCGACGGCGCCGTGCTGCCAGCCGACGTGCAGGCGCTGGACAATGCCACCTACAACGCGCTGTGCGACGCGGTACAGCACCTG
>JAIEOO010000425.1 GCA_019750475.1 Acetobacteraceae bacterium | reverse complement strand
GGTCGCCCAGGCCGGCGGCGTGGCAGGAGGGGCGGTGGGCCGCTCCGCGCACGCGGCGGCGAGCAGCGCGCCGCAAAGCAACGCGGCCAGCGCGGGGCGCCGGGGCCTCACCGGACCACCGGCACGGACAGGCGCTCCCGGACCGGGCGCTCCTCGCCCGGCACCCTCGCCGTCAGCACGGCCTGCCACGATCCCGCCATCGGGAGCGACGCGTGGACGCGGTACACGCCTCCCGCCTCCTCCTGCGCGAGGGAAGGCGGGGCGTCCCTCCCCTCGACCATGGTCGAGGTCACCGTCTTGAACCTCGGCATGGACATCTCGAAGCGATGGTCCGTGAACACGGCCCCGGCGACGGGTTCGCCGCCCGGCGACCGCCGGAGGCGCACGCGGAGCTCCGCGTCGCGGCCGGCGCGGACCGGCGCCTCGGCGAGCTCCATCCGGTAGCCCGGGGCGGACGCCTCCGGCCACGAGGCGCAGGCGCCGAGGGGAAGCGCCACGAGCGCGGCAAGGGCGATGGATTGCATCGGGCAGGGCCCTCCTTCGGTCGGCGCCCGCCACGGGCGCCCGAGGCGGAGACGCGGTTGCGGCGCGGGGCTTACGGCGGAGGCCTCGTAAGGCCGTCGCGGGGCATGCGTCCTCTTGGATGGCCGCCCGTGGCAGGCGGGCGGCAGCGGGGCAGGAGGAAGCATGGTCGTGCCACGGGCGAGGCCGGCAGCGGCGGCGAGGCCCTCCTCCGCGGCCCGCCGCACCGGCGGCGGAGGGCGCGCGGGCGAGGGACCGAGAAATCTTTGTCACACAGTGACAGGCAAAACAGGCGTCTTGTTGCACCGGGCCGGCGGCCGCGCCGGGCGGCGGCCGGCGCGGCGCGCAAGGCAAGGTGGCGCATGGCTTTGGGGATCGCGGCGGGACGGGGCCTTTCCGAACGGGGCGGACACGGGCCGCTTCCCCGCGTGACGGAGCCGCCGCCCCGTCCGCACGAGGCGGGCGCGCGGATCCTGGTCGTGGAGGACGACGGGGAAACCCGCCGGCTGCTCGCCCGCCTCCTCCGCGACCAAGGCTACGAGGCGAGCGTCGCGCGCGACGGCGACGAGATGTGGGACATGATCGCCCGCGCCTCCCCCGACCTCGTCCTGCTCGACGTCATGCTCCCCGGGCGGTCCGGCCTCGACCTCTGCCGCGCGCTCCGCGCGGAGCGCGCGGACACCGCCGTGATCATGGTCACCGCCAAGGGCGACGAGGCGGACCGCGTGCGGGGGCTCGACGTCGGCGCGGACGACTACCTCCCCAAGCCGTTCAGCCGGCAGGAGCTTCTCGCGAGGGTCCGGGCCGTGCTCCGGCGCGCGGGCCGGCCCGGCGCGGACGACGGTGCGGCGCCCGCGCGCGAGTGGCTCTTCGCGGGCTGGCGCCTCGACACGGCGACGCGGGAGCTCCTGTCGCCCGAGGGCGTCCAGGTCGGGCTCTCCCAGGCGGAGTTCGACCTCCTGGCGGTGTTCCTGGCCTTCGCGGGGCGGCCGCTGTCGCGCGAGCGCCTCCTCGAGCTGACCCGCCACCGGACCTCCGTGAGCCCGGCGTCGGACCGCAGCGTCGACATGCTGGTGAGCCGCCTTCGCCGTAAGCTCGAGCCGCGGGACACGAGCCCGCCCATGATCCGCACCAGCCGCGGCGTCGGCTACGTGTTCGCCGTCCGCGCGGAGGCGCGTTGAGCGGGCCCGCGGGGGGCGGCCCGCCGCCCCGCCGCGCGTGGCTCGGCGGGCTGCGCGCCCACGACGACCACCCTGCCCTGACGGTCGCGAACCGGGACTGCCGCCGATCTTCGTGCGCGACCCGACCTGCTGCACACGCATCTGAGTGTCTGAGAAATGACGCCCCC
>JAIEOO010000261.1 GCA_019750475.1 Acetobacteraceae bacterium | reverse complement strand
CCGCCGGCCGCCGCGAGGCGGGCGCTGGCCTGCGCGACGAGGCGCGCCGTGCCGTCCCGCCGGGCGAGCTGGATGGCGGAGAAGGCTTCGGTCGCGAGCGCCGGGTCCGCCCCGGCGCCGGCAGCCAGCACGTCGAGATAGGGCTGCACCAGGCTGACCGGCAGGCCGAGCTGCCGCGCCCGCAGGATCGCCGCGCCGCGCCGGAAATCGGCCAGGGCCTCGGCGCTGCGCCCGAGCGCGGCGAGGCGCGCGCCGGAGAGGAAGAGCGTCACCGCCTCGGGCCGCTCGCCGGGCTGGGCACTGGCGAAGCCCGCCGCGGCCTGGGCGTAGAGGCGCTGCGCCTCCGGCCGTGCCAGCGCCTCGTTCGCCATGCCCTCGCTGCGGAGGCTGCGGGCGATGACCACGCCCTCGGACAGCCCGGCCCGCTGCATCAGGGCGCGCGACTGCGCGGAGAGCCGGGCCGCTTCCTCCGACCGGCCGGCGCGGGCGAGGGCGACGCCGCGGTTGCGCCGCACCTCGACGAGGCCGAGCAACGCGGACTGTCCCACGGGGTCGAGGGCGAGGGGCGGCGCCACCTGCTCCGCAAGGCCCCGCTGCGGCGCGGCCGCGACGCCCGGCGGCACGAGGGCGAGGTAGCCGCGCTCCGCCTCCTCCAGCAGCCGCGCGGCGCGGGCGTGGTCGCCGCGATTGGCGGCGTCGAGGCCGCGGTAGTGCAGCAGCCGGGCCGGCGCGACAGGGTCGGTCGCGCGCGGGGCGAGCCGCTCCGCCTGGGCGAAGAGCGGCGCGGCCTCCACCTCCCGCCCCATGTTCGAGAGATTCAGCGCCAGGTGCAGGACGGCGGTGACGCTGTCCGGGTGGTTGGGCCCCAGCACGCGGTCCTGCAACGCGAGGGCGGCGCGGTAGGCATCGGCGGCGGCGGCGAAGGCCTCCGCCTGGTTCAGCTCGGCGCCCAGCGTGATCAGCGCCTCGTAGCGGCCGACCTGGTCGGTGCCGAAGCGCTCGGCGGCGAGGCGCGCCGCGGCCACCTGCAGGGCGGCGGAGCGCGTGGCCGCGGCGGTCGTCGTCCCGGCGATGACACGCTCGATGGCGGGGAGGGCGGCGGGCAGGCCGTCGGCCAGCACGGGCCCGCGCGGCCCGGCGGCGACCAGGGCGAGGTGCGGCCAGCCGCCGATGCGGCGCCGGCAGGACATGATGACGGCCGCGCGGCTGCCGGCGGCGGCCGTCGGCTCCGGCGCGTCGCAGCTCATCCGGCCATCGAGGCCGGCGCGCCAGGCGCCGCCCTGGGCCAGGGCGAGAAGGCTTGCCGGATCGGTCGGCCCGTCGAGCTCGATGACGCGGGCGGCCGGCTGGGTCCAGCCGCCGCAGAACAGTTCGGTCGCGCGCCCCGTCGCGGTGGCGGCCGGCCGGCCGAGGCAGGCCTGCCCCTGGAGGTCGGCGCCGGCATCCTCCGCCCGCGCGGCCTCCCGCGCCGAGGTGACGAACATCCCGGGCGGCGGCGTCTCGCACCCGGCGAGGGCGAGCAGCAGGATGAAGAGGCGGGCGCGCATCGTCCCTCCTCAATAGTCCTGCGCGCCGATGCCGGGCACCAGCACGTCCGGATTGTTCGGCGGCCGGTTGGGCTGGCGCGGGATGGCGAGCGGCTGCGGCGCGACGACGACCCGCGGCTGGGTCTGCGTCAGCGTCCGGCGTGTCTCTTCCTCCTCCTGCGCGGTGCGCCGCTCCTGCTCCACGACAGCCGGCGCCGTCAGAGCCGGCTGAAGCGGCGCAGCCGGCGGTGGCGGCGGCGGCGGCGGCGGCGGCGGCGGCGGTGGCGGTGGCG
>JAIEOO010000258.1 GCA_019750475.1 Acetobacteraceae bacterium | reverse complement strand
GGTGTTGGTGCCCGCCGCGCGGTCGAGCGCGCGCGTGGCCGCCGTGCCGGTCGGGTTGGCGCGGGTGCCGTCGGTCTGCTGCGGGAAGGCGCCGGAGGTGTTGGTGCCCGCGGCGCGGTCGAAGGCGCGCTCGGCGGCCGTGCCCGGCGGGTTGCCGCGCATGCCGTCCACCGTGTCGCCGCCGGCGCAGGCGGCGAGGAGGGCGAGGGCGGGAAGGGCGATCAGGGATTTGCGCATCAGTATCTCCTTCGAGGATCGATCTGCGTCTCGACAACGTGAACGCGACCCTCGCGGTTGCGGCAACCGCGGCGGCAAGGCCGCGTTCGCCCTTGCGTCCACGTCAACGCGAGAAGGAGCGAACGACATGCGCGGAATCCTGCTGTGGCTGATCGGCATTCCCATCCCGATCATCATCGCGCTGTACCTGTTCGGCGTGCTGTAGGCCCGGCGCCTCAGCCGGCGCGCCGTCGCGCGCGCCGGCCGAGCACGGCGTTCAGCTCGGCGCCTAGCATGATCGCGAAGACGCTGACGTAGAGCCACATCAGCAGCGCGATCACGGTGCCGAGCGAGCCGTACATCGCGTCATAGGACGCGATGTTCGCGACGTAGTAGGAGAAGGCCAGCAGCGCCGCCCCCCAGAGCAGCGTCGCGGTCAGGGCGCCCGGCCAGACGATGCGCGGGAAGCGCGGCGGGCGGCACGGGCCGAAGCGGTAGATCGCGGCCAGCCCCAGCACCACCAGCAGCGCGAGGATCGCGAGGCTGCCCATGCGCAGGGACCAGGCGGCGTTGGTGCCGATTTCCACCGCCCGCGCGACGCTCGGCCAGGCGGCGAGCAGCACGATCCCGGCGACGATCAGCAGGATGGTGCCGAGGGTCATCGCGAGGGTCAGCGCCTGGAAAGCGAAGAAGCCGCGGCATTCCTCGGTGCCGTTCGCGAGGTTGAGGGCGCCGGTCAGGGCGCGCACGCCGGCCCCCGCGCTCCACAGCGCGACGAGGAGCGACGCCGCCGCCGAGAGGCCGAGCGTGCCGGACGGCGTCGTCACCAGGACGTGGACGCGCTCGGCGATGAGCTGGAAGGCGGCCTCGGGAAGCCAGATGGAGAGGATCTGCAGCTGCGGCTCGACGGTGCCGATGTCGAAGAACATCCCGTAGATGCTGATGACGACCGAGAGCGCCGGGAACAGCGCGAGGACGGCGTAGAAGGCGCAGCCGGCGGCGACGAGGGAGATCCGCTCGGACAGCGCCGCACGCCAGACGGCCCGCGCCACGCCCAGCCAGGGGCGCCGCAGCGGGCCGCGCAGATGCGCGGGGAGGGCACCGCCGTCCATGGCCGCGCCCTCCCCGTTCAAGTCAGCTCCGGCGGAGCGAGTTGTACTCGAAGGCCGGCCGGCGCTCGAGTTCCTCGCGCGAGGCGGTGGGGAGCATCCAGCGCTCGCGGTCGGCGGCCCAGCGCAGCTCGGACAGAGGGACGGTCACGAGGCGCCCGCCGATGCCGAGGAAGCCGCCGATCTGGATGACGGCCATCGGGCCCTGCCCGCCCTGCATCAGCAGCACATCGTCCACCTCGCCGATGGATTCGCCGCGCTGATTGTACACGCGCGAGCCGATGATCTGGCTGATGCGCGGCCGCTCGGCGAAGTTGCCCGTCATGCCGGCCGTGGTGGCCGAGGCGGCACCGGACGGGCCGGTCACGCCGGTGCCCGTCGTCGCGGTGCCGGTCGCCGTCGAGCCGGTCATGCCGGACGGGCTCGTGCTGCTGTTCGCCGCGCCGGGCGCCGTGGCGCGATCGAGCGCGCGGCCGGCGG
>JAIEOO010000271.1 GCA_019750475.1 Acetobacteraceae bacterium | reverse complement strand
CGCCGGCCGAGCCCGCCGCCGCCTGGCTCCGCCGCTGAACGCCCGGCGTCGCGCGGTTGCATCGGCGCGCAGGTCGGCAGCCATGCCGGCGGGCGCGCCTCGGGCGGCTTCCACGCTTGGCGGTTCCGCTGTATCCCGCGCGCGGAATCCAAAGGCCGGAAAACAAGGAACCGCCCGCATGATGCTGACGCCGAAGGTGAAGGAAATCCTCTCCTGGTACGAGAGCGACAACCCGGGGACCAAGGCCAACCTGGCGCGCATCCTGATGCAGGGGAAGCTCGGCGGCACGGGCCGCATGGTGATCCTGCCGGTGGACCAGGGCTTCGAGCACGGCCCGGCGCGCAGCTTCGCCCCGAACCCCGCCGCCTATGACCCGCGCTACCATTTCGAGCTCGCGCTCGAAGCCGGGCTGAACGCCTATGCCGCGCCGCTCGGCATGATCGAGGCCGGCGCCGCCAGCTATGCCGGCTGCATCCCGACCATCCTCAAGGTGAACAGCTCGAACAGCCTGTCCACCACGAAGGACCAGGCGGTGACGGCGACGGTCGCGGACGCGCTGCGCCTCGGCTGCTCGGCGATCGGCTTCACGATCTACCCGGGCTCCGAATACCAGTTCGAGATGATGGAGGAGCTGCGCGAACTCGCCGCCGAGGCGAAGGACGCCGGCCTCGCCGTCGTGGTGTGGAGCTACCCGCGCGGCCCGATGCTCGACAAGGTCGGCGAGACCGCGCTCGACATCTGCGCCTACGCCGCGCACATGGCCGCCCTCGTCGGCGCGCACATCATCAAGGTGAAGCCGCCGACCGAGGCGATCTCGCTCGCCGCGGCGAAGCCGACCTACGACAAGAGCCCCGTCGAGAACGACGCGGCGAAGCGCATCGCGCACATCGTGCAGGCCTGCTTCGGCGGCCGCCGCCTCGTCGTCTTCTCGGGCGGCGAGGCCAAGGGCTCGGACGCGCTGCTGGCCGAGGTGAAGGCGATCCACCAGGGCGGCGGCAACGGCTCCATCGTCGGCCGCAACGCCTTCCAGCGCTCCAAGGCCGACGCGCTGAAGCTGCTCTCGGACATGATCGAGATCTACAAGGCCTGACGCGCCGCGCCGGCCGCCCGGCCGGAAGCCGTACCGGGAGGCGCCCATGGCCGTGTCGGCCGTGGGCGTCGGCACCCTGACGCGAGCTGCGTCGCACCGCGGCCGATCTGCTCTTCAGCGTGATCCCGTCACACGGGATCCGGAAACCAAGGCCCGCCATCCCGGCGTTCCCTGGCGGGAGGTGGCGGGTGCCGGGAACATTCACCGCCACGGATGCGGGGCGGTCAGCGCCGCGACGCCGCGGCGCACCGTCGCCTCGGGGCCCGACGCGCCGGAAGCGGCCGCACGGCGGGAACGCCAGTGCTGACGCCGATCGCGGGCCGAAGCTGATCTCGCACCGACCCTTCGTCGCGAACCGAAGCATGGTCGGCCGTGCCGCAGCCAGAAGACGGGCATGACCACGACCGCCCTCATCGCCCTCGTCTTCCTGCTCGCCGGCCTCGTGAAGGGCGTGGTGGGTCTCGGCCTGCCCACCGTCGCCATGGGGCTGCTGGCGCTGTTCCTCGCGCCGGCCGAAGCGGCCGCGTTGCTGCTCCTCCCGTCGCTCGTGACCAACGCCGTGCAGATCGGCGCCGGGCCGGGCCTGCCCGCGCTGCTGCGCCTGACCGCCCCCATGCTCCTCGGCAGCGCGCTCGGGACGCTGGCCGGCTTCGCCCTCTGGGGCGGGGTCGGCGGGCGCGGGGCCGGCGCCGCGCTGGGCGTGGCGTT
>JAIEOO010000092.1 GCA_019750475.1 Acetobacteraceae bacterium | reverse complement strand
TTCCACCTCAGGCCGCCTGACCGATGGCCGCTCCAACTCCACCCCGAATTTCCACCTCATTGACGGACACGACCGTAGCACGGCCCTCAGCGCCCGTCCGGCGTCGAGTCCGCGTGCGAGGTCGAGGGTCACCACTGGACGGTTCGGCGGAATCGAACCGCTGCGAACGAAGGTGGCGCGATCCTCGATGTGGTCGACGACATTGGTCTTCTCTGCATAGTGCCGTGCCTCGACGAACAATCGCTCGTGCAGTTCGGCCGTGCTCGGCTGGCCGCGCGGATCGCTGCCCTGGGCGCGAACCGCCGCCTCCAGCCGGTCGCGCTCGACCACGAGCCAGGCCCCCTGGCGGTGCCGTGTTAGGCCGACATAAAGCTCGCGCGCATCGCTCGCGGTGGCACCGTAGTACACGCAGGCCGCCGCCGTGCGGCCCTGCACTGAGTAGGCGGTGCCGGCATAGGCATGCGTAATCCGCGGCAGCGTTTCGCGCCGGCCTGCCCCGGGGATCGGCGCGCGTACGAAGCCGGAAAAGGCATCCTCGATCACGCGCCCGTCCTCCAACTGTACCCGCAGGCGCACGACGTCCTCGCCATCCGATCTGACTGCGGTAACTGTGGCGCGAGTGCCGTTGCGGATTCCGCGCCGCTGGATCTCCTCGCCGAAGCGGACACGGTCACCATGCGCCAACGCCAAGGCGACCCTCTTGTTCTCGCGGTCGCGTGCGGTCACTTCGACCTCCGCTCCAGTGAGGACGCCTTCCGCCCGCAGCACCGCACGGGCTGCCGCGTTCAGGCTGGCCGCATCGCGGTTGCGCCGCGTCACCATCATAACCTCGGCGTTGCCGTGGCTCGCTCGCGCCACGGTCCACAGCGCCACCACCCGCTTCTGCGCCGGTGCATCCCCGCCGACGAGCTCTATCCGCTCGTGCCGCACATAGGCGCGCAAGCCTTCCTCGACGTCGCCGCGCGCCATCAAGACGGAGGCGGCCCGCTGCCAGGACACCTCCTGACGCCGCACCTCGGTCAGCGTAGCATGGCGCCCGAGCACGTCGACCAAGGCTCGCAGCGCCGAGCCGCCCGACACGGCCGCGAGCTGGCGTCTGTCACCCATAAGGATCGCGCGGGCACCGCCATCCGGTGCTGCCGCCACGGCGGAAAGCACGAAGGCAAGATCCCTGGTGCCGACCATACCGGCCTCGTCGCAGAGGAGAACGGTGTCGGCATCCAGCGGCGGAATGCGCCCATGTTCGAGATCGTGGCGCCACTTGGCGATGGCGAAGGTCTCGATGCCGGTCGATTTGGCAAGTTCTTCGGCCGCTGCCCAGCTCGGCGCCACACCGACCACCCTTCAAACCCACGCAGCGCTCGCCGACGTCCTGACCTCCTCCGAGCGGATCA
Organism: Acetobacteraceae bacterium; assembly: GCA_019750475.1. Classification (GTDB taxonomy): domain Bacteria; phylum Pseudomonadota; class Alphaproteobacteria; order Acetobacterales; family Acetobacteraceae; genus Roseococcus. The sequence goes on along the minus strand of JAIEOO010000092.1, from coordinate 402 downwards.
ACCAAATCACCGCGGCGATCGCGGCGATCGCCGGCCAGACCAACCTCCTTGCCCTGAACGCGACGATCGAGGCCGCGCGCGCAGGCGAGGCGGGACGTGGGTTTGCAGTGGTCGCCCACGAGGTCAAGGCCCTTGCTTGACGTTCATCGGCCGCGTCCGGCGACATCGCCGGGCTCGTCTCCGAAAGCCGGACACGGATCGAGGTTCTGGCTCAGACCCTGAGGACGCTGGACACTGAGGCGGCATGTACGACGAGGGATGCGAGGGAAGTCGGTCGACGCCCTCCAACGTCTGCTTCGGAACGAAAGGTCAACGTTCAGTTCCTGCCGAGGCTGTGTGAAAAGAGCGCCTGGTGATCAGGCTGACCTGACATCGCGGAAGGTTGCCCTGAGGTTTTGCAGG
>JAIEOO010000342.1 GCA_019750475.1 Acetobacteraceae bacterium | reverse complement strand
ACGCGCGGCCCACGGCCGATGCCGCCGATCGCCGCACGCTGCGCTGGTTCGTCGCCGGCGAGGGCGCGCTGCTGGCCCAGGGGCCGGAGGCGCTGGAAGACCTGACCTGGCGCGCCGAGGCCCGGGACGGGCGGGATCGCTCCGCCATCCGGGCGCTGCTGCCCACGCTGGACTGGCCGGTCTTCCCGGTTCAGGGCCGTGACGTGCTCGCCCTCGGCGTTGCGCCCGGCATCGGGGTCGGGCGGCTGCTCTCGGCGCTGCGGAGCTGGTGGGTGGAGGAGACGCGCTGCGACGCCTCGCGCGAGGAATGCCTCGCGCGGCTCGCCCAACTGGCCAAGGCGCCCCCCGGCTGATAGGCCCGCCGATCCATGGACCAGCCTGCCAGCCTTCCCCTCATCCGCCGCCTGTGGCGCGATCACCTGGCGCCGCAGCGGCTGCGGATGGCGGTCGCGGTGGCGTTCACGGTGGGCCTCGCCGGCATCACGGCGCTCTACCCGATCATCATCCAGCAGGCCTTCGACATGTTCGGCCGCGGCGACCCGCAGGTCGTGTGGCTGCTGCCGCCCGTGATCGTCGCGGTCACCGCGGCGCGCGGCGCGCTGATGTTCGGCCAGCAGCTCGCGATCCAGGGCGCGGTGCTGCGCACCATCGAGGACATCCAGAACGCGCTGTTCCGCGCGCTCACCCGCGCCGATTTCGCCGCCGTCAGCAGCGAGGCGCCGGCCCGCCTCGTCTCCCGCTTCACGACCGACGCGACGCAGATCCGCGAGGCGCTGACGCGCTCGGTCAACGGCGCCGGCGACGCCCTGACCATCGTCGGCCTCGTCGGCTCCATGCTGTGGCTCGACTGGCAGCTCGCGCTCATGGCGGCGTTGCTCTACCCGATCGCGGCCGTGCCCATCCTCAGGATCGGCAAGCGCATCCGCCGCGCCTCCTCCGGCATGCAGGACCGGGCGGGGGAGACGGCGGCGCTGCTGAACGAGAGCCTGGGCGCGGCGCGCGTCGTGCGCTCCTACCGGCTCGAGGCGCAGGAGGAGGCGCGCGCCGCGTCGGCCTTCGCCCGGCTGCGCGAGAGCCTCTACCGCATCGCCCGCACCCGCGCGCGCGTGGATCCGATCCTGGAGGTGCTGGGCGGCATCACCGTCGCCGCCGTCCTCGGCTTCGTCGGCTGGCGGGTCGCGAGCGGGCAGGGGACCATCGGCGAGTTCACGGGTTTCGTCGCCGCCGTGCTGATCGCGGCGCGGCCCGTCCGGGCGCTGGGCTCGCTCAACGCGGCGTTGCAGGAAGGACTGGCCGGGCTCTCCCGCGTCTTCGCCATGATGGACGCGCCGCGCGCCGTGGCCGACGCGCCGGGCGCCGCGCCGCTGCCCGAGGGACGCGGCCGCGTCACCTTCGAGGACGTGTCCTTCCGCTACATGGGCTCGACCGACGCCGCCCTCTCGGGCCTCTCCTTCGTCGCCGAGCCGGGGCGGACCGTGGCGCTGGTCGGGCCGTCGGGCGCGGGGAAGTCCACCGCCATCGCCCTGCTGCCGCGCCTCTACGACCCGGCCGGCGGCCGCGTCACGCTGGACGGCGCCGACCTGCGGGCCGTGACGCTCGCCAGCCTGCGCGACGCCATCGCCTATGTCGGCCAGGAGGCGCTGATCTTCGACGACAGCGCCCACGCCAACATCGCCTGCGGCCGCCCCGGCGCGACGCGGGCCGAGGTGGAGGCGGCCGCGCGCGCCGCCCAGGCGCATGGCTTCCTCGCGGCCCTGCCGCAGGGCTACGACACGCCGCTCGGCCCCGGCG
>JAIEOO010000280.1 GCA_019750475.1 Acetobacteraceae bacterium | reverse complement strand
TTGGGCTGCGGCTCGCCATGGTGACGGGCGACGACCCGCGCGCCGCCGGCGCGGTCGCGGCGCGGCTCGGCATCGCCGACGTGGCGGCCCGCGTGACGCCCGAGGGCAAGGTGGCGGCGGTGCGCGGCCTCGGCGCGAACGTCGCCTTCGTTGGCGACGGCATCAACGACGCGCCCGCGCTCGCCGCGGCGTCGGTGGGCATCGCGGTGGGCGGGGCCACTGACATCGCGGTGGAGAGCGCGGAGGTGGTGCTGATGCGTGGCGACCTCGCGGGCGTGGCGACGGCCGTGCGGCTGTCGCGAGCGGCGATGCGCAACATCCGCCAGAACCTCCTCTGGGCGTTCGGCTACAACGCGCTTCTCATCCCGGTGGCGGCCCTGGGGCTGCTCTCGCCGGTGCTGGCGGCGGCCGCGATGGCGTTGTCCTCGGTGTGCGTGGTGGGCAACGCGTTGCGCCTGCGCCGCGCGGGCGGCGCGCCGTGACGGTCGGCGAGGCGGCGCGGCGCGCAGGCGTCTCCGCCAAGGCGCTGCGCACCTGGGAGCGCGCGGGGCTTATGCCGCCGGCGCCCCGCGGCGGCGCCGGATACCGCGTGTACGGCGAGGCCGACCTCGGCACCGTGCGTTTCATTGCGGCGGCGCGGCGGCTCGGCTTCGGGATGGCGCGCATCCGGGGCCTGCTGGCGCTGTGGCAGGACCGGGCGCGTCCGAGCGCCGAGGTGAAGCGCCTGGCCCTCGACCAGGCCGCGGAGCTGCGCCGGGAGGCATCCGCGCTGCTGTCCATGGCGGGCGCCCTCGATGGGCTGGCCGCCACCTGCCACGGCGACGAGCGGCCGGATTGCCCGATCCTGGATGGCCTCGACGCCGGCAATGTTTTGTCACACGGCGGCAGCCCGCCGTCGCGTGCGGGCCGCTAACCTCCCGCGACAACCGAGGACGATGCCATGCGACGCATCATGCTTTCCTTGCCGCGGCCGGTGCGCTCGGCCTCGCGCTCTGGAACCGCTTTCGCCACACGCTGGCTCGCGCGCGGCGCGAGGACGCGGCCGGCGCGCGGCTCGCCGCCTCTATCCGGAGGGGATCGCGGTCGCCCCGTTCACCTTCTACGCCGCGGCGGGGATGGTTTCGGTTCACCCGGCCGACCACGGCCACCGCGTCCAGAACTGAGGAGGCATCGATGATCGCCCGAAGGACCCTGCTCCCCGCCGTGCCCTTGCTTCTCGCCGCGCCGGCCCGAGCGCAGCGCCGCGAGGCGGCGGAGGTGTGGCGCGACCCCCACTGCGGCTGCTGCGGCGGCTGGGTGGACCACCTCCGCGCGGAGGGCTTCGCGGTCACCGACCGCGTGGTCCCCACGGTGGCGCCCTTCCGGCGGATGCTCGGCACGCCCGCCGACCTGCTTTCCTGCCACGCGGCCCGCGTGGCGGGCTGGCTGGCCATCGAGGGGCACGTCCCGGCGCCGGCGATCCGCCGGGCGCTCGCCGAGCGGCCGGCGGGGCTCGTCGGCCTGGCCGTGCCGGAGATGCCGGTCGGCACGCCGGGGATGGAGGTGCCGGGACGCGCCCCGGACACCTACGACGTGATCGCCTGGGGCGCGGACGGCGCCCACCGCCCGTTCATGCGCTTCACCGGCGCGCAGCCCGTCTAAGCCCGAAGGAGGAAACCATGAGGCACATCGCGCACGCCCCGCTCGCCGCGCTCCTGGCGCTGGGCTTGGCGGGGGGCGCCCTCGCGCAGGCGCCGGCCGGCGCGGAGGCGGACCACGGCGCCCACCACCCGGGGGGAGC
>JAIEOO010000349.1 GCA_019750475.1 Acetobacteraceae bacterium | reverse complement strand
GCGCCGCCGAAGCCGCCGCCGCCCGCCCCGCGGGCGCCCGATCCCCTGCCGCCCCTGCCACGGCCATCGTCGTCCGTCCTGGCGCCGGTGCTGGTCGCGATCGGCGCCTCCACCGGCGGGCCGGAGGCGCTCGCCGCCGTGTTCCGCGCCTTCCGCCGCCCTCCTCGGATCCCCCTGCTCGTGACCCAGCACATGCCGAACGCCTTCATCCCGATGCTCGCCGAGCATCTCGGCCGATTGGGTGCCTGCCCGGTGGCGGTGGCCCGCGACGGCGACGCCATCTCTCCCGGGCGCGCCCTGCTGGCGCCCGGCGGGCATCACATGCTCGTCGCGGCGGGCCCGCGCATCGCGCTCTCCGACGGACCGCCCGAGCATTTCTGCCGCCCCGCCGTGGATCCCATGCTGCGGTCGATCGCCGCCCTCTACGGCGGCAAGGCGGCCGCCGTCGTGCTGACGGGCATGGGCCATGACGGCGGCGCCGGCGCCCTCGAGCTGCGCCGCGCCGGCGGCTTCGTCGCCGCCCAGGACCAGGCGACCAGCGTGGTCTGGGGGATGCCCGGCACCGTGGTCGAGCGCGGCGCGGCGACCGAGGTGCTGCCCCTGCCCCGCCTCGCCGAGCGCATCGCCGAACTGGCGGGGGCAGCATGACCGACAGCGCCTTCCGCGAGATCGCCCGCGCCATCCAGGGCGTGTCCGACCTCTCGCTCTCCGACGACAAGGGCTACCTCCTCGCGGCCCGTCTCGCACCCATCATGCGCAGCCGTGGCCTCTCGACCCTCGCCGAGGTCGCCCAGCGCCTGCCGACCGCCGACGGCGTCGGCCTGCTGCGCGAGATCGCCGAGGCGACCACCACCAACGAGACGAGCTTCTTCCGCGACGGTGGCCCCTTCGCGATGCTGGCCTCGCCGATCCTGCCCGCGCTCGATGCGGCGCGCGCGCCGGGCGTTCCCCTCCGGGTCTGGTCGGCGGCCTGCTCGTCGGGCCAGGAAGCCTACTCCGTCGCGATCACCGCGGCCGAGACACGCCCGGGGCGTCCGCTCGAGATCGTGGGGACCGACCTGTCCCCCGCGATGGTCGACCGCGCGCGTGCCGGCCTCTACAGCGAGTTCGAGGTCCAGCGCGGCCTGACGCCGGCGCAGCGCCAGCGCTGGCTGAGCCAGGAAGCCGACGGGTGGCGCGTCGCCGCGGAGCTGCGCCGCCGCTGCCGGTTCGAACCGGCGAACCTGCTGGGCGATCTCCGCAGCCTCGGCACCTTCGACGTGATCTTCCTGCGCAACGTGCTGATCTACTTCGACCTGCCGACCCGCCAGCGGGTCATCCAGGCCTGCGTCGCCCGGCTCGCGCCCGACGGCTATCTCTGCCTCGGCGCGGCCGAGACGCTGCTCGGCCTGCACGCGCCGGTCGCGCCGGCGCCGGGGCTGCGCGGCTTCTGGCGCCTGGCGTGAACACGGCGCTGGCCTCGCCCGGCGTGGCCTCGGCCGCGCATCACGCGGCGGAAGCGCTCGCCGCCCTCCGCCCGGGCGAGGAGATCCGCGGCCGCGTCACCGCGGTGGACGCGCTCTCCGTGGAAGTGGCCGGGCTGTCCGGCTTCGCCGCGCTCGGCACGCGGGTCCTGCTGGGATCGGGGGCGGCCGCGGTCCCGGCGGAGATCGTGGCCGTCTCGCCCGGTGGCGCCAGGGCCGTGGCCTTCGGCCCGCTCGACGGCATCCGGCTGGGGGCGCCGGCACGGCTGGCCGGCGCGGCGCGGCTCGCGCCCTGCGACGGCTGGCTCG
>JAIEOO010000390.1 GCA_019750475.1 Acetobacteraceae bacterium | reverse complement strand
CGGGCGGAGCGGCGGCGCCACGGCACGGCGGAGCCCCTCGCCTGGCGCGGCGGCCACCCGCTTCGCGGACCCTGGCCGGCGCTGTGGGGCGTCGCGGCGCTGACGCTGCTCGGCCTCCTCACCCTGCTGGTCGCCGGGCGGCCCTGGGCGATCACGGCGGCCTTCCCGCTCTGGGGTTCGCGGCTGGTCGAGGCGCTGGGCTGGGACGACCCCTCGTTCTGGACCTACTGGGAGGACCCGACGCGGGTGGAAGCCTGGCTGCGGCCGGTCTGGCTCGACCGGATCACGGTCATGGATCTCGGCCTGATGGCGGGGGCCTTCCTGGCGGCCGCGCTCGCCGGGCGGCCGTTCGGCCGCTGGCCCGGCTGGCGCGCCATGGCGGAGGGGCTGGCCGGCGGCGTGCTGCTCGGCGTGGGCGCGGTGCTCGCCACGGGCTGCAACATCAGCGCCTTCCTGGCCGGCGTCGCCTCCGGCAGCCTGCATGGCTGGGCCTGGATCGCGGCCGCGCTGCTCGGCAACCGGGTCGGGCTGGTCCTGCGGGCGCGCGCCTGACGCGCCGCGCGGCGACGCGCCGAATCCGCAATTCGCGATCCAGATTGACAGATTAGGGCGCTGCCCTAGCTTAAGCACCATGAATGGACGTGCTTTCCCCGCCCCACGCCGCGCCGTGCTGGCGCTCGGCCTCACGGCGCTGCCGGCCGCCGTCCTGGCGCAGGATTCGCCGGCCGTCGCCGCCGCCATCCGGGAGCTCGCGGGCGATGGTCCGTTCGAGGAACGTGGAATCACGCTCCGCCTGCCGCCGCTCGCCGAGAATGGCGGCCAGGTGCCGCTGACGGTGCAGGTGGACAGCCCGCAGACCGCCGACCGGCACGTCACGGCGATCCACGTCTTCGCCACCCGCAACCCGACGCCCGACGTCGCCTCCTTCCGGCTGACGCCGCATGTCGCGCGGGCCGAGGTGCAGACCCGCATCCGCCTCGCCGAGGACCAGCGCGTCCTCGTCGTCGCGGTGCTGAGCGACGGCACGCGCCGCCGCGCCGCGGCCGATGTCCGCGTCGGCCAGGGAGGGTGCCTCTCGTGAACCAGCCGCGCATCCGCGTGCCGCGCAGCGTCCGCGCCGGCGAGCCCTTCGAGATCCGCACCCTGCTGGAACACCCGATGGAAACCGGGCTCCGGCAGGAGGGCGGGCGCGCCGTCGCGCGTGACCTCGTGCACCGCTTCGTCGTGCGCGTGAACGGCGAGGTCGCGCTGGACGCCAGCTTGCGCAACGGCACCGCCGCCAACCCCTATCACGTCTTCTGGCTGCGCCTCGACCGCGCGGCGGAGCTCGACTTCAACTGGACCGACGAAGCGGGGCGCACGGCGCGCGCGACCGCCCGCGTCGCGGTCACCTGAGGAAAGACCATCATGCGTGTCCTCATCGCCGCGGCGCTGCTGATCGCCGCGTCCGGCCCTGCCCTCGCCGCCGACGGGCGGCTGCTCGCCCAGGCCTGCCTCGGCTGCCACGGGCCCGACAACGCCGGCGCCTCCTCCACGCCCGGCATCGCCGGCCGTCCGGCGGCCGAGCTCGTCGCGCAGATGAACGCGTTCCGCGCCAATGAGCGGCCCGGGACCATCATGGGCCGCATCGCCCGCGGCTACAGCGACGCCGAGATCGCGGCCGTCGCCGCCCACCTCGCCACGGAGGCGCGCCGATGAGCCGCATGTCCCGCCGCGCGCTGCTCGCCGCCGCGCCCGCCCTCCTCGCCGCCCCGGCGCTGGCCCAG
>JAIEOO010000116.1 GCA_019750475.1 Acetobacteraceae bacterium | reverse complement strand
AGCCGCAGCAACCCGGCCGGCCGGACGCGCTGCCGCACCTCGGCGCCGGCGGGGGCGCCGTCCTGCCCGTCCCGTCGGAGCGGGTGATCGAAGCCTTGCCGGGCGTCGCCTACGCCGCGCGGATCGCGCCGGGCCTCGCCCGCGTCACCGCCGTGAGCCCGGCGCTGCGCCGCCTCACCGGCTGGGACGTCGCCATGCTCCAGGACGTGACGCATTGGCGCGACATGATGGACTGGGCGAGCCACAGCACGCCCCTGCCGGTCTGGGACATGCTGCTCGCCAACCCGGTGCCCGGCGCCGAAGCCGAGGCGGAGTACCGGCTGCGCCGCCCCGACGGCAGCTGGATGTGGATCCGGGAATCGGTCCGCGCCATCGCGGTCCAGGGCGACGCGCTCGAGGTGCTGGGCTGCCTCGCGGACGTGACGCGGGAGCGCGACCTCGCGGCCCAGGCGTCGGGCGCGACCCGCGCGGTGGCGCGGGGCGCCATGGCGGCCGGCCTCGCGCATGAGCTGAACCAGCCTCTCGCCGTCATGTCGCTCGCCGCCGAGAACGCGCTCGAGGCGCTGGAGGAGGGCGAGGCGGGGATTCCCGAGGCGCTGGTGCGCCTGCGCCGGATCGCCGCCCAGGCGGAGCGCGCCAAGGCGATCGCGGCGCAGTTGCGCGCCTTCGCGCGGCTGGAGGCGGCGGTGCTCGAGCCGGTGGCGTTGACCGCCGCGGTCGCGGGGATGGAGGCGATGGTCGCCCAATCCCTCGAGGAGAGCGGGATCGAGCTGGACATCCGGCTGCCGGAGGACCTTCCCTCCGTCCGCGGGCAGCCGCTGCTCGTCGAGCAGGTGCTGGTCAATCTCTGCCTGAACGCGCGCGACGCGCTGCTGCAACGGCCCGAGGGCTATCGCCGGATCTGGATCCGCGCCGAGATCGGGCCCGAGCCCGACGAGGTGACGGTGCGGCTGCGCGACAGCGGCCCCGGCATCCCGCCCGCCGCCATCGAGCGGATCTTCGATCCCTTCTTCACGACGAAGCCCGCGAGCAAGGGCACCGGCCTCGGCCTGCCGCTCTGCCGCAGCATCATGCTCCGCTTCGGCGGGGCGATCACGGTGGAGAACGCGGAGGGCGGCGGCGCCGAGGCGGTGCTCACCTTCCGCCGCGCGCGCCAGACCGAGCGCCGCCCCGCCCCGGAGCCCGTGCCGGCGGAGTGACGGCGCCGGCGCCGAGGGCCTGCGGGCAAGGCGCGTTCGCGGAAACAGTCACTGGGCGACGAGGATCCGGCCGCAAGGCGGCCGGCGCGCGGCGACCAACACCGCCCGCAGAGCGCCATCCCTGCGGCGCGCAAGCCAAGCCGCCGGAGGCGGCGCCCGGCGCCTGAGGGCGGGGATCAGGCCGCGGCGGGGAAGCCGGTGAAGACGTAGCCCATCTGCCGCACCGTCACGATGCAGCCCTCGCCGAGGTCGGAGGCGAGCTTCTGCCGCAGATGCAGGATGGCGTTGTCCACCGCCCGGTCGCCCGGCCGCCAGGTGCGGCGGAACACGATCTTCGTGAGCTCGTCGCGCGACCGCACCTCGCCCGCGCGGGCCGAGAGCGCGGCCAGGGTGTCGAATTCGGCGGTGGTGAGCCGCAGTGCCGTTCCGTCCGGGCGATAGACCCGGCGCTCGGTCACGGCGATGCGCCAGCCGCTCCGGGGCTGGGAGGGCAGGGGCAGCGGCGCCTGCGGCGTCACCGGGGCCAGGCTCGGCGCCGGCGCGGACGCGGCGGGCGCGGC
>JAIEOO010000200.1 GCA_019750475.1 Acetobacteraceae bacterium | reverse complement strand
GCGCGCCGGACGAGGAAGACGCGGCGCCCGCCGCCGGCGCCGAACGGGACAGTGCCGGGAAGGGCAGGGAGCCGGCGCTCCCGGCGGCGCTGGAGGCCGAGCTCGACGCGCACCGGACGCTGGGGCTGCGGGCCGCCCTCGCCGAGCGGCCCGACCTCGCGCTCCGCGTGCTGGTCCATTCCATGGCGGGCGACGCCTTCGGCGAACGGTGGGGCGAGGCGGTCGCGCGCTTCCAACCCTCCGCGCCCGCCTTCGCGGGGAACGCCGCGCTCGCGGGGTGCCCGGCGCGGCGTGCGCTGGAGGAGGCCGAGGCGACGGCGCGGGCGTCGCTCCCGGCCGACCGACGCGACCTGTGGCGCTGGACGGGCGGGCAGGGGACGGAGGCCCTGCTGCGCGTGCTCGCCGTCTGCGTCGCGCGCGGGGCCAACGGCGGCTCCGGCGACTGGCCGGCGGACGGCCTGCACGCCGCCGTGGCGCGGGAGGCCGGGCTCGACATGCGGCGTTGGTGGACCGCGGCCGAGCCGGAGGCGTTCCTCGCCCGCGTGCCGAAGGCCGCCGTCCTCGCGGCGGTCCGGGAGGGCGCAGGGGAGGAGGCGGCCCGGCGCGTTTCCGGCTGGAAGAAGGCGCCGATGGCCGCCGAGGCTGCCTTGCTGCTCGGCGCGGCCGGCTGGCTGCCGAACCGCTTGCGGGTGCCGGACGCGCCGGCCAACGACGGCGGCACGGCGGAGGCCGCGGTCGCCGCAGAGTGAAGGGGGCGGGGGCGGCGCCCGGCGCCGCCCCGTCAGCCCAGGAGGATGCGGAGGTGGGGGTCGCCGTCGAGGAACATGGTGAAGGCCAGGTCCTCGGGAATGTCCGCCTCCCGCCCGACGTCGAGGGCGCCGACCACGACGGTGGACAGCGGCCGGCCGAGCGCGAGGAGCCGGGCCACCGGCTCGTTCGCGAGCCGCGGCACGTAGCCGAGGCGCTCCCCACCGCAAGGAGACAGCACGGCGACGGCGTTGGGGTCGAAGGGGTTCAGCGGCTCCGCCCGCAGGGGCAGGACCACGCCCGGCGCGAGGGCGCCGCGGAACCGCCCGAGGGCGTGGTAGCCGCCGCCGGCGACGGCGAAGTCCAGCACGCGGACGGGCGGCGGGGTCGGGGCCGGCGCCCCGGCCGCCAGCAGGCGCGCGAGCGCGAGCAGCCCCGCGTTCACCTCCCGCCTCGTCCAGACCCCGCCGCCCGCCATGGCCCTCAATAGCACGGGCGGCGCGACGCGGGGCGGGGCCGCACCGCGGGTGCCGCGGCTCAGGGGGATTCACGCCGATTCGCCGTTGTGCATCAATGGGTTCCATGTCCGGCCCGGCGCCCATGCCCGACGACCCGCTCTGGTTCCGCAGGGGCGAGAACCTCCGCGCCTGGTGCGCCTGCGGGCATTCGGCCGTGATGCGCCTCGATGCGATCCAGCGCGAGCACGGGGTCGGGCCGCACACCCCGGTCAGCCGCATCGTCGATCGCCTCCGCTGCCGCCGCTGCGGCGGCCGCCCCGTGCAGGCTGGTTTGGCACGGCGCGGCGAAGAGGGACGCGCGGCGCCTTAGCTGGCGTGACGGATTTCTGTTCGCATTCTGTTCTGATCCGGCTAAGCTCGCGCCATGCCCGACACCGAGCCGCCCCCGCCCGACTTCGACGTGCCCGCGGCGCGGCGCGCGGCGGCGCTGTTCGGGGCCCGCAACGCGGCCGGGGCGGGCGAGGGCGAGGCCTGGGCC
>JAIEOO010000141.1 GCA_019750475.1 Acetobacteraceae bacterium | reverse complement strand
CCATCGCCGCCGCGCTCCGCGCGCGCCGCGAGGCGGTCGAGGAGCGGGAGCGCGCGCTGGCGGCGCGCGAGGCCGTCCTGGCCGCCACGGAGCGGCGCCTGTCGCAGCGCGTGGAGGAGCTGTCCGAGATCCAGCGCCGGGCCGAGGAGGCCGAGACCGAGGCCCGCAACCGCGAGGACGCGCACTGGCGCGGCCTGGCGCGGCTCTACGAGGCGATGCGCCCGCGCGAGGCGGCCGCCGTCTTCAACGAACTCGACATGCCCGTGCTGGTCCGGATCGTGGACCGCATGGGCGAACGCAAGGCGGCGCCGGTGCTGGCCGCCATGACGCCGGAGCGCGCGCGGCTGCTCACTCTCGAGCTGTCGCGCGCCCGCGCCGGCCGCGGTCCCGGCTGACCCCGGGATCCCGACAGGCACCGCCCTCCCGCCCCCACCGAAACCCCAACCGAGACAGGAACCCCCGGCATGAGCTTCGATCGAAACATGAAGGTCCTCGTGGTCGACGACTACAAGACGATGACGCGGATCATCCGCAACCTGCTCAAGCAGATCGAGATCAACGACAGCGACGAGGCGGCCGACGGGCAGGAGGCGCTCGCCAAGCTGCGCGCCGGCAACTTCGACCTCGTGATCAGCGACTGGAACATGGCGCCGATGACGGGCCTGGACCTGCTGAAGGAAGTCCGGGCGGACGCCAAGCTGAAGGACCTGCCCTTCATCATGGTCACCGCGGAGAGCAAGACGGAGAACGTGGTGGCCGCCAAGGGCGCGGGCGTCTCCAACTACATCGTCAAACCCTTCAACGCGGAAACGCTGCGCGAGAAGATCACGAAGGTGATGGTCCATGCCTGACGTACAGCCCCCCGATCTCGCCGGCACCGTCGGCGCCCTGCTGTCCGAGCTCGATGCGCTCGGGCGCATCATCGAGGAGGCGCGGAGCGAGATCGCCGCGCTGCGATCGGACGACCATGCGGCCGACATCCCGTCCGCGACGGACGAGCTCGCCGCCATCGTGTCGCACACGGCCCAGGCGACGCACGAGATCATCGATTCGTGCGAACGGCTGGAGGAGGTGTCGGCCCGCCTCACGGTGGAGCACGCCGGGCCGATGGAAGGCGCCATCACGCGCATCTACGAGGCGTGCTCCTTCCAGGACATCACCGGGCAGCGCATCGCCAAGGTGGTCGCGGCGCTCCAGGCCATCGAGCGGCGCGTCGCGCGCGCGCGGGAGGATCTGCCCGTCCGCACCGCGCCGCTGAAGTCGGACCAGCTGCTCAACGGCCCGCAGCTGCCCGGCAACGGCATCAGCCAGTCGGCGATCGACGCGCTGTTCGACTGATGCGCCCGCTGCGCGCCGCCCTTCTCGCCATGGCCGTCGCCTTGCCGGCGGCGGTCGCTCCGGCGATGGCCCAGGAACCGCCGCGCGTCATCGTGCGGCCTGGCCTGCATGAGGGCTTCGTGCGCGTGGCCTTCAACTGGCCCCGCCGGGTGCCCTACACGGTCGAGCGCGACGGCGACACGGTCGATGTCCGCTTCTCCCAGCCGGGGCGGCTCGACGTCGCGCCGCTCGAGCGCCGGATGCCGCGGGGCGTCGAGGGGGTGGAACTCCTCCCCGACGGCCTGCGGCTGCGGCTCCGCCCGGGGGCGGAGATCCGCCACGCGCTCGTGGGCGAAACCCTGGCCTTCGACATCCTCGACGACGCCCCGCCGCGCCGCGCGCGCGCGG
>JAIEOO010000232.1 GCA_019750475.1 Acetobacteraceae bacterium | reverse complement strand
TGGAAGGCCGGCCCGTAGCCGAGGCCGAGGCGCGCCGCCGCGGCGGTGACGGCCGGCCCCTCCCAGAGGCGGACGCCGGACCCGCGCGGCGCCTCGATGGCGCGGTCCACGAGGCCCGGCAGCGGCAGCACGCGCGCCGTCATGTGCTGCGTCCAGACCTCCTCGGTGAGGCGGCGGCGCGATTCGAGGGTGAAGCCGCCCTCGGCATCAAGGCGCGAGCGGACGACGCGGCTGTGGTCCTCGGGCAGGGGGAGCGGGCGGTAGATGACGGCGTCCACCACCTCGACGGCCGGGGCCTGGGGGTGGCGCAGGAAGCCCGCGGCCACCGCCATCTCCAGCATGCCGGTCGCGGGCAGCACGGCCTCGCCCAGCAGCTTGTGGTCGGCGAGCCAGGGCTCCTCCAGCACGTCGAGGGTGCGTGTCCATTCCTCGGCGGCGGAGCCGGTGCGGAAGCCGAGCAGGCGGTGATCCTGCTGCGGGTCCAGGGCGCGGGTGCGCTCGGCGCTGTGGGGCAGGGGGAAGGCGTCGCCGCCAGCGGGCAGGGCGGGCAGGCTGCGCCACTCGACCGGCCCGTCGAAGACGGCGGCGTCGCGCGGGTCGGCACCCAGCAGGGTCGCGCGGTCGGCGATGGCGGGGAAGGGATCGCCCGGAAGCGCGGTCTCGGGCCGCGACGGATCGGGCTTGCGCAGGGTGCCGGTGACGGCGGCCTCCAGCGCGGCGTCCTTCAGGTTCGCCCGCATGTAGCCCTGGAGGACGGCGTGCGGCCCGATCTCCAGGAAGAGGGCCGGCTTGCGCCGCGCCGCGCCCTGCATGGCGAGGTCGAAGCGGACGGGGTCGCGCAGGTTGCGCCACCAGTAGGCGGGGGTGCAGCCCTCGGCCGCCATCTCCTCGCCCGTGACGGAGGAGACCATGGGCACGGCGGGCGCCCGGCCCTTGAGGCCGCGCAGGTCCCGCAACAGGGAGTCGCGCACCGGGTCCATGAAGGCGGAGTGGAAGGCGTAGTCGAGGTCGAGCGCGACGTAGGACCAGCGGCGTCGCGCCGCCTCGGCCTCCAGCCGCGCGAGCGCCGCCGGCGGGCCGGCGATGGTGAGCGCCGCGGGCCCGTTGATCGCCGCGATCTCGAGCGGCGGCTCGCCGGGGGCGCGGCAGGCTTCGAGGACCGGCAGGGCGGCGGCGGCCGGGGCGCCGAGCGCGGCCATGCGCCCCATGCCCCGCGTCTCGTGCTGGCGGCGGGAGCGCGCGACAATGAGGCGGGCGGCGGTCCTGAGGGTCAGCAGGCCGGAGACGGCGGCGGCCGCGACCTCCCCCACCGAATGGCCGAGGCAGAGGGCCGGGCGGACGCCCTGCTCCGCCAGCGCGGCGGCGACGCCCCACTGCACGGCGAAGAGCATGGGCTGGGCGAGGTCGGTGCCCGCGACCTCGGCCTCGGAGGGGCCGCGCTTGAGGATGGCGGCGACCGAGCGCCCGAGATGCGGGCGCAGCGCCTCGTCGGCCTCCAGGATGGCGGCGCGGAAGGCGCGGCTCTCGCGCATCTCGCGCGCGGCCATGCCGGCCCATTGCGCGCCATTGCCCGAGAAGACGAAGGCGATGCCCTCGCCGAGTGGCGCCGTCCCCGCGGCCTCGGGCGTCTCGCCGGCGAGGAAGCGGTCGAGCTGGCCGGCCAGGCCCAGGGCCGTGCCGTCCCGCAGCAGCAGGCGATGCGGCAGCAGGTCGCGCCGCCG
>JAIEOO010000021.1 GCA_019750475.1 Acetobacteraceae bacterium | reverse complement strand
GGCGGCGCATCGGCCGGCGGCAGGGGACCGGGCGGCGGCGGCCCGGCCTCGGCGAGCGGCGTCGCGTCCTCGTCGAGCTCGCCGCGCGGGTCGAAGCGGCCCCCGGTGTGGCGGGCGATGTTCTCGGCCCGCGCCAGGTAATGCTTGCCCGGCGTCTGGATGCCCGCCACCCACCGCCAGGACAGCGTGTTGGACGCCGCGTCGGCGTCGGCCAGGTGCCGCAGGAACAGGTCGGCCCCGAGCGTCCAGGGCAGGCGCAGCGTGAAGATCCAGATGCTGGCGAACCACAGGCGCGCGTGGTTGTGCAGCCAGCCCGTCTCCTGCAGCTCCGCCGCCCAGGCGTCGAAGCATCCAATGCCGGTGGCGCCGGCGGCCGCCGCCTCGTAGCCGCGCCGGAGCCCGCCCTGCGTCGCCAGCGCCGCGTGGTCCGCGGCGACCCGCGCCCGGTATCCGGCCCACATCGCCGGGCGCAGCTCGAGAAAGCCCTTCCAGTAGGACCGCCAGAAGACCTCCTGGATGAACGTCTCCGCCGCCCGCGGCCCATGCCGAGCCAGCGCCGTTCCCACCAGCTCCGCCTCGGTCACCAGGCGATGGCGGACATGCGCCGAGAGCATCGCGACGTCGCGCCGGCGGCCCGGGCCGGGATCGGTGTTGCGGCCCTGGGCGTAGGCGGCCCCCATGCGGGGCGCGAACTCGGCGAGGCGCGACAGGGCCGCGGCGCGGCTGGGCAGGGAAAGGTCCGGCACGGCGCCGATCTGTGGGCGCGCCACGATTGGGCAAGATCGCTCGGGCAGAATGGCGCGGATGCTCCGCCGCGCCGCCCTCGCCCTCCCGCTCGCCGCGACCCTGCCCGTCTACGCGCTGGGGGTGGAACCGCTGCGCCTGACGACGCCCCGCTACGCCGTGCCCTGGAGCGGACCGCGGCTGCGCGTCGCGCTGCTCGCCGACCTCCATGCCGGCGCGCCCTGCATGACGGCCGCGCGCGTCCAGGGCATCGTGGAGGCCACCAACGCCCTCCGTCCGGATCTCACCCTCCTCCTCGGGGATTACGGGCAGACGAGCCGGCGCGTGGCCTGGGCCGGCACGTACCAGCCGGCGGAGATCGCGCCCCTCCTCGGCCGGCTGACGGCGCCGCTCGGCGTCTTCGCCGTCGCCGGCAACCACGACTGGTGGGACGACCGGGCGGCGATGCGGCGCCGCGGCGGCCGGCCGGAATGGCTCCGCGCGCTGGCCGCCGCCGGCATCGCACCGCTTCAGAACGAGGTGGCGGCGCTGCCGGGCTTCTGGCTCGGCGGGCTCGACAGCCAATGGGCCTGGAGTCACCGCAGCGGCGCGGATGACCTGCCGGGGCTGCTGGCGCGCGTGCCCGAGGGCGCGCCGCTCCTCCTCGCCGCGCACGAGCCCGACATCTTCGCCGGCGGCTCGCCGCGCGTGGCGCTGCAGGTCAGCGGCCACACCCATGGCGGCCAGGTCCGCCTGGCGGGATGGTCGCCGCGCGTTCCCTCCGCCCATGGCAACCGCTACGCCCATGGCCACATCGTCGAGGACGGGCGCCACCTGGTGGTCTCGGCCGGCCTCGGGCTGTCCGAGCTGCCGGTCCGGCTCGGCGCGCCGCCGGAGGTCCCCGTGGTCACGCTCGGCTGACCGGGCACCCGCCGCCACCGCGGCGCGGGGCGCCCGCCGCGCTTCGCCCGACCGGCCGCCCCTGACGCC
>JAIEOO010000334.1 GCA_019750475.1 Acetobacteraceae bacterium | reverse complement strand
CGCCGCCGGCTGCGAGCGGACGGCCGGTTCCGCCGCGTCGGGCGGGTCCAGCGCGTCCAGCGCCACCTTCGGGCCGTTGCGGAAGTGGCGCAGTCCCGCCCCCGGGCGCAGCGTCAGCTCGACGCCGCCCTGCACGCGCCGCACCGCGACGATGTTGCGCGGCAGCCGCCGCGCGCCGGAGAGCTCGATCCGGTCGGGCTCGGGGAAGCGCAGGGTGACGCGGTCGCCCTCGCGCTCCACGGTGTAGCGCGGCGGCTCGGCCCAGTCGAAGACGATCCGGCCGTGGCCCGGATGGTCGCCGGTGCGGACGCCGACGCGTTCCTGCGCCCAGGCCGTCAGGGCCGAGACCGGCAAGGCGAGCAGCGCGAGGGCGATCCGCGCGCGCATCAGTCGAAGCTCGCGAGGAGGCGGTCGATCTCCTCCTGGCTGCTCGCCGCGGCGGGAAGCTGCGGCCCGTTGGCGAGGCGCTGGCCCTCCGTCGCTTCCACGGGCGGCTCGTCGATCGCCGGGTCGGCATCGGCCGCCGCGGCGCCGAAGCGCGCCGTGACCGCGGCCACCCGGCTCTCGATCGCCTTCAGCGCCGCGACCACCTTGCCGATGCGCTGCCCCGTGATGTCCTGGAAGGAGCAGGCCTCGTAGATGCGGGTGACGGCGGCCCCCAGCGCGTCCCGATGCGCCGCCGCGCGCAGCTTCGGCGCCAGCTGCTCCAGCGTCTCGCAGACGTCGAGGATCTCGTTGGTGGCCGCCGCCGTGTGCTCCACCACGGCGTCGAGCTCGTCGGTCGCGGCCGGGATGTGGCTGGCGTTGATGTCGTCGACGCGCAGCGCCGCGACCTCCCGCTTGGCGCGGGCCACTTCGCTGCCGAGCGCTTCCAGCTCGGCCAGAAGGGCCGCCTCATTCGCCGTCAGGTCGCCGGCGAGGCTGCCCAGCACTTCGCGCACGGCGCGCTCGATCGCGTCGGGTGGCGTTCCGTCATGCATGGACCATCACCTTCTCGATCTTCTCGCGCAGCGTCTCGGCGTTGAAGGGCTTCACGATGTAGTTCGACACCCCGGCCTGCTTCGCCGCGACGACGTTCTCCGTCTTGCTCTCGGCCGTCACCATGATGAAGGGCAGCGCCTTCAGCCGCGGATCGGCCCGCACCTCCTTCAGCAGGTCGAGGCCGGTCATCGGCTGCATGTTCCAGTCGCTGATGACGAGGCCGAAATTGCCCGCGCGCAGCTTCGCCAGCGCCTCCTGCCCGTCCGTCGCCTCCTCGACATTCTCGAAGGAGAGCTGCTTCAGCAGGTTGCGGATGATGCGGAGCATCGTCTTGTAGTCGTCCACGATGAGGACGTTCGTGTTCTTGTCCATGTGCCTCACTCCGTTGGGGAACGTTCGCGCCCGCGATGGCGGGCCAGTTCGGCGGTGACCAGGCGGGCCCGCTCGGGCCGCATCGCGGCGAGGATCGGCGCCGCCCGCGCCTCCCGCATCCGGTCGAGCACGGGGAGCAGCACCGGCAGCTCCAGCTCGTCGAGGATCGCGGCGGCGTCGCGCGGGCGCATCGTCTCGTAGAGGCGCACCATCTGGCGCCAGCCCTGCTCGGCGCGCTCGTCGCGCGCGCGGGCCTCGGCCTCGAGGCGCGCCTGCAGCGCCGTGAGCTCGTCGAGGCGCGTGCCGATCCGGCGCTCGGCGGCGGCGAGGAGCAGTTCGCGTTCG
>JAIEOO010000058.1 GCA_019750475.1 Acetobacteraceae bacterium | reverse complement strand
CCGGCCCGGCGGCGCCGCGCCCCGCGCCGCCCCAGGTGGATCAGCTGCTGCGCGGCCTGTTCGGGCGGTGACGGTGGTTGCGGCGGCCGCCGCGGCGCCCCACAACCCGGGCGCGAGCAGTTTGTTCATCACGGAATCATCGCGGCGACAGCATGAAGCGCTTCTGGGACCAGGCCACGCTCATCGAGGAGGAGGGCGGCTTCGCCGTCCGGTTGGACGGGCGGCCGGTGCGGCTGCCCCATGGCGGCACGCTCCGCGTCGCGGCCCGCCCCCTGGCCGAGGCGTTGACCGAGGAATGGCAGGTCGCGGCGGGGGGCACCAAGGGCGGGGAGCTCGCCTGGGCCGCCCTGCCGCTGACGCGCCTCGTCGGCACGGCGGAGGACCGCATCGCGCCGGACCCTGAGCCGACGGTGGAGGCCATCGCGCGCTACGCCGAGACGGACCTGCTCTGCTACCGCTCCGAGGACACGGCGCTGGCGGCGCAGCAGGCCAGGGCCTGGAACCCCGTGCTCGACTGGGCGAGGCAGGACCTGGGCGCCGACATGGTGGTGACGGAGGGCATCATGCCCGTCCGCCAGCGGCCCGAGGCGCTGGCGGCGCTGCGGGACGCGGTCGCTGCCCGGCCGCCGCTGGAGCTCGCGGGGCTCGGCGTGCTGGTGCCGGCCCTGGGCAGCCTGCTGCTGGCCCTGGCGGTCCTGTGCGGGCGGCTGACCGCGGCCGAGGCGCATGGCCTCGCCCTCGTGGACGAAACCTTCCAGGAGGAAGCCTGGGGCCGCGACGAGGAGGCGATGGCGCGCCGCGCGACCGTCGCCGCCGACATCGCCCAGGCCGAGCGCCTGATCCGCCTGGCGCGCGCCGCATGAAGGCCATCCGCCTCGTCATCCAGGGGCGGGTGCAGGGCGTGGGCTACCGCGACTGGCTGGTGCGCGAGGCGCGGTCGCACGGGCTCTCGGGCTGGGTCCGCAACCTGCCCGACGGCAGCGTCGAGGCCCTGGTGGCGGGCGACATCGCGGCGGTGCAGGCGGTGGTGACGGCCTGCCGCCGCGGGCCGACCCTCGCGCGCGTGGACGAGATCACCGAGCATCTGGCCGAACCGCCGGACACCGAGGGATTCGTGCGCCTGGCCACCGGGTAGCGCGGGATGGCCGCCATCCGCGCCGCAGCGGGGTCGGCCTGACGGCCGTCCGGCCGACGCCGCCGGAGGCGTTGCTGCGCGCGGGCTTCGCGCCCCGAGCGATCCCGGTCGGAACGGTCCGGCGCTACGCCGTCTCCCGCATGACGGCGCGGATGGCCGCGTCGAGCTCGTCGGCGGCGAAGGGCTTGCGGAGGACCGGCAGCCCGGTCGCCGCGATATCCTCGAGGCGGTCGGCGTATCCCGTGGTCAGCACCACGGGCAGTCCCGGCCAGCCCTCGCGCAGCCGCGCCGCGAGCTCGAGCCCGCTCATCCCGCCCGGCATCAGCACGTCGGTGACGACGATGTCGGGCCGGATGCCCTCCTCGAGCGCCGCCAGCGCGGCCTTGGCGCCCTGGAGGTGACGGACGCCGTGGCCCATCGCCTCCAGCAGCTGGGCGACCAGCGTGGCGATGCCGGGATCGTCCTCCACGAGCAGGATGGAGAGCGGCCGCATCGCCGCCGCGGCGCCGGGCGCGGCGGCCGGGGCTGGCGCCTCGACGCCCGCCG
>JAIEOO010000429.1 GCA_019750475.1 Acetobacteraceae bacterium | reverse complement strand
TGCCGCCGGGAGCCCGGTCGCGGAGGCCGCCGCCGGCTGGGCCGCGCTGGACGAGGCCCGCGCCGCGGCCGAAGCCGAGGCCGCACCCGACACGGGCGCCGAATCGGGGGCGAACGGGGAGGACAACGAGGATTACGGGCGCGTCGAGAGCGTCGCCGCCGATGAGGACGCCGCCCCGCCCGAGACGCTGGGTGGCCCCGAGGGCGATGGCGGGCCGGAGGGCGGCCCCGAATCCGAGGAGCGCCCGCGCCGCGCGCCGCCCCGCTTCCTGCGGAACTACAAGATCCAGGAGGTGATCCGCCGCCGGCAGATCATGCTCGTGCAGGTCGTGAAGGAGGAGCGCGGCACCAAGGGCGCGGCGCTGACCACCTACATCTCGCTCGCCGGGCGGTTCTCGGTGCTGATGCCCAACTCGCCGCGCGGCGGCGGCGTGTCGCGCAAGATCACCTCGGCCACCGACCGCCGGCGCCTGCGGGAGGTGATCGACGAGCTCGAGATTCCCGACGGCATGTCGCTGATCATCCGGACCGCCGGGGCGAACCGGCCGAAGCCCGAGATCCGGCGCGACTGCGAATACCTCCTGCGCCTCTGGGACGACATCCGCGAGCGCACGCTCGCCAGCTCCGCGCCGGCGCTCATCTACGAGGAAGCGGACCTCATCAAGCGGTCCATCCGCGACGGCACCGCCCAGACCATGGACGAGATCTGGGTCGAGGGCGACGAGGCCTATGCCCAGGCGCGGGAATTCATGCGCCTGCTGATGCCGGACCACGCGCGCAAGATCCAGGCCTACCGCGACGGCGCGCAGCCGCTCTTCGCCCGCTACCAGGCGGAAGCGCAGCTCGACGCCATGCACGAGCCGCGGGTGCAGCTGCGCTCGGGCGGCTACCTCGTGATCAACCAGACCGAGGCCCTCGTCGCGATCGACGTGAACTCCGGGCGCGCCACCCGGGAGCGCCACATCGAGGACACGGCCCTCAAGACCAACCTCGAAGCCGCGGAGGAGATCGCGCGCCAGCTCCGCCTGCGCGACCTCGCGGGCCTCATCGTCGTCGACTTCATCGACATGGAGCGGTCGCGCGACAACGCGATGGTCGAGAAGCGCCTGAAGGAGGCGCTGCGGCACGACCGCGCGCGCATCCAGGTCGGGCGCATCAGCCATTTCGGCCTGCTCGAGATGTCGCGCCAGCGGCTGCGCCCCTCGCTCGCGGAGCAGAGCTTCGTCACCTGCCCGCATTGCGAGGGCAGGGGCCTCGTCCGCTCCGTCGAGAGCAGCGCGATCGCCGTGCTGCGCGCCATCGAGGAGGAGGGCGCGCGCCGCCGCTCCGCCGAGATCACCGTGCGGGTGACCACGCCCGTGGCGCTGTGGCTGCTGAACCGCAAGCGCGACCGCCTCGCGGAGATCGAGTCGCGCTGGGGCATGGCCGTGCTGTTCGAGCCGGACGACACGCTGCACGGGGCCGAGACGCGCATCGAGCGCTCCCGCCTGCCGCCCCGCGCCGCCGAGGAGCCGGAGCGCCCGACGGCGCTGCGCATGGACTACGCCCCCATGGCCGAGCCCGAGGAGGAGGAGGCCGAGGACGAGGCGGGTGAGGAGGAAGCCGGCGCCGGGCCGCGCGCCGTCAATGGCGACGCGCGGGACGAGGCCGGACGCCGCCGCCGCCGCCGCCGTCGCCGGGGC
>JAIEOO010000306.1 GCA_019750475.1 Acetobacteraceae bacterium | reverse complement strand
GGACGCGCGCACCCAGCTGCTGCTGTTCCGCGCCGGTGGCGCCGCCACGCCGGCCGTCGTGCCGCTCGGTCTCGTCGCGCGGCTCGAGCGCATCCCGGCGGAGGCGATCGAGGAGGCGAACGGCCAGCCGGCGACCCAGTACCTCGGCAGCCTCATGCCCCTCGTCGCGCTCGGGCCGTGGGAGCGGCCGCCGCCCGGCGGGCAGCAGGATGTCATGGTCTTCCAGGACGGCGAGCGGCGCGTCGGCCTCGCCGTGGACGAGATCGTGGACATCTGCGAGGAGACCCTCGTGCTGCGTCCCAGCGAGGGGCGGCGCGGCTTCCTCGGCTCGGCCGTGGTGGCGGGCCGCGCGGCGGACGTGCTCGACTGCGCCTACTGGCTGCGCCAGGGCGACGCCAACTGGTTCGGCAGCCGCGACGCCAAGACGCCGCGCCTCCTCCTCGTGGAGGACAGCGGCTTCTTCCGCCAGGTCGTGGCCCCTGCCCTGTCCGCCGCGGGCTACGAGGTGACGGCCTGCCCGGACGCGTCTTCGGCGCTCGCCCTGCGCACCCGCGGCGTCGAGTTCGACGCGATCCTCTCCGACATCGAGATGCCGGGCATGGACGGGTTCGGCCTGCTCGAGGAGATCCGGCGCGAGGGCATCTGGCGGGAGATCCCGGTGGTGGCGCTGACCAGCCGCGCCGGTCCCGCCGACGTGGCCCGCGGCCGGAGCGCGGGCTTCGACGACTACGTTGCCAAGTTCGACCGTGACCGCGTCCTCCAGGCGCTGTCGGTCGCCATCCGCAAGAGGGCCGACGCATGAGCGCCACGACGCTGCTGCTGACCATCGAGGTGGACGGACGCCTGTGCGGCGTGCCCGTCTCCCGCATCCGGGACGTGATGCGGTGCGAGCGCATCGCGGCCGTCCCCCTCGCGCCCGACGGCGTGGCGGGCGTGCTGAACCTGCGCGGACGCATCGTCACGGCCGTTGACCTGCGCGTGCGCCTCGGGCTCGCGCCGGCCGCGCCCGACGCGCCGCGGATGAACGTCGTCGTCGAGGAGGGCGGGGAGCTCTACAGCCTGCTCGCGGACGAGGTGGGCGAGGTGCTGTCCCTGCCGGCCGAGGCGCGGGAGGAGGTGCCGCAGACGCTGCGCGGGCCGTGGCGCGAACACGCGGTCGCCGTGCATCGGCTGGAGGACCGCCTGCTGGTCGAGCTCGACCCGCGGCGCATCCTGGCCATCGGACGGCGCGTCGAGGCCGCCGCATGACCGCAGCCCCGCTCCGGGTCCTGGTCTGCGACGACAGCGCCGTCGCGCGCGCCGCCGTCACCCGCATGCTGGAGGCCGACCCGGCGCTCCGCGTCGCCTCCCGCGCGCGGAATGGCAAGGAGGCGGTCGAGGCCGTCCGGGCCGGTGGCCTCGACGTCGCCGTGCTCGACCTCGAGATGCCGGTGATGGATGGGCTGACGGCGCTGCCGCTGATGCTCGACGCCGATCCCGCTCTGCGCGTCATCGTCGCCTCGACCCTGACGCCGCGCGGCGCCGCCGCGGCGATGGAGGCGATGCGCCGCGGCGCGGTGGATTGCCTCGCCAAGCCCGGCCCGGGAGAGGATGCCGCCTTCGCCGCCGAGCTGGTCGCGCGCGCGAAGGGCTTCGGCGCGCTGCGCCGGCGCAGCGCGCCCCCGGCCCCCGCGCCGCG
>JAIEOO010000025.1 GCA_019750475.1 Acetobacteraceae bacterium | reverse complement strand
CGGCATCGCGGCCAGCGCGCGCCCGAAGCCGGCGTGGCCCTCGCGCACCGCGGCGGCGAAGGCCGCGCCGTCGAGCGGCGCGACGATGCCGAACATGCGCCCCGCCAGGTCCCGGAAGGCCGGGCTCGCGGCGTAGTCCAGCCAAGCGCGCTCCCACCACGCCCGCGCCGGCGCGGGCAGCCCGGCGGGCGCGACGGCGCCGTAGAAGACCGACACCGACAGGGGGTAGCCCAGCTCGCGGAAGGTCGGCACGCCCTCCTGGCCGGGGATGCGCAGCGGGCCGCTCTCCACCAGCAGCCGCACCTGCCCGGCCCCCAGCGCGGGCCCGAAATCGGACGACGCCACCGCCTCGATGTGGCCGCCGAGCAGCGCCTGGATGGCCTCCGAGCCGCCGCGGAAGGGCACGCTGACGGTGTCGAGGCCGAGGTGGCGCATGGCGGCGGAGACCAGGATCTCCGCGAAGCCCCGCGAGGCGGAGGTGCCCCAGCGCAGCGCCCCGGGCCGCGCCCGCGCGGCCGCGACGAAGCCGTCCCAGTCGCGGATGGGGCTGTCGGCGCGGACGTAGAGGGGGCAGGGCTGCGTCAGCACCTGCGCCAGGTACGACAGGTCGCGCAGCGGGTCGTAGGGCGCCCGCTCCAGCTGCGGGAACACCCAGATGGGGCTGGGCACGGCGACGGAGACGGTGTGCCCGTCGGGGGCGGCGCGCGCGACGCGCTCGGTGGCGATGCTGCCCGAGGCGCCCGTGCGGTTCTCCACCACGGCGTTCACGCCGTGCGCGCCGCGCGCCCAGTCGGCGAACCCGCGCGCGATCGTGTCGGCGCCGCCGCCGGGCGCGAAGCCGACGACGATGGCCACCGCGCGCTCCGGCCGCCAGGTGGGCTGCGCCAGGGCGGGCGCAGCGGGCAGCGCCGCCGCCCCGAGCAGGATCGTCCGCCGCTTCAGAATGCCCGCCATCGCGCCCGTGCCTCCGAATGACAGGCCGCACCATCGCCGGAGCGCGCCATGCCGTCCAATGCCGCGCGGGGCGCCGTCCATGCGCCCGTGATATGGTCGGGCATGGACATGCGCTCCCTCGAGGTCTTCTCCGCCGTGCTGCGTGCCGGCACGGCCACGCGCGCGGCGGAGCTTCTCCGCACGTCGCAGCCTGCGGTCAGCCGCACGCTGGCGCGGCTGGAGCGCGCGGCGGGCATGGCGCTCTTCGTGCGGGCCGGCGGCCGGCTACTGCCCACCGAGGAGGCCCTGCTGCTGCACCGCGAGGTGGAGGCCGCGTTCCGCGGCCTGGACCGGGTGCGCGAGGCCGCCGCCCGCATCCGCGAGCGCGGGCCCGGCGTGCTGCGCGTGGCTTGCCTGCCGGCGATGGCGGCGCGGGTGGCGCCGCGCGCCGTCGCCGCTTTCCGCGCCGCTTGGCCCGGGGTGCGCGTGTCGCTGGAGGTGACGGACAGCCTCGGCGTGCGCGACCTCGTGGGCGGCGGGCGCGCCGAGATCGGCCTGGCCGCCGACGAGGCGGAGGCGGCGGGGCTGCGGCGCGACCCCTTCGCGGAGGCCCTGGCGGTGTGCGCGGTGCCGCGGGCGCACCCCCTCGCCTCGCGCCCCTGGGTCGGCCCCGCCGACCTGGTGGGCGAGCCTTTCCTCGCGCTGGCGCCGGAGGACGCGGCGCGGCGGC
>JAIEOO010000136.1 GCA_019750475.1 Acetobacteraceae bacterium | reverse complement strand
GCCCGATGAATCACATATCATACCCGCGCCGGAAGCACCAATCGCGATTCCGGTCGGCGTGAAATGGCTCTAGGCTCCGCGCGAAGGGAGACGCGCCATGCCGCATGTCATCGTGAAGCTCTATCCCGGCCGCAGCGAGGAGCAGAAGGCCGCCATCGCCGAGGCGGTCACGCAGGCCGTGATGGCCACCGCGAACTGCACCGAGGCCGCCGTGTCGGTCGGCATCGAGGAGGTGGCGAAGCCCGACTGGACGGCGCGGGTCTACCACCCGGACATCACCGAGAAGCAGGCGACCATCTACAAGCAGCCGGGCTACCCGCCCGCCTGACGCCGCCGCGGGGCTTGGCCATGGGCGTCATCCATGGCAGCCCTCCCGGCGGATGACCCTCGAACCTCTGCCCCGGCGCCCGGCCCTGTCCTGGTGGACGCGCTGGCGCCGCCTCCGCGAGCACGCGCTCCGGGTCGTGACGCCGCCGGCGGATCGCCGCTCCCTCGCGGCCGACGTCTCCGCGATCGAGCTGGCCGGCAGCGGCCTGCTGGCGCCGGGCTGGGCCGCCCTGTCCAGGACGATCGCGGAGCACGGCCTCGACGAGGGCCGCTTCGACTCGGCCGCGGTGGCGGCTCTCGCGGAGATGGTCGCGGCGGTCGGCACCGGCACCCAGCCCGAATACCTGGCGCGGCATCGCCGGCGCTTCATCGAGATGGCCGGGATCATCGCCGCGCTCCAGCGCGAAGGACGCCTCCCGCCGGCCCCGCGGCTGCTGGATGTCGGCGGCAGCGTGAACACCCTGATCCTGCGCCGGCTGTTCCCCGCCGCGACGGTCGAGATGGCGGATGCGCCGGGTTACGCCTTCCCGGAGGCGCTCGGCCTCGGGCAGCACGCCGTGGACCTCGAGGTGCCCGACCTCGACGCGCGCGACCTCGGGACGCGCTACGACTTCATCCTGTTCGGCGAGGTCCTGGAGCACCTGCTGGCGCATCCGCGCCGCGTCTTCGCCTTCCTCCTGCGCCACCTCGCGCCGGGGGGGCTGCTGCTCGTGACGACGCCGAACTTCTTCGGGCGCCACGGCCTGGCGATGCTCCAGCGTGGCCGCAACCCGGCGCCGCTCTTCCCGGAAACGGCGGACCCTTCGCAGCGGCACCACCACCATGTCCGCGAATACAGCATGCTGGAGCTGGTCGAGTGGCTGGACCGCGCCGGCGGCCGGACCGAGGCGCTGCTCTATTCCGATTGCTGGGACGAAGTGCAGCGCGGGGCCTTCGCCACGAACGACTGCGAGGAGCGGGCGAACCTCGTCGTCCTCGCGTCGCGGGCCGATCAGCCGAAGCGCATCGTCGGGTAGAGCTCCGGCGCGAAGCCGCGGATCGCCTCCCGCAGCGGCTCCGGCCAGGGGGCGAAGCGCGGCGGGATGAAGAGGGAGGGGCGCCCGCCCTCCAGCAGCATGATCACCACGTTCTCGGTGTGGGTGTCGAAGCCGAGGAGGCACCGCGCCTCCTCCGTGGCCGCCCAGCCCTGCAGCCAGGGGCCCGCCTCGGCGATGGGCGCGCCCTCGGGGCCGCGCAGCGCGTCGCTGACCACGCGCTGCCGCCCGGCCGCCATCCGGCGCAGCCGCGGGCCGACCGCCGGATGGGCGGCGAGCGCCGCGACCGGCTGGCCGACA
>JAIEOO010000259.1 GCA_019750475.1 Acetobacteraceae bacterium | reverse complement strand
GCCTCCGCCCCGCGCCCGATCGTCCCCGCCGCGCAGGAAGCCGCCGCCATGGCGGCGGCGGCGGCAACGCTGGCCGAGCTGCGCGACGCCCTCGCCGCCTTCGCCGGCAGCCCCCTGCGCGAGACGGCGACGAACCTCGTCTTCTGCGACGGTGTCCCGGGCGCGCCGATCATGCTGGTCGGCGAGGCGCCCGGCGCCGACGAGGACCGTCAGGGCAAGCCCTTCGTCGGCGTGTCCGGCCAGCTGCTGGACCGCATGCTGGCCAGCATCGGCCTGAGCCGCGCCGAGAACGTCTATCTCTCCAACATCCTGCCCTGGCGCCCGCCCGGCAACCGCACGCCGACGGACGCCGAAGTGGCGATGTTCCTGCCCTTCATCCGCCGCCACATCGAGCTCGCGAAGCCGCGGTTGCTGCTGCTCCTGGGCGGCACGGCGGCCAAGGCCCTCCTCGCCACGGGAGAGGGGATCACCCGCCTCCGCGGCAAATGGAACAACGTCGTGGCAAGTAATTCTGAAGTCATCGCGGCGCTGCCCACTCTCCATCCGGCTTACCTGCTGCGCAACCCGCAGGCGAAGCGTGAAGCCTGGGCCGATCTGCTGGCCCTCAAGCGGCGGATGAATGATGGCTAGATTGTGGCATGCTGGCGTGGACCGAAGGGTTGCGACGCCCAACTGCCAGTATGTGAAAATTTTGTTGGGTCTCGACTGACGATTTCCTGCTCTTTCCGCTTGCCAGGGATCGCGCCTCGGGGCTAACGACCCGCCCGCCATGACCGCGATCTGCCGCATGGCCCGTCCCTGGGCGATGGCCCTGGGCGTCCTTCTCGGCGCCGGTGCCTTGCAGCCGGCCACCGCGCAGAGGGGCGACACACGGGCGCCAGACCAGCCGGGCAACCCCACCCGAACCCGAGCCGCACTGCCCCAGCCGATGGGGGCGGAGGATGCCGCGCGCATGCGGCGCGCCTTCGAGGCGCAGGCCCGGGGCGATTTCGCCGCCGCCACCCGCGAGGTCGAACGCCTCGACGATCGCCGCCTGATCGGCCATCTCGTCGCCGATCGCCTCCGCCGCCAGGGCGAGCAGGCCGCGGTCCCCGAGTTCCAATCCTGGCTCGCCGATTTCTCGGACCACCCGGACGCCCCGCTGCTGCACGAGATGCTGGTGGCCCGCCTGCCCCGCGGCGCCGCGGTCCCGCCCCCGCCGCTGCTGGCGGAGTGGCCGAACCCGCTGCAGGACACCCTCCCCGAGGAACAGGCCGCGGGGCCGGTGCAGAACCGCAACCCCTCGCTCGACCGGGCGGTGCAGCAGCGCGCGGCGGAGGGGAACCTCGACGCCATGTCGGCGCTGATCGCCCGCACCCGCGGCATGACGCCGGCCTATGCGGGGCAGCTCAAGGCCGAGGCGGCGCAGGCCCTGTTCCGGCAGGGGCAGGATGAGCGCTCCCTGCGGCTCGCGCAGGAGGCGCTGCGTCTCGCGCCCGACAATGCGACGGCCGCGTTCCAGGCCGGGCTCTCGGCCTGGGCGCTCGAGCGTTACGAGGGCGCCATGGCGGCCTTCGAGCGCGCGGCCCGCAACGAGGCGGCGGCGCCCGCGATGCGCGCCGCAGCGGCCTACTGGACGGCGCGCGCGGCCG
>JAIEOO010000260.1 GCA_019750475.1 Acetobacteraceae bacterium | reverse complement strand
CGCCGCCCCCGGCGACGCCGGCCGCGCCGGAGCCTCGCGACGCCGCGGCCCCCGTTCCGGCCCGTGCGGCCCTTTGGCGGGGGCGGCTGCGCGTTGCGGGCGTGTTCGCCGAGACCCCCGACGTGAAGACCTTCCGCCTCGTCCCGGCGGGCGGCGGGCCCGTGCCCTTCGCCTTCGCGCCCGGGCAGTTCCTGACGGTCACCGTGGAGGAAGGGGGCCGCCGCGTCGGCCGCTCCTACACCATCGCGTCGCCCCCCACGCGCTCCGCCTACGTCGAGCTGACGGTGAAGCGCGAGGCCCAGGGCGCCGTTTCCCGCCACCTCCACGACCGTGTCGGGCCGGGCGACGAGCTGGAGGTGGCCGGGCCGGCGGGCGCCTTCACCTTCGGCGGCGAGGATCCGGGGGGCATCGTGCTCATCGCCGGCGGCGTCGGGATCACGCCGATGATGAGCATCGTGCGCACGCTGACGGACCTGTGCTGGCCGGGCGAGATCCACCTGATCTACGGCGCGCGGAGCACGCGCGACTTCGTCTTCCGCGACGAGCTCGAGCACCTCCAGCGGCGCCACGCGAACCTCCAGGTGGTCGCCACCATGCGGCGCGCCGAGGGCACGGCGTGGATGGGCCCCGAGGGCGTCGTCACGCGGGAGCTGATCGAGCGGTCCGTGCCCGGCATCGCCCGCCGCCGCGTCCACCTGTGCGGGCCCCCGCCGATGATGGAGGCGGTGCGCGCGGCTCTGGCCGAGCTCGGCGTGCCCGCCGGGGCGGTGCGGACGGAGGCCTTCGGCCCCGCGCGCGGCCAGGAGGCGACGCCGCCCGTCCCCAAGGATGCCCCCGCCGGCGGGCCCGAGGCCGCGGCCGCGCCGGTGCCGACCGTGTCCTTCGCGCGCTCCGGGAGGTCCGCGCCGCTGCCGCCGGGCCGCACCGTGCTCGAGGCCGCGGAGGCGGCGGGCGTCGCCATCGACTTCTCGTGCCGCGTCGGCGTCTGCGGAACCTGCGCGGTGCCCCTCCGGTCGGGCGCGGTGACGATGGAGGTGGAGGACGGCCTCGCGCCGGAGGACAAGGCCCGGGGCTTGGTCCTCGCCTGCCAGGCGAAGTCGGCGGGCGATCTCGTGGTGGAGGCCTGAGGTGGGGCCCTCCGAGCGCGCCGCCGTCGGCGGGCTCCTGACGGCGGCCCTCCTCCTCGCGCCGGGCTTCCTCCTCCACGAGGCGCCGCGCTTCGCGGGCAGCCTGCCCGGGGGCCTCCTCGGCATCGCCGCCGCCCTGCTGTTCGCCCTCCTCCTGGTCCACTCCGCGGCGCGGCGGTCGGCCCGGGCGCGCCGCGCGGGGCTCCGGCCCTCCGCCACGCTCGCCTTCCACGCCTACGCCGGAGCGGCGGGGGCCGTGCTCGCGGTGCTCCATGCCGGGCACAGCTACCGCAGCGCCCTCGGCGTCGCGCTGGCGGTCTCGGTGGCGGCGGCCGTCGCGACCGGCTTCGTGGGGCGCCACTACCTCGCGCAGGTCGGGCGGGAGCTGGCGGAGCAGCGCGCCGAGCGCGACGCGCTCCGCTCCCGCCTCGCGGTTCTCGCGCGGGAGGCGGGGCGCGGCGACGAGCTGCGCCGCA
>JAIEOO010000206.1 GCA_019750475.1 Acetobacteraceae bacterium | reverse complement strand
CCTCGCCCCCTGGCCCGGACGGGCGGCATCGCGGAGCGTCGCGTGGGCGCGCCCGGCCGCGCTCGCGGCCGGCAGCGGCGAGGAGCGGCATGCCCGAGGCCGGTCGTCGCCGGGTCGGTCTCGGTCCGCACGATGCCGGCTGGAATGTCGCCGCACCTGCGCTAGGCTTCCCTGTATCTCAGGCGAGGGAGGCTCCCGTGCGACATGACCGGATGCTGACGAGGGTCGCGGCAGCGGCCCCAGGCGGGACGGGCCCCGGCCCCGACTTCAGCGGCCGTTGGCGGAACGAGCTCGGCTCGACCATGGAGCTGGCCGTGCAAGGCGGCTCGATCACCGGAACCTACACGAGCGCCGTGAGCAGCGGCGGCGGCCCGGTGACGGGCGCGCTGGCCGGCCACGTGAACGGCGACCTGATCGCCTTCACCGTGCGCTGGCCCGCGCCGGCCATCACCGCCTGGGTGGGCCAGCTCGTCGTCGCGGGCGGCGCGGAGGCCATCGAGACGCTGTGGCAGATGACGACCAACGTCGCCGACGCCGAGGAGCCGACGAAGCTGTGGCAATCGGTGCTCGCCGGTGCGGACCGGTTCGTGCGCGAGCCGCCATCGCCCTGACCCTCCTCACAGCGAAGCCGCTGCCGGCGGCGCGGAGCGAAGGATTCGCGCCCAGACCGATTTCGGTCGGCGCGATCCTGCGCTAGCTGGCGCGCTCCAGGGTCGAGGAGAGAGCGGTGTTCGAAGCCTTGCTGATGGGCGTGGTCGAGGGTCTGACCGAGTTCCTGCCGATCTCCTCCACCGGACACCTCATCCTGCTGGGGGAGCTGATCGGGTTCCGCGGCCCGCCGGGCAAGGTGTTCGAGATCTCGATCCAGCTCGGCGCCATCCTCGCCGTCATCGTGCTGTTCCGGCGGCGGCTGATGCAGGTGGCGCTCGGCATGCGGAAGCCCGGCACGCCGGAGCGCTTCTTCGCCGTCAACATCGCGCTCGCCTTCATCCCGGCCATGGTGATCGGCGCCACGCTGCACGGGACGATCACGGGGCTGCTGTTCAACCCCTGGGTGGTCTGCGTCGCGCTCATCCTGGGTGGGGTCGCCATCATCGTGATCGAGCGGCGGATCACCACGCCCAGCATCCGCTCCATCCCCGAGATGGGGCCGCTCGCGGCGCTGCTGATCGGCTTCGGCCAGGCGCTCGCCATGATCCCGGGCACCAGCCGCTCGGGGGCGACGATCATCACGGCGCTGCTCTGCGGGGTGGATCGCAGGACGGCGGCCGAGTTCAGCTTCATCCTGGCAATCCCCACCATGCTCGCCGCCGCGGCCTATTCGCTGTTCAAGGCGCGGGCGGAGCTGTCGCTCGACGGGCTGGCGCAGATCGGGGTGGGGTTCGTCGCGGCCTTCCTCGTCGCCCTCGTCACCGTGCGCTGGGTGATGTCGGTGATCTCGCGCATCGGCTTCACGCCCTTCGGCTGGTACCGGATCGCGCTCGGTCTCGTGATGCTGGTGGTGCTGAGCCTCGGCTGAGGCGCGGCGAAGGGCCGCTCGGCGCTCGCGCCGCACGCGCGCCTGCCCGTGGCGCTGCCAGCCAGCCCGCGCGGCGGGCG
>JAIEOO010000080.1 GCA_019750475.1 Acetobacteraceae bacterium | reverse complement strand
ATCCAGGAGCGCGAGGTGGACCGCCTCGGCGGCACGCATCCGGTGAAGGTGAACGTCCGCATCCTCGCCGCCACCAACCGCGACCTCGGCGAGGAGGTCCGTGCCGGGCGCTTCCGCGCCGACCTCTTCTTCCGCCTCGACGTGGTGCGGCTGCACCTGCCCGCGCTGCGCGACCGGCCGGCGGACATCCTGCCGCTGGCGCGCCACTTCGCGCAGCGCTACGCCCGCGCCAACGGCCTGCCGGCGCGCGCCATCGCGCCGGACGCCGCGGCCGCGCTGCGTGCCCACTCCTGGCCCGGCAACGTGCGCGAGCTCGAGAACGCGGTGCACCGCGCCGTCCTGCTGGCCACCGGGCACGCGATCACGGCCGACGCGATCGAGCTCCGCTCCGCCGCGCCCGCCCCGGCGACGGCGGGGATCGAGGGGCTGGTCGGCCGCAAGGTCGAGGAAGTGGAGCGCGACCTGATCATCGGCACGCTCGCCAAGTGCCTCGGCAACCGTACCCGCGCGGCGGAGGTGCTGGGCATCTCGATCCGGGCGCTGCGGAACAAGATCAACGACTACCGCGCCATGGGCCTCGCCGTGCCCGCGGCGCCGGGCTACGCGGAGTAGCGCGGATGGCGGCGGGCAGCATCGCGGTTCCGGGCTGGCTCGGCGCGGCACGGCCGGGGGGCGACATCCTCCTCGGCGTGGGCGTCATCGCGCTGCTCACGGTCATGCTGGTGCCGCTGCCGGCGCTCGTGCTCGACGCGGCGCTCGCGCTGTCCATCACCTCCTCCGTGCTCGTTCTCATGGTCGCGCTCTTCCTCACGCGGCCGCTGGACTTCACCGCCTTCCCGACCATCCTGCTGCTGACCACCCTGCTGCGCCTCGCGCTCAACATCGCGACGACGCGCGCGATCCTCTCGCACGGGCACGAGGGGCCGGACGCCGTGGGCCACGTGGTCGCGGCCTTCGGCGGCTTCCTCATGGGCGGCGACGTGCTGGTCGGCCTGGTGGTGTTCGCCATCCTGCTCGTCGTCAACTTCATGGTGATCACGAAGGGGTCGGGACGCATCGCCGAGGTCGCCGCGCGCTTCAGCCTCGACGCCATGCCGGGCAAGCAGATGGCGATCGACGCCGACCTCTCGGCCGGCTCGATCGACGAGGCCGAGGCCCGCCGCCGCCGCAGCGAGCTGGAGCAGGAAAGCGCCTTCTACGGCTCGATGGACGGCGCCGCGAAGTTCGTGCGCGGCGACGCCATCGCGGGCATCATCATCACCTTCGTCAACCTGCTGGGCGGGCTCGCCATCGGTCTCGCGCGGCACGGCATGCCGCTGGCCGACGCGGTGCAGACCTTCTCGCTGCTCACGGTGGGCGACGGCCTCGTCAGCCAGATTCCCGCCCTCCTCGTCTCGGTCGCGGCCGGCATCGTGGTGACGAAGGCGGGCGCCGAGGGCCGCGCGGACCAGCTGCTCGGCGCGCAGCTCGGCAACGGGCCGAAGCCCCTGGCGATCGCGGCCGCCGCCTCGGCGCTCATGGCGCTGATGCCGGGCATGCCGATGCTGCCCTTCCTCGGCCTGGCCGGCGCGGCCGGCGCGGCGGCCTGGTTCCGCCGG
>JAIEOO010000193.1 GCA_019750475.1 Acetobacteraceae bacterium | reverse complement strand
CTGCGACGCATGGGCCAAGGATCCTTCGCTCTTCACCATTAACCCGCACCACCTCATCCCGGGACCAAACACCTAGACGGGCACCAGCCGCGTCAGCCGCGACGGGTTCATCTCCGCCAGCAGCACGCTGCCATCGGGGTGCAGCGCCAGCCCATGCGCGCCGTTCAGCACCGCCCGCGCGCGGCCGAGCAGCAAGCCATCCCGCGCGAAGACCGACAGCCGCGGCACCTGGTCGGTCACCCACCAATGGCCGGCCGCGTCGGACACCACGTCCATCGGCTTGTGCAGGTCCGAGATCTCGCGGAGGAAGCGGCCGCTCGCCTCGAAGATCTGGAGGCGGTGGTTCTCGCGGTCGCAGACCGCGACCTCGCCGTGGATGTTCACCCAGATGGCGTGCGGGGTGCTGAACTCCCCGCCGCGTCGCCCCGGCCGGCCCCAGCCCTCGAGCGCCGTGCCGGAGGGGGCGAAGCGGTGCACGCGGCTCGCGCCATAGCCGTCCGCGACGTAGATGCGCCCATCGGCGGCGAAGGCCAGGTCGCAGGGGCTGTTGAAGGGCGCGCCGGCCTGGTGCCGCGTGCCGATGCCGCCGAGACGCCGGCCGTCGGCCGCGAAGCGGACCACCTCATGCGCGTCGCGGTCCACGACCCAGACCGCGCCGTCGGGCGCGGTCGCGAGCATGTGGCCATCGGCCACTTCCTCGCCCCAGGCGGCGAGGCGGCGGCCGGCGGCGTCGAGCACGACGACGGCGGGGCCGGGCGCGTCCACATAGGGGTCGGAGCGCAGCAGCACGAAGACGCGGCCCTCGGCGTCGGTCGCCACGTCGGAGACGCGGCCGGGGCCGGCGGGCAGATCGCCCCACGGGCGCTCGATGCGCCACGTGCGCCCGAGCAGGAAGCAGGTGAGTGGGGTTCGACTCATGGCGTCCAAATTGCCAACACGCGGGATGGCTTGCCAAGGCCCCGCTTCACCATGCGAGGCTTCATCCATGCCATGGGATGCCGAGACCCTTCCGCATCAGCGCGCCGACGGGCGGCTGCACCTCGTCATGGGGCGGCGGGGCCTGTCGCGGCTGCACCACCGCGCGCCGCTGCGCGCCCTCTTCCCGGATGGCGAGCGCCACGCCGCGCCGGAGGTCGCGCTGGCGAATGTGGCAGGCGGCCTGGCCGGCGGCGACGCGGTGACGACGGAGGTGGCGCTGGAGCCCGGCGCGCGGGCGACGCTCACCGGCGCGGCGGCGGAGAAGGTCTACCGCTCCCTCGGGGCCGCCACCCGCGTCACCGCCCGCCTGACCCTGGGGGAGGGGGCGGCGCTGGAATGGCTGCCGCAGGAGACGATCCTGTTCGACGGCGCCCGCCTCGACCGCCGGATGGAGGTGGCGCTGGCCCCGGGCGCGCGGCTGCTCGCGACCGAGATGCTGGTCTTCGGCCGCGTCGCGCGGGGCGAGCGCTTCGCCACGGGCTTCCTGCGCGACGCCTGGCGCGTGCGCGGGCCCGGTGGCCTGATCTGGGCCGACGCGCTGCGGCTCGACGACCCGGCCGGCCAGCTCGCGGCGCGCTTCGGCCTCGCGGGTGCG
>JAIEOO010000377.1 GCA_019750475.1 Acetobacteraceae bacterium | reverse complement strand
GCGCGCCCGCCGCTTCCAGCGCCGGCAGCGCCGCCGACGGCGCCCCCAGGGCCCGCCCGGCCATGACGGCGAGGCGCCCGGAGGTCCCGCGCAGCCAGGCCTGGAACGCCTCCAGGCTGGGCACGCCCGCCTCCTCGGCCTCCATCTCGCGCGCCTCGCACAGCGCCACCACGTCCTCGGCCAGGATCCGGCCGGACGCGATCTCGGCGTGGAGCGGCGTCGCCACTTCGTGGCGGCGTGGCGGCCGGCCGGCCGCCGCCTCTTCCGCCGTCTCGCGCCACCAGGTGAGGCGCATCAGCGCGATCAGCGGGTTGGAGGCGACCTCGCGCGCGCGGGCGAGCTCGTGGTTGAGCGCGGCGAGGACGAACAGCGTCTCGCGCCGCGCGGCCGGCGCCAGCAGCGCGCAGAGGAACCGATCGGGGTCGTGGAGGCGCGCGATCTCCCCGCAGGCGGAGAGGCGCGGCGCCGGGTCGTCCTTCGCCATGGCGTGCGGCTTCGCGCGTCCTGGACCGTCCAGCAAGCGTCCCCGGCCCGGCGACGCGGTTGACGCTGCCGGACCCGGCCCTTAGCTGCGGAACGGACGGGGCGCGCCGCCGCAGCCCCGCGGAACGCTCAGGAGAGACGCCTCGATGCCCTTCTCGCTGCCCCCCCTGCCCTATTCGACCAACGCGCTGGCCGCCAACGGCATGTGCCAGGAGACGCTGGAGCTGCACCACGGCAAGCACCACAACGCCTACGTCACGGCGCTGAACGGGCTGGTCGAATCGAAGGGCCTCGCCGGCAAGACGCTCGAGCAGATCGTGGCCGAGGCCGGCAAGGCCGGGGCGGACGGGCTGCCGGTGCTGAACCAGGCCGGGCAGCACTGGAACCACATCCTGTTCTGGCAGGTGATGTCGCCCAATGGCGGCGGGGACAAGCTGCCCGCGAAGCTCGCCGCCGCGATCGACCGCGACTTCGGCGGCCTCGCCCCGTTCAAGGAGGCCTTCAAGCAGGCCGGCGTGACGCAGTTCGGCTCGGGCTGGGCGTGGCTGATCGTCAAGGGCGACGGCAAGCTCGCCGTCACGAAGACGCCCAACGGCGCGAATCCGATCTCGACCGGCGAGGGCACGCCGATCCTCGGCTGCGACGTATGGGAGCACGCCTACTACCTCGACTTCCGCAATGTCCGCCCGAACTACCTCGACAACTTCCTCAACAAGCTCGTCGCCTGGGACGTGGTCGAGGGGCTGATGGACAAGGGCGGCCTCGCCTCCGGCCAGGCGGCCTGAGCCGCGCGGCCACTCGGCCGCGCCCTGGCTGATCCGGGCAGCGCTCCTCGCGGGCGCTGCCTTTTTCTTGGGCGCGGCCTTGCGGGGCGCCGCCTCAGCGTCCGCGGCCTCCGCCCCCGTTGCCGCGCCCCCCGCTACCGCGGCCGCCGCCCTATCCACCCCCGGACCGTCCGCCGCCGCCCGGCGACGGCCCGGCCGCGCGCGGCGACGAACCACCCGACCCGCGGCCCGGGCCATTCCCCATGCGCACCGGCTGAGGGCCGCCGCGCGGCGCCAAGTCGCGGCCGGGCGGGGC
>JAIEOO010000360.1 GCA_019750475.1 Acetobacteraceae bacterium | reverse complement strand
GCGCTGCCGCGCCGACCCGCCGCTGGCCAAGGCGCGGCGTGGCTCGCCGCCGCGGCGCTTCGCTGATCCCTGCGGTGCGCCGCGCCGCCGAGGACCGCTTCCGCCGGGCGCCTGGGCGAGGTTTGCCGCCGTTGACGGAGCGTCCGCGTCTCCGCGCCCCCGTGTGGTGCTGGACGGGGGCGCGGCGGCCGCCGCGCGGCGCCTCCGCCCCGGTTTCGGTTCGCCACAATGTAACAAAGCTCCACCATCGGGCGGCGCCGCGTTGCCCAGCCGCCAACTTTGCCCAGGCTGCGCCTGGGGGTGACGGGTGTGGTTCGCGAGCCGGCGGGCCTTCGCCGCCCCGCATATCCTCGCAGCGGCGGCGGGTTGCCGGCGGTTCCGGGGGCAAACGAAAGGAGACAAACAAGGCGATGACGAAGGCAGCGCTTCCGGCCCTTTTGGGGATTGCGGTGCTCGGCTTGGCGGCGTGCCAGCAACCCACGCCGACAACGGCCTCGGGGATGATGGACCACCGCCGCGAAGGCGGCGTCGCCGCCATGCCGGCGGGCCAGATGGGGAACGTGCCGCCCGCGCATACGAGCGGGCAGCCGCACGTGATGCCGGGCGGCACGGTGATGCCGGGCGGCACCACGCGCTCGCCCGGCGGCGGGAGCTGAGCGTCCCCGGGGCCGGCCTACGGGCCGGCCCGACCCCGCCTCGCGCGCACGACAAGGCGCGGCGTTCGCCGCATGTGCGACGTCGGCTTCGGGCGCGGGCTCGCCGTTGGCGTCAGGGGCCTCCACCGGGCCCATCGGCGCAGGAGCCCGCCAAGCCTGAACACGGGGCGGCCGACGTCCGTCAGTGGTGCTTGCGCCACCCCACGCCCCTGATGTTGTTCCACGCGTCCGTCTGGTGGCAGAGGAAGCACTGCTCCACGCGGGCGTGCTCCTGCCGGGCGAGCGGCCGGCTCACCATCTCGAAGTGCATCATGTAGTGGCTCGGCGGGGCGACGTGGCATTGCACGCAGTCCCGCGAGGCCGGCGAGGGGTGGAGGAACCCCGCGACGCCCCAGGCAGCGGTGGTGTGGCACGCTTGGCAGGCATTGCCGAACAGCCCGCGGTGCGGGTCCTGGCCGCCGTGGCACGCCGCGCAGTCCATCCTGTCTGCGTCCGCCGGCCGGAGGGCCCGGCCTCCCGGCGGCCCTCCGCCGAGGTCCGACAGACCGTCGCCCAGGAGCGCGACCGCGCGCTCCAGCCGGGCGCGGAGGTCACGCGGCGTCCCGCGCGCCGCGCCGAAGAGGACGCGGTGGTCCATCCCGACGGGCCGCCGGTCCCGGCCGAGGTGCTCGACGTGGCAGCCGGCGCAGGTCGAGACCTCCGCGTGGAACGTTGTCGAGGGCTTGGTCGCGAGGTCCGGCCCGTCGGCCGCGTGGCAGGCCTGGCACGTGCCGGGTCCCGCGCCCTGGAACGGTTGGTGGCAGGCCTCGCAGCGGTCGCCGAGGAAGGCGTGCGCCGCCGACAGCGGACCCGGCGAGGCCGCCGCGGCCCAGCCGGGTACCGCCGCCGGGCCGCGGAGCGT
>JAIEOO010000050.1 GCA_019750475.1 Acetobacteraceae bacterium | reverse complement strand
CCGCTTCTCCCCAGCCGAGTGCGCCAACTACATCGCACACTCAGCTTATCCACGGACGATGTGAAAAGGCTCTAGCCCCGTCGTTCACCCGGCGGCTTCGGGTCCGCTCCCGTCGCCGGCGACAGGACGATGGGCCCCACCTCCAGCAAGCGGTACCCCACGCCCGGCTCCGTCCGCAGCACCGCCGCCGCCTCGCCGAGCTTCGCCCGGAGCTGGCCGACATAGACCCGCAGGTACTGCGTGTCCTCGGCGTGCGCCGGCCCCCACACCTCCGTCAGCAGCCGCCGCTGGGTCACCACCTTGCCGAGGTCGCGCGCCAGCGCGGCGAGCAGATCCCACTCCCGCGGGGTGAGCGACAGCTCCGCGCCACCGACGCGCGCCAGCCGCCGCTCCAGGTCCACCTCCAGCAGACCGGTCCGCACGACCGGCGCCGGCGCCGACGAGAGCAACGCGCGCCGCGTCGCCGCCCGCAGCCGCGCCAGCAGCTCCGCGACGCCGAAGGGCTTCTCCACATAGTCGTCCGCGCCGACGTCGAGCGCCGCGACCTTCTCGACCTCGCGGTCGCGGGCGCTCACCACGATCACCGGCACCTGGCTGAAGGCGCGCAGCCGCTCCAGCGCCTCCTTCCCGTCCATGTCGGGCAGCCCGAGGTCGAGCAGCACGCAGACCGGGGCGCGCGAAGCCGCGAGGCGCAGCCCCTCCCGCGCCGTCTCGGCGCGGAGGGGCGCGTAGCCCGCCGCCTCCAGCGCCGGGCCGAGGAAGCGGTGGATCTGCGGCTCGTCGTCCACGACGAGCACCGCGGGCGGGGCGGCCGTCACGTCGGGAAGCCCAGCGTCATGCGCGTGCCGCGCCCGTCCCGCACCGGGCTCTCCGCCGCGATGCGCCCGCCCATCGCCTCGACGAGGCCCTTGCAGATGGCAAGGCCGAGGCCCGAACCGGCCGCGACGCTGTCCGTGCGTCCGGCCCGGAAGAACGGGTCGAAGACCCGCAGCAGGTCGGCGCCGGGAATGCCGGGCCCGTCATCCTCCACGGCGAGCAGCACGCGCGCGCCCTCGCGCCGGGCGGAGAGCCGGACCGCGCCGTCCGGGGCCGAGTATTTCAAGGCGTTGTCCAAGAGGTTCTCCAGAATGCGACCGAGCAGGGCGGGGTCGAGGGGCGGACGCGGCAGGTCCGGTGCCGTCTCCACTGCCACGCGCCGCCCGGCATGGGCACGCAGCGCGGCGTCCCGCGCCTCGTCGAGCGCGCCGGCAAGGTCCACGGCCTCGCGCCGCGGCTTCACCTCGCCGGCCTCCAGCCGCACCAGGTCGAGGATGGCGCCCATCCAGCGGGACAGGCGCTCCGCCTCCTCCTCGACGGTCAGCAGCAGGTCGGAGCGCGTGGCGCCGGTGAGACGGTCGCCCGAGGTCCGCAGCGTCTCGGCCGCGCCGCGGATGGCCGTGAGCGGCGTGCGGAGATCGTGCCCGAGCGAGGTGAGCAGCGCGGTGCGCAGCGCCTCGCCCTCGCGCCGGGCGCGGCCGGCGGCCGCGTCGTCGG
>JAIEOO010000393.1 GCA_019750475.1 Acetobacteraceae bacterium | reverse complement strand
GGCGGCCTCGGCAGCAGCGCGCCGAGCCGGGCCGATGCCTGGGCGAACATCAGCAGCGCGGCGAGGCCGAGCAGCGCCACCGCCAGCCAGCGCGTCCCGGCGGCCTGGGTCAGCACGGCGGCGAAGCCCCCGGCGCCGGCGCCGAGCAGCCCGTACCCGGCCATCCGGCCGGCGTGATAGGGCAGCAGCGCCGCGCCCGAGAGACGCGTAAGCCTCCCGCCGGCGAGGGTCCGGTCGGCGTTCGCCGCCGCCTGCGCCAGCACGAAGGGGCCGCACATGGTGGAGCAATGGGTCAGCCCGCCCGCCAGGCCGGCGAGCCACATCCCGCCCAGCAGGGCGGGCAGCCCCGCCGGCCCGAGGGCCGCGAGGTCGTGCAGGCAGTCGGCAAGCATGGTCCTCCGCTACAACCCGGCCCGGGAACCGTCCTTGCGTTACCGCAACTCCGGCCCCTCCCCCGGCTCGTCGTAGACGGGGATGCGGAGGACGAAGCCCGCGCCGCGGGTGCGCGCCGGGTCGAGCGAGAGGCTGCCGCCCAGCGCCTCGGCCATGTTGCGCGCGATGAACAGCCCGAGGCCGGCGCCGCCCGCGCTCGATCCCGCCTGCTCGAAGGCGGCGAAGACCCGCGCGCGGTCGCCGGCGCGGATGCCGGGGCCCGTATCCGTGACCCGGATCTCCGCCACCCCCGCCGCGATGGAGAGGGCGCAGCCGACCTCGCCGCCGGGCGGGGTGAACTTGAGCGCGTTCGAGAGCAGGTTCAGCACGGCGGAGCCCACGAGGCGCGCATCGGTCGCGCCCTTCGCGGCGTCGGGCAGCGAGAGCGAGAGATGCACCATGCGCCCGGCGAAGAGCGGCGCGAGAAGCTGCGCCTGCCGCCGCAGCAGGCCGGCCAGATCCACCTCCTCCCGGCGCGGGACGAGGCGCTCCGCCTCGACCAGGGCGACGGCGAGCAGGTTCTCCACGAGCGCGAGCATGTCCTCGCCGGCGCGGGCGATCTCCGCCGCGTGCTGCCGCACCTCCTCGGCCGAGGCGGCGACGCCCGGTTCCTGGAGCATCCGCGCGAGGCCGATGATGCCCGCGAGCGGCGCGCGCAACTCGTGGCTCGTCGTGCGCAGGAACGCGTCGCGCGAGCGCCGCACCTGGCCCATCTGATGCCCGGCCGCGCCCAGCGCCTCGGCCAGCCGCCCCTCGCGCGTACCGTCATTCGCCAGCACGAGGTCGAGGTGGAGCGCGGCGTCCGGCGCCTCGATCTGCAGCGCCGGACGCCGCTCGAGCCGCAGGAAGAGCGGCCCGTATTCCGGCGAGCAGGCGCTGTGCAGCACGCCGCCGGACAGGTCTCCGTCGGCCTGCGCGTCGCGCACCGGCGCGAGGCCGAGCAGCGGCGCCGCCTCCTCCCAGGGCTTGCCGCGCAGCGCGAGGCCCGAGGCGCCGAGCAGCGTGGCGAGCGGCCGCGTCACCTCGACCAGCCGCGCATCCTCCCCGCCGCCGTCGAGGAGCGCCGCCGGAAGCCGCGGCGCGAGGC